>CAVKJG010000043.1:0-15643 GCA_963656825.1 Sphaerochaetaceae bacterium
GAAAATATATTGTCGAGGACGGAAGATTTGACCTTCTCGTCGGCGCGTCGTCACGCGATATAAGACTGAAAAAAAGCATTTTTGTAAAAGGCACGGCACCTTATTCGATGACGGGCAGAAGCGAGCCGATGATAGGATAAAAATTTTTTTGAAAAAGGTGAGGCTTTCGCAAAATTACATCGACTAATAAAAGAACACGGAGGAAAAGCGCCGTCGGAGGCGATAGCCGTAAAAGCAGAAAAAATTTATATTCTTTATCGTCGCTGTGACACAATAAAATAAAGCCGCGCAAAACAAAAAAGCCGAATTTTTTCGGCTTTTTCTATTGACAAGATTTTTCTCGTGTGGTATCATAAATTCAATTTTTTAATGAAAAAGGGAGGCTGTCTGTGAGCACGACAAAAATCCCCGCAGGATACAGATCCGTGCTGGGAATATACCAAACGCAAACCGCAATAGGAATGATACATCAGATATTTGAAGAAAAGCTGGGCAAGGCGCTCAATCTGCGCAGGGTATCCGCGCCGCTGTTCGTAGAGCCTCAGTCGGGACTCAACGACGATCTCAACGGCGTTGAGCGTCCCGTCGTTTTCGATATAAAAGAAACGGGCACAAGCGCCGCGGTCGTCCATTCGCTTGCAAAATGGAAAAGAATGGCGCTTTCAGATTACGGCTTCGGCGTCGGAGAGGGCATCTATACAGATATGAACGCGATCCGTCGCGACGAGGATATGGACAACCTTCATTCGATATATGTTGACCAGTGGGACTGGGAAAAGGTCATTGACGAAAAGGACAGAAATCCCGAATATCTCAAAAATACGGTAAAGGCGATAGTCGGCGCGATATGCGATACGCAGGACGAGCTTTGCCGCGCTTTTCCCGAGCTTCCCCACAGCCTTTCGCGCGAGGTTTCGTTTGTTACCTCTCAGGAGCTTGAGGATATGTATCCCGCGCTTACGTCAAAGGAGCGCGAAAACACTTATGTTAAGGAACATCGCACAACATTTATAATGCAGATCGGCGGAAAGCTGAAATCGGGCAAAAAGCACGACGGCAGAGCGCCCGACTATGACGATTGGTCGCTGAACGGCGATATAATGTTTTATAACGATACGCTCGGATGCGCGTTTGAAATTTCGTCTATGGGAATCCGCGTAAGTCCCGAATCGCTCGACCGTCAGCTCACGGAAGCCGGCGCAGACGAGAGAAGAAAGCTCCCGTTCCATAAGCTGCTGCTTGAAGGAAAGCTCCCCTACACGATAGGCGGCGGAATAGGACAGTCTCGCCTTTCAATGCTTCTGCTCGGAAAGGCTCACATAGGAGAGGTTCAGTGCTCGGTGTGGGACGCGAAAACAAAAGAGGAATGTGCGGTGGCAGGAATAAAGCTTCTTTAATAATTCAGCTGTCATCGGCATATTTAATTTTATACAAAAATAAAAAACTGCGGCATCGCCGCAGTTTTTTGTTTGTTTATTTTACATCGATTTCAATCCAGCAAAGCCTTATGCTCTCGCACGGAGAGGAAAACTCGGCAACCGTAACAAAGGGTATGTTCCCGTCGTTTTCGATACGATAAGCAAAGTACCGCATATCGTCATATGCGTTTTCGGGAACGCCGACACAGCCGATAAATTCACATTTTCGGGTGTTTGCATAAACCGTAAGGCTGTCGCCCGAAAAATCAGCTCCGCACTCCGCGCCGACAACAAGCGTCACGCTTTTTTCCTTCGGAATTTCCCCCGTCGGAATTCTCACTGCGGAAAATCCGCCCGAAGCCGAAAGCGGAAGCGGTCTGCGCGCGGCAAATCCTACCGCGCTTACGTCATTATAAGTTAAAACGTGTCTGCGCGCGGACGATATCTGTTTTTCTTTGTCGCCTATCGTGCATAAAAAGCTTCTGTAATTTTCCGCGGCGAAAAGAGACTTTGTCTTTACGTCCTGCGGATCTATATTGTCCATATAGTTGAAAAGGTAAATATCGTCCGCGCCGAGCGAGGTATACGCGCACGCCATACCGAGCGCGCTCTCCGCCGTGACGGAAAGATATTTTCTTCCCCTGCGGTTGTATGCGTCAAGCAGAACTTCAAGTCCTGCGGCAAGACGGATATTTTTTCCCGACACAAGTCCCCTCCAGAAATCTATCGGCATATCCAAATCCGACGACGACCAGCGCGGCGACACGGTTATAAGATCAAAATATCCTCTGTTTATAAATTCCACAGCGTCAAACCCGAGTCTGAGCGCCTTTTCGGGCGAGTCGGGAAGGCGTATTCCTATGCTTATTTTGTGTCCGCGCTCGTTTTCCTTTTCGCGAACAAGGCGCACGGCGTTTTCGATGAATTCCGTCATTATTGCCGTGCCGGCATATTCTCTGCCGGCTCCGAAGCAGTATATTTCGCGCATGAAATCAAGCTCTATACCGTCGGCGTCGAAAGCGTCGAGCGCCTCTGATATCACGGTAAGATAATATTCCCTTACCTGCGGAAAGGTATAATCAAGCGCGTATTCATAGTAGCCCGACGGCGTGCGGTAGCCTGCCCGTCTGTATTCGGGGTGAGAAGCGGAAAAGCCGCTCGGCAAAAATGCGTCTGCGTCGCCGGCGTTATGAATATCGTTCATTCTTACCGATATCCACGGCTTTATTTTGTTTTGCCGCAGACGCTTTATCCACACGTTGTGAATGTCAAGTCCCTTTTCAAGCGTTTCGCAAAGCAGCCGCGAGCTTTTGATTATCGGATCGTTTTCCCTGCCGCAAAGCTTTCCGCTCTTTTCCCACGCTCTGTACTTATCGCATACGGACTCGATTTTTTTCGTCCTGAAGTGCGGAAGACTTGCATTTACGCATACAAGAAAATCGGTTATGTTTGTTTCTGCATAGCCGTCTATAAAATCCGTCAGATCCTTTTCGGAAAGCCCGGTTATTCCCGCCTGCGCCCTTGTATATACAAAATGATTCGGATCCTCGTTGAAAATAACGCCCATAATTTTGCCCTTTCTGTTATAATGCTCCCGCGCCCGACGCACGCGCAAGCTGTTTTTTCGTTTCGGCATTTTCCGCAAGCGAAAGCGACGGATCCGACTCAAGAGTGTTTTTTGCCGCGTCGAAGGCGTCGTAAAGAAGCTTGCTGTCGCCGAGCGAGCCGAATTTCATATCCACTCCGCCGGACTGACGTATTCTTCCGCCTGCCTGAGCGATAAAATCGCCCGGACCGCGAAGCTCAAGGTCCTTTTCCGCGATTTTGTACCCGTCCTGAGTCGAGCACATCACCGCAAGTCTTGCCTTCGATTTTTCGCTCTTTGAGTCGGAAACGAGTATGCAGTACGACTTTCTCTGTCCTCTGCCGACGCGCCCCCTGAGCTGATGAAGCTGGGAAAGCCCGAAAAATTCCGCGTTTTCGACTATCATAAGCGAAGCGTTCGGAACGTTCACACCAACCTCTATAACCGTTGTGGAAACAAGAATATCTATCTTTCCGTCGGCAAAATCAGCCATTGTTTTTTCCTTCTGCGCGCTTTTCATTTTTCCGTGAATAAACGCCACGCGAAGATCGGGAAACTCCTTCTCGGAAAGCTGCTTTGCGTAATCTACGGCGGTTTTCAGCTTTATGCCGTCACGCTCGCCGTCTATTGTCACAAGGTCGGAAACCGATATCTTTTCGCCGCTCTCGCCGACAAGCATTTCCTGTTCTTCAACTGCGGGGCAGACGATATATACCTGCCCGCCATCCTTTACCGTCTTCCGTATAAATCCGTTCAGACGCTCGCGATAGCTTTCATCGACGGCAAATGTGCCTATCTTCTGTCTGCCCGGAGGAAGCTCATCGACGGCGGAAATATCAAGTCCGCCGAAAAGCACAAGCGCAAGCGTTCTCGGAATGGGCGTTGCGCTCATCGTAAGAATGTGACAGTCCGCGCTTTTTTTCGCAAGCCTTTCTCTCTGCGCCGCGCCGAAGCGGTGCTGCTCGTCGGTTATCACTATGCCCGGATTTTCAAATATCACGGTGTCCTCTATAAGCGCGTGAGTGCCGATTATAAAATCTATCTTTCCGCTTGCAAGCTCTGATGTTATTTTCTTTTTTTCCGACGCCGGCGTCGCGCCGATAAGCAGCCGACAGCTGTAACCGAGCTTTTCAAAAAGCGGAGCAAGATCGAGATAATGCTGACGCGCAAGAATTTCCGTCGGAGCCATAAGCGCCGCCTGCGTGTGATTTTGCAACGCGATATATGCCGCATATGCCGCGCACACGGTTTTTCCCGAGCCGACGTCGCCCGAAACAAGCCTGTTCATCTGCATGCCGCCCGTCATATCGGCTTCGATTTCGTCTATCGTGCGCTTCTGCGCTCCCGTAAGCTCGAACGGCAGCGCCGAAAGGAACTTTTTTCTGTCCGCAGGAAGAAATTTCTTTCCGCTGCACGATTTTTCGCCTTTTCCCGCCATGCTGAGCATAAGCGCAAAGCGATACATTTCTTCAAAAGCAAGGCGCTTTTTCGCGCGTTCTATTGTCTCGGCGTCGGCGGGACAGTGAATCGAATACAGCGCGTATTTTATATCGCAAAGTCCGTATTTTTTTCTTATTTCATACGGAAGGCTTTCGCCGAGCGCGTCGGGCGAGGAGGGATCGAATATCGCGTCGAGCGCCGCGCGGACGGAGGAAGCCATAAGCTTTTGCGTTATTCCCTCCACAAGCGGATAAACAGGCACAAGCGCACGGAGCGGAACGCTTCCGCGCAGTATTTCGACTGCAGGCGAGGTCATCGTCACCGCGCCGAGCCTGCGCTCGACTTTTCCGTAAAATCTCGCCTCCGTGCCTGTTTTAAGCGTATCGCGCAGATACGGCTGATTGAAAAACGTTATCGTGCATCTGCCGGTTTCGTCACAGCCGAGAACCTTTGTCACCGTCATCGAGCGGCGTATTCTCGCCGTATGAGGAGGAGAGGCAACCGTCAGCACAAGCGAACAGACCTCGCCGTCCGCGGCTTCCTTTACGGTTTTTACGTTTCCGCGCAGTTCATATCCGCGCGGAAAATGATACGCAAGATCGAGCGCGGTATAAATTCCGGCGCGCGCAAGCGATTCGGCACGTTTTTCTCCTACGCCGTAAAGCTTGGTTACGGGCGTTTTTGTACCGAGCAAAAGCGAATTACTTCTCAAAACCGCGTTCTCCTTTCCGTTTTTTACAGAAAAATTATATCATACGGCTTATTTTTAGTCAATAATGGCCGCGAAAATATTGAAAATTAAAAAAATGTGTGATAGAATATTTTATTATAACAACATCAAGGAGAAATTCCTATGGAAAATAAGGTCACCCCGAGAATACTTCAGGGCTTTGTGGAGCTGCTCCCCGCGGATCAGCTCGCCTTTGAAGATATGAAGGGCAAAATAGAAAACGTTTATAAAAGATTCGGCTTTGTGCCGCTCGATACGCCTACCCTTGAATATTCGGAGGTGCTTCTGGCAAAGGCGGGAGGCGAAACCGAGAAACAGATATACCGTTTCAATCATCACGATACGGACGTATCGCTCCGCTTCGACCTTACCGTGCCGCTTGCAAGATATGTGGCGCAACACTTCCCAGATCTTTCGTTCCCTTTCAAAAGATATCAGATATCAAAATCGTTCAGGGGCGAGCGTCCGCAGAAGGGCAGATTCCGCGAATTCTATCAGTGCGATATCGACGTTATCGGTTCGGACAGTCTTGACCTCTGCTACGATGCGGAAATGACAGCCGCCATAAATACCGTTTTCACGGAATTTGACATAGGCGATTTTGTCATCCGCATAAACAACCGCAAGATCCTGACGGGCTTTTTCGGCTCGCTCGGGCTCGGCGACATAACCTCCGACGTTATGCGCACGATGGACAAAATGCCCAAAATCGGCGCGGAAAAAACGCAGGAAGAGCTTACAAAGCTCGGCGTAAGCGACAAAGCGCTTGAAAAAATAAACGAATTCACATCGATAAAAGGAACAAACGCCGAAAAGCTTTCATCGCTCCGTGCGCTGTGCACGGACGAAACCTTTATCCTCGGCGCAGACGAGCTTGAAAAGGTCATATCGCTTGCCTATTCGCTCGGCGTTCCGGAAAAGAATCTTGAAATCGACCTTTCGATCGTGCGCGGACTCGACTATTACACCGGCACGGTTTACGAAACGTTTATCGTCGGTCATGAGGATTTCGGCTCCGTCTGCTCCGGCGGCAGATATGACGATCTTGCAGGCTTTTACACGGACAAAAAGCTTCCCGGCGTGGGCGCTTCAATCGGTCTTTCAAGACTTTTCGCCCAGCTCCGCGAAAACAAAATGATAGAGCCGACCAAACGCACTACGGCACAGGTGCTTGTGCTTCCCACAGGCAGCGACCGCTTTGCTTACACCGCAAAAACAGCCGAGGCTCTTCGCGCGGCAGGCATCGCAACCGACGTTTACTGGTCGGATCGTTCACTCAAAGCAAAGTTCAAATACGCCGACAAGGCGGGCGTAAAATATGTTGCGGTCATAGGCGACAGCGAAGAAGCCGAAGGCAAGATATCGCTTCGCAGAATGGACGGCGGAGATCAGCTTTCCGTAACAACCGCGCAGGCAATAGAATTACTGAAAAAATAAACCTTACCGAAAGGACAAAATACAATGGCTGAACTTTTACAAAAACAGGACAGAAGAACAAAATACTGCGGACAGTTCGCAAAGGACGATATCGGCAAAAGAGTGTGTGCGCTCGGCTGGGTGGCGAGAGTTCGCGACCTCGGTGCGCTCATTTTCATCGACCTCCGCGACAGAACGGGCATTATTCAGCTCGCTTTCGACGGCGACACCGACAAAGCCGTATTCGACAAAGCGTTCAAAACGCGCTCGGAATTTGTCGTTGCCGCTCACGGCGTTGTCCGCGCAAGAGGCGAAGGCGCGATAAACAAAAATATGCCCACGGGCGAAATCGAAATCGCCGTGGACGATTACCGTATTCTTTCCGCCGCGCAGACAACACCCTTTGAAATTCTCGACGATTCAAACGTCCGCGACGAGCTTGCCTTAAAATACAGATACCTCGACCTGCGCCGCACTCCCCTGCAGAAAAATATAATAATGCGTCACGAGATAGCTCTTGCCGCACGCGAATATTTCTATAAAAACGGATTTATCGAAATAGAAACCCCCATGATGATAAAGCCCACTCCCGAGGGCGCGCGCGACTATGTCGTTCCTTCAAGAATTCATCACGGTCATTTCTACGCGCTTCCCCAAAGTCCGCAGATTTACAAGCAGCTGCTTATGCTTTCCGGCTTTGACCGCTATATTCAGCTTGCGCGCTGCTTCCGCGACGAAGACCTCCGCGCAGACCGCCAGCCCGAATTCACACAGATAGACCTTGAAATGTCGTTTGTCGATCAGTCCGATATAATGGATATGATAGAAGGCTTTATCGTTTATCTTTTCAAAAAGGTGCTTGATAAAGACATAAAAACGCCCATGCTCCACCTGACTTACAATGAAGCCATGACGCGCTACGGCTCGGACAAGCCCGACACACGCTACGGTATGGAAATTTGCGATATTTCATCGCTCGTAAAAGACAGCGGCTTTTCGGTGTTTTCATCTGCCGTGCAGAACGGCGGCTCTGTTCGCGCAATAGTTGCCGAGGGCGGCGCGGACGTTCTTTCGAGAAAAGAGATAGACAAGCTCACCGAGCACGCAAAGGGTATCGGCGCAAAGGGACTTGCGTATATCCGCTGGTTTGAGGACGCGCCCTCCTGCTCGTTTGCGAAATTTATGGCAGAGGGCGAGCTTGAAAGCATTATTTCCGCACTCGGCATGAAAAAAGGCGACGTCGCGCTTATCGTAGCCGACAAGGACAAGGTAACGCTTCCTACGCTCGGCGCGCTCCGCACGATAGTTGCAAAAAAGCTCGGCATAATTCCCGAAGGCAAATTCAACTTCCTGTGGATTACGGAATTCCCGTTCTTCGAATGGGACGAGGAAAGCGGAACATGGCTTGCGATGCATCATCCTTTCACAATGCCGCTTGACGAATGTCTGCCCTATATAGACAGCGACCCCGCCTCTGTCAGAGCAAAGGCATACGACCTTGTTCTCAACGGCACGGAGCTGCTCTCCGGCTCTATAAGAATCACGGACTTCGAGCTTCAGCAGAAGATGTTCAAATCCCTCGGACTTACTCCCGAGGAGATTGACTCCAAGTTCGGCTTCCTTGTTGACGCTTACCGCTACGGCGCTCCGCCTCACGGCGGCGCGGGAATCGGTCTTGACCGTCTTTCGATGATAATGTGCGGCGCGGACAGTCTGCGCGACGTTATCGCTTTCCCGAAGGTACAGAACGCCTCCGAGCCAATGTCCGGTGCTCCGGCTCCTGCGGAGCAGAAGGCGCTCGACGAGCTTGCGCTCGCGCTGACGGATAAAGAATAATCCGATGGAAACAAAGCTTTTTGAAAAAAAGGACGAAGAATTCATATGCCAAAATTGCGGACTTCACGTTCAGCCGCTCGGCTATTCGTGCCGCAATCACTGTCCGCGCTGTCTTTGCTCGCTTCATCTGGACAATCACCCCGGCGACAGAGCAAGCGGCTGCGGCGGACTTATGATTCCGATATCGGCTGAGCCCGACGCGAAAAAGGGATATATAATTACCCACAAATGCACCAGGTGCGGCGCGATACGTCGCAACAAAGCCGCAACGGAAGCCAAGGTTCAGCCGGACGACATATCTCTTATAATAAAGCTTACGGTTGCAAAATAATAAACATAAAAATGTGCGTTTCGTTTCCGAAACGCACATTTTTCATTTCCCCCAAGAATATAATCTCAATATCTGTCCTTGATCTTCTTGATACAATCCTTGCAGATAAGCTTGCCGTTGAGGCTTTCAACGTTGTCGGCATTTCCGCAGAAAACGCATGAAGGCTCATACTTCTTGAGAATGATCTTGTCGTCCTCAACGAAGATCTCCACGGCATCACGATTGTTGATTCCGAGATTCTTTCTGAGTTCAATGGGAAGAACAAATCTTCCGAGCTCGTCAATCTTTCTTACTACACCTGTTGATTTCATATGTATAACACTCCTTTCATAGTGTAATTATAATGTACCATATTATGTAAAGGAAGTCAACAATAAAATGAAATAAAAGGCGAATTTTTTTGAAAAATTTTGATTTTAGTAATAATTTAGTCTTAATAAGCACTTTTTCGGGATTTTTTTCGACAACGAAACCGCAAAAATCGCTTTTTCTGCAAATGGAAATTCGTAATACACTTATTTTTTACGGGAGACGTTCTTATGCTTAAAAAAATTTTCTGCGTCATCAGCACCGTGTCCTTTGCTTTTGCGCTTGCGCTCGGAAGAATGGATATGCTCGCCTCCGCGATAATAGACGGCGCTTCAAAGGCGGTGGAGCTTTCAATCTCGCTTCTCGGACTCACTGCGCTGTGGTGCGGAGTTATGGAGGTCTATTCAAAATGCGGCGTCTGCAATATGCTTGCAAAGCTGATCTCTCCGCTTATGAAAATTCTCTTTCCGGAAAGCTGCAAAAGCGGTATCGGCACGGAGGAGATCGCCGCAAGCATCAGCGCAAATCTTCTCGGGCTCGGCAACGCCGCAACGCCGCTCGGCATAAAAGCCATGCAAAAGCTTTCGGCTCTGAACGGCGGAAGCGACGAGGCAACAGACGACATGGTCACGTTTGCCGTGCTCAACACCTCGTCCGTATCGCTTATGCCGACGACGCTTATCGCTCTGCGGCGCGCCGCAGGCTCGACAGCTCCCTTTGACATAATTCCTGCCGTGTGGATATGCTCTGCCTGTGGTGCGATTGTTTCGATGCTTCTTACAAAAGGACTCGGGCATCTCTTCCCCGTCAAAGCGAAAAGGGCGGAAAAAGTATGGAATACGTAGCCTCCGCCTTTATTCCCGCGGCGATACTGCTTTGCGCCGCAATGCTGACGTTTTCAAAAAAAGCCTCCTTCGACGATTTTCTTTGCGGCGCCGAAAACGGCGTAAAAATAATATTCCGCCTGTTGCCCACGCTTATCGTGCTTGTGGTATCGGTTTCGATGCTTTCGGCATCCGGCGCGGTCGATTTTCTTTCGTCGCTTCTTTCGCCTCTGTCCGAAAGGCTCGGAATCCCGACGGGAATGCTTCCGCTCATAATAATGCGTCCGTTTTCGGGCAGCGGCTCGAACGCCATGATAGCCGATATTTTCGACAAATACGGCGCGGACAGCCTGACTTCAAAAACGGCGTCTGTGCTTTTGGGCTCCTCCGAAACGATACTTTATGTTTTCGCCGTGTATTTTTCGGCGGCGGGCATAAAGAAAACGCGGCATGCTCTGCCTGCCGCGTTTCTTTCGATGATATTCTGTATTTTCTTTTCCTGTCTTGTGTGCCGCCTTATGTTTGGCTGATTTTTTATTCTGCAGAGGAGCTTTCTATTCTGACCGTTTCGATTTTTATATAATTTTCTTCGCTGAGGAAGCCCATCATAACGCCGTAATAGTCGTTTGAAAAGCCTCCATTTTCCGTTATGTCGGAGCAGATTTTTTCAACGACGTCCCAGCCGTCGGTTATCGTGCCGAACGCGGCGTAATTTCCATCAAGCGAGGACTGTGCCGAATCCGAAAGCACTATAAAGAACTGTGTGCTTGCCGAATCGGGATCGGTTGAGCGCGCCATTGATATAACGCCCTTTTTGTGCTGAAGCTTATTGTCAACGCCGTTTGAAGAAAACTCGCCCTTTATCGTTTCCTCGGATTTTGAATTTGCTCCGCCCTGAAGCACAAAGCCCTGCTGCATACGGATAATATCCGTGTTGTCGTAAAGTCCGTCCTGCGCGAGCTTTGCAAAATGAGCCGACGTTATCGGCGCGTTTTCATAATCGAGCGCGACGGTTATTTCTCCGTAATCCTTTACGACGATCACAGCCGTGGCGGCGGTAGTGTCGGAGCTTGTCTTTTTGCACGAGCAAAGCGCAAGCGCAAGCATTGCGATCGCCACCGTGAATGCAATGATTTTTATCTTTTTCATTTTTATCTCCGGATAGGTTTTTTCACATTATATCAGATAAATGTGTAAACTTCAAGTACAAACTATAAACATTCGGCGCATAATCTTGACAAATCTCCGCCGCAAAGCTAAAATAAAAGTGTACAGGCTTAAAAAATATTTGTATAAGCAAAAAATCAAATAACTCTTTGGGAGAAAAAAGTGAAAAAAGCAATAGCACTGATACTTACAGCCGCTTCGCTTATGCTCGTCTCGTGCGGCAAAGGCGCTTCGGTATCTTACAGAGAAATACAAAACAAGCTTGACCCTTCAAGCATATTCGCTTCGGACAAAGGGTGTAAATCCTACACCGAAACGCTGACCTATTACGATGAAAACGGCAGCGACGGCTACTCTTATTCCATTTACACAGAGCCTTCCTCGGACAGCGCCTGCGGCTACAACATAATTCAGAAGGACGGCGATTATTCCCTTTACGCTTGCGACGGCAAGGTCTTCGCCGAAAACGCCGGAAATCTTTACTCTGTCATTCTCATATCAAAAACCTACTATGAATATATAGAAAGCTATCTTACCTGCTCGCACGATTTCGACGGGCTTTCATACCGTCAGCTTTATTCAAAAAAATCGGACGACGGCGCAACAACCGTCGCCTACAAAGCCGAAATGACAATAGAAGTCGCGGCAAAATATTCTTCAATGGGCTTTGAAATAAGCGACAGCCTTATCGCAACGTATAAAATACACGGCGATCATATAACGGACGAGATCTCCTATACGCTGAAAAAAGCAAACGGCACGGAAAAGCCCCTGCTCCGCCGCGAATTTTCGTATTCGGAAAAAGCGTCGGACGGATTTTCAGCTCTTCCGGCAGACGACAAGGCGCATGTGACCGTGATCTTCAATTACGGAAAGGAAAGCGAATCGAAATCCGTTTTCACGGCGCAGAAAAACTGCTTTCTCGGCATAAGCACGGGAAATATAAACGCTTCGTTCTTTACCGACAGCAATCTTACCGTGCCTTTTTCGCCCGAAAAAGTGCTTATCGACGGAGATATAACGCTTTACGCCGTTTATAATTGAATTTCGGATTTATTTGCATAAAAATTTATCGTAAAGCTATTGACAACGCGAAACTATTATGATATAATTCTTTTCGCTGACGCGGAAAGCGTAAGCGGAATATTGCTGGTGTGGCTCAATGGCAGAGCAGCTGATTTGTAATCAGCAGGTTGTTGGTTCGACTCCGATCACCAGCTCCAAAGAAGCCTTGTGCATTTTATGTGCGGGGCTTTATAATTGGGAGCGTTCCCGAGTGGCCAAAGGGGGCAGACTGTAAATCTGTTGTCAGTGACTTCGGTGGTCCGAATCCACCCGCTCCCACCAAAAATCCTGCACACCGTGCAGGATTTTTTCTTTTCCGTCATTTTTCTCTCTTTTGTTCAAAAATTCAATAAAATCTGTTCATTTTTTTCGCATTTGATATTGCATATACAGCCATTGTATGATATATTATAGTTAATATGATGGTTGTATTCATACATCATAATTACTTTTGGAGGTATTATTATATGTCAAGAAGCGAAATCAAACGCAAAGCAAGAGAACAGCTCGGCAGAAATATCTTTGCAACGCCGTGGCTTATCGCTATTCTCGTGGCGCTGATTACAGGCGCTATACTCGGCGCAAGCTCACTCATCTCTTTCCTTTTCGTCGGACCTATGTCATTCGGTCTTTCGGCGCTATTTCTCAAGCAGGCGCGTGATCACAAAACAATGGACGTACTCGGTCTGTTCGGCGGTTTCAACGACTTCGGTCAGAACTTCCTTCTCGGATTCCTTTCATCATTGTTCATCGCTCTCTGGTCAATGCTTTTCGTAATTCCCGGAATAGTAAAATATTATTCTTATTCCATGATCTATTACATCAAGGCTGACCATCCCGAATACGATTGGAAGCAGTGCATCGACGAAAGCCGCAGAATAATGGACGGTCACAAGTGGGAGCTCTTCGTTCTCGAACTCAGCTTTATCGGCTGGTGGATTGTCGGCGCTCTCTGTCTCGGCGTAGGTACTCTTTGGGTAGCCTCTTATGTGTCGGCTGCAAAGGCTCAGTTCTATCGCGCGCTCATAGGCGACACGGCAGACGTAGTTGAAGAAGCTGCACAGTAAATATAAACATAATAAGAAAAAACGGCGCGATGCGCCGTATTTTCTTTTTTATCGTGAAAAAGTGAATTATTTTTGCTTTTCCTATTGAAATCCCAAAAAATATATGCTATAATGTCGGCAACCGAAGAAGCTCTCGGAATTTGGGAAAAGACCGAGCGCGGAGGTTACTCTGGAGAATCCCGCAGAAAGTGCGGGTGCCGAAGGTGCAAGGCGAAAGCCGAATCTCTCAGGCAAAAGAACGGAGCAGACAAAGTAAATATTTATATTTTTATAGTCTGTATGTCTTTTTTCCGGAGCCGCCGATATTTTATCGGCAGCTTTTTTATTTTTTTATTCAGGAGGAAAACAAAATGGACGCGGTACTCGGCATAGTATCAAAAATCAACTCTTATCTTTCGGATTATATTCTGATAATCCTTCTCGTCGGCGTGGGACTGTTTTTCACGGTAAAAACGCGCTTTGTTCAGGTGCGCTGCTTCGGCGAGGGAATGAAAAAGGTTTTCGGCAGTATAAGCCTCAGGGGCGGAAAACAGAAAAGCGGACTTACATCGTTTCAGGCACTTGCGACGGCAATAGCCGCTCAGGTCGGAACGGGAAATATCGTCGGAGCCTGCGGCGCTATTCTTATCGGCGGTCCCGGCGCGATATTCTGGATGTGGATAATAGCGTTTTTCGGTATGGCAACGATATATGCCGAAGCCACTCTCGCAATAAAAACAAGAAAAACGGACAGCGACGGCACCGTACACGGCGGCCCCGTTTATTACATAAAGAAAGCCTTTGGCGGCACCTTCGGCAAAATACTCGCCGGCTTTTTTGCCGTTGCGACAATACTTGCGCTCGGATTTATGGGCAGTATGGTTCAGTCGAACTCAATAGGCTCGACATTCAGCACGGCTTTCGGCGTTCCGTCATGGATTATCGGAGCGGCGGTCGCCGCAATATCGGCTTTTATATTCATCGGCGGACTTAACCGCGTAGCCTCCGTAACGGAAAAAATCGTGCCCGTAATGGCACTGCTTTATATCGTCGGCGGACTTGTTATAATCTGCGCGAGAATAAAATATATCCCCGAAACCTTCGGTATGATATTCGGATATGCCTTCAAGCCTCAGGCTATAATCGGCGGAAGCGCGGGCTATGCGCTCAAAACCGCAATAAGTCAGGGCGCAAAGCGCGGACTTTTCTCAAACGAAGCCGGTATGGGCTCGACTCCTCACGCGCACGCGATGGCAAACGTAAAAGATCCTCACGAGCAGGGCGTGGTGGCGATGGTCGGCTTGTTTATAGATACCTTCGTCGCTCTTACAATGACGGCACTTGTGGTTATTTCAACTCTCTATGCCGGCGGCGGAATTCTTGCGTCCGGCGCGGCGGAGGGCATTGACAAAACAAATATGGCGCAGATAGCCTTCGGAAAAATATTCGGCGCGCAGGCAGGCAGTATTTTCGTTGCGGTAAGCCTTTTCTTCTTTGCGTTCACAACAATTCTCGGCTGGAATTTCTTCGGCAAGATAAATATGATATATCTCTTCGGCAAAAAATCCGTGAAAATATATTCCGTCGTTGCCGTGGCTTTTATTTTCACAGGCTCGGTGCTTTCAAACGATCTTGTATGGGAGCTTACCGATATGTTCAATCAGCTAATGGTAATTCCAAACGTCATGGCGCTTGTCGCGCTCTCGAAAATGATAACCGCTCCGATGAAAAAAGCAAAATAAACGCCGGAAATTCCGACGGAAGAAGCCGTATCGCGGTAATCGGTGTGCAGACCGAAAAATTTTATGATTTTTCGTTTTTCCGATTGCAAAATCGCGCAAGCCGTCGTATAATAGCAAGCAAGGAAGGTGATTGTTATGCACGACGAGCTTACAAAGGTAGACATAAAGAAAATGCAGGAAGAAATAGAGTATCGCCGTAATATCCTTGCGCCGAAGCTTCGCGAGGAGGTGCGTCAGGCGCGCGAGCTCGGAGATCTCAGCGAAAACTTTGAATATCACGCCGCGCGACGTGAAATGAACAAAAATGCGGGCAGAATAAATTATCTGCAGAAAATGATAGATACGGCGGTCGTTATCTCGCCCGAATCAAAGGAGGATTCCGTAGGACTTTTCGATACGGTTACCCTTTATCTGGAAGAGGACGACGAGGAAATGACGATAACGATAGTCACAACTCTTCGTCAGAACTCGCTGAAAAATCTTATAAGCAAGGAATCCCCGATAGGAAAGGTGCTTCTCGGCAAAAAGGTCGGAGAAAGAATTTTTGTCCGCGTCAGCGACGATTACGGCTATTATGCGGTCGTCCGCAAAATAGAAAAAGGCACAGACGACGAATCCCTCGAAATAAGTCCGTATTAAACAAAAAATCCCGCTCGTGCGGGATTTTTTTGCTTTTAATTTATCCCGCTTCCGCGGGCAATTTGCAGGGCTTTATTTTATAAGCTCTGCCGCTA
>CAVKJG010000044.1:0-15454 GCA_963656825.1 Sphaerochaetaceae bacterium
TTGTTATACTGGCGGAATGGCATTTCGCGCCGCAAAGTGATGTAGCGGTCAGGAGGATATTTTGACCTTAACGGAAGCTGTCGTTTGCGGAATAATTCAGGGCGCGGCGGAATTTCTGCCGATATCAAGCTCGGGACATCTTGCGCTTTTGCACGCGATGTTCGGGCTTACCGACCCCGAAAGCTGTGTAACCTTTGACGTTATGCTTCACCTTGCCACGCTTGCTGCGGTGATATGCGTCTATTCAAATGATATTTTTTCGCTTATAAAGGCGGTGTTCACAATGCCCGCAAAGCTTTTTACGGGAAAAGCGAAGGAGCTTTCGGGCGCGGAACGCTTTGCGCTTTATATAATCGTTGCGACCGTTCCGCTGGGACTTGCGTTTTTTATCGAGGACGCGGTGACGGGCATTGCGGCAAGTCCGAGGCTTATCGGCATGGCACTGATAATCAACGGTTTTATGCTTCTGCTCGGAGACAGAGTGGGAAAAGGAAACAGATCTGCCGAAGAGCTCGGTGCGCCGAGAGCGCTTGCCGTAGGAGCATTTCAGCTTGCGGCGATAGTTCCCGGACTTTCGCGATCAGGCACAACGATAACGGGAGGACTTATATGCGGACTCGATCGCGGTCAGGCGGTGAGATTTTCGTTTATAATGTCGGTGCCGGCGATAATCGGGGCAAACGTTGTCAGTGCGGTGCGTATGATAGATTCGCCCGTGGAAACATCGCAGCTCGGAATTTACGCCGTCGGAATGCTGTTTGCGGCGGTGACGGGATTTTTCGCGCTGAAGCTGCTGAATTTTATCGCGCGGAAAAAGAAGCTCGGAATATTTTCGGTCTACTGCTTTGCCGTCGGAGGCGCGGCAGTGATATTCGGATAAAAACAGAAAAGAAGGAAACGGAGGAAAATAAATTGGCTGAGAAGAAAAACACATCGCCGAAAAACGATAAGCGCAGGAGCGCCGACTTTGTTGAGGAGGAAACAGACAAAAAAAGCAGACCGCAAAAGGAAAAAGCTCCGGCAGATCCGTCGTCGGTCGGAAATCAGATAATCACCATAATTCTGTTTGCGGTCGCGCTTTTCGTGGGAATATGCTTTATCTGGCGCGACGACGTCGGCATTATAGGAAAATTTATATTCGAAGGACTTTTCGGAGTGTTCGGCGGTTCGGCAATACTTGTGCCGCTGCTTTTGCTCAATCAGGCGATATTTCATAAGCGCGACGTCGAAAGCGGCGCGGTAAAATATAAATGGAGCTTTTCCGTGCTTACCGTATTTCTGCTTTCGATGATAGTTCACTCCATACTCGGAATGCTCGGCAAGGTCGATCTCGACGAAACGGCGAGAAGTCTTTTCGCAAACGGGCAGGCGCTTGTCGGCGGAGGCGCTGTCGGCGGTGTGTGCGCAAATTTCCTTTCAAAAGGAATAGGCTATATCGGCGTACTTATTTTCTCGCTTGTATTCTTTATTATACTTTCGATATTCCTTTTCGGACTTACTCCGGCGATGTTCTGGGAAAGGGTAAAGTTTTATGCCGTTCGCAGAATGGAACGTCGTGAGGAAAACAAGGGCAGAAAAAAGAAAGCAAGAAAGACTCCCGAAAAAGAAACCAGAATGCCTGTCAGCTGTCCGGAAAGCAATGACGAAAAGCCCGTTAAAACAGAAAAAGCTCCGCGCAGGCGCGGCGAAATAGACGACGATATATTCTACGGCGCAGACGATCTTTTCTCCGACGACGGAAAAAAACCGGCAGACGACGAAAATATACGCGATACCGACGAAAAGCCGGTGGCAAAGAAAAACGTCCGCACGGAAACGATAGTTCCCGTTGAAGCTGCCGGTGACGATGACGACTACGGTCTTGATTCGATATTCAATGTTCCGGAAAGCAAGGAGGCAAAGGAGAAATTCTCCGCCACAGCCGACGATTATTACGATCCCGCTTTTTCCGAAGCGCAGACGGAAATAAAGGTAAGAAAAGAAACCGTCACGCCGAAGCGCGCGGCAAAGCCGCAGGGCGAAAGCAAGCCTGCCCAGAAGATTATCGAGGTTCCGCCGGCGATTCCGGAAAAACCCGATTACGTCTTTCCGCCGATAGAGCTTCTTCCGTATAAGGAGCAGACGGGCGGCGACTCTCAGAGGGAAATGGAGCATAACGCGCAGAAGATAATCGAGACGCTGGAGGATTTCAATATTCACACGCGCCTTGTCGGAATTTCGCGCGGACCTGCCGTCACGAGATACGAAATAGCGCCGCAACAGGGAACGAAGGTTTCCGCAATAACAAACAGGGCGGACGATATTTCATTGAGTCTTGCGTCAACCGTGCGTATTTCGGGCGTTATCCCCGGGAAGAGCGCAATCGGCATAGAAGTGCCGAACAAGAACGTTTCGATTGTTTACCTCCGCTCGCTTATTGACTGCGACGAATTCAGAAACGCAAAAAGTAAGGTAACTGCGGGACTCGGAATTGACCTTGCCGGAACGAAGGTATATTTTGACGTTGCTAAAATGCCGCACCTGCTCATTGCCGGCGCGACCAATATGGGTAAATCCGTATGTATGAATTCAATCATCGTCAGCATTCTTTACAAGGCTCGTCCGGACGAGGTGAAGTTTATATTCATCGACCCGAAAAAAGTCGAATTCAATATGTACAACGGTATTCCGCATTTGCTTGTTCCCGTTGTGTTCGACCCGAAGAAAGCAGCCGGCGCACTTCACTGGGCAGTGACGGAAATGGAACGCCGCTATGACATTCTGGAGTCGACGGGAAAGAGAAATCTTGCCCAGTACAACGAGGCGACAAAGGACGACTCCACGGCAGAAAAGCTGCCGCAGATTATAATAGTCATAGACGAGCTTGCCGACCTTATGACCGTTGCTCCGGACGACGTTGAAACGTCGCTCAACCGTATTGCGGCAAAGGCAAGAGCGGCGGGAATGCATCTTCTCGTCGGTACGCAGCGTCCGTCTGTCGACGTTATCACAGGCACGATAAAATCAAATATTCCGTCTCGTATCGCATGCAAGACTTCTTCTCAGATAGACTCGCGTACAATTCTTGATACGGCAGGCGCTGAAAAGCTGATAGGCAGAGGCGATATGCTGTTTTCTCCCGTCGGCTCGATGTCGCCGACGCGTGTTCAGGGCTCGTTTGTCGACGCGCCGGAAATTGAAAAAATCGTTGCGTTTATAAAAGAACACAGCGAAGAAAAGGAATATGACAACAAGATAGTTGAATCCATAAATAAGGAAGCGGAGCTTTGCGGAAAGAAGAGCAAGGCTCAGTCAAGCGCAGGCGACGACGGAGAGGGCGGCGACGAGCCCGAAGACAATATGCTGAAAGCTGCAATCGAGCTTGCAATAGACGAAAAGAAAATATCCACCTCTCTTATTCAGCGCAGACTGTCGCTCGGCTACGGCAGAGCCGCAAAGCTTATCGACGTTATGGAGCGCAGAGGAATAGTAAGCGCGCCGGACGGTCAGAAGCCGCGCTCGGTGCTTATCACGCGCGAGCAGTATTATGAAATGCAGATGAGAGACGGCGGACATGCAAACCATGATGATGAGGAGGACGAAGCTCCATGGGAAAACTGATAGTAATAGACGGGCTTGACGGCTCGGGAAAGACCACGCAAAGCGAGCGGCTTTATAATGAGCTTGTCGCACAGGGAAAGAGCGTAAGGCTTATTTCCTTCCCGGATTATAAAAGCAAATCGTCAACGCTTGTGAAAATGTATCTCGGCGGCGAATTCGGCACGGATCCCGAATCCGTAAACGCCTATGCCGCGTCAACGTTTTATGCGGTTGACAGATACGCTTCCTTCAAGTGCGACTGGAAGGAGTTCTACGAAAATCCCGATTCGGTTATAATAACGAACAGGTACACAACGTCAAACGCGGTGCATCAGCTTGAAAAGATAGACAGGGAAAAGTGGGACGAATTCCTTTCGTGGCTGTTTGATTTTGAATACAATAAGCTCGGAATACCCTCTCCCGACCTTGTTATGTTTCTTGAAATGAAGCCCGATATAGCGCTTGAGCTTGTAAAAAAGCGCAGCGAGGAAACGGGAAGAAAGCAGGATATTCACGAGCTCGACCCCGACTATATGCACAGAAGCTACAAGGCGGCGCTTTACGCCTGCGATAAGCTCGGCTGGAAGCGTATAATCTGCTCCGACGGAAAAGAACCCTTGTCGGAGGACGAAATAGCGGCGCTCGTGCTCGAACAGGCGACGATGCTGCTCGATATAGCTTAATGATTTCGGGAGTGATATTTATGAAAAAGGTAATAGTGTTTTTTGCCGACGGCACGGAAGAGGTCGAAGCGCTGACCGCTGTCGATATACTTCGCAGAGCGGGCGCACAGGTGACCGTCGCGGGACTTTGCGGAACTGAAAAAACGGGCGCTCACGGCATAACCGTGAAGACGGACATCGCGACGGAGGAGCTTTGCGGTGACGAAGCCTTCGATATGGTTGTGCTTCCCGGCGGAATGCCCGGAACGACAACGCTCGGCGCGTCGGAAAAGGTCAGGCATTTTATAATCCGCGCGGTGAACGAGGATAAATTCATAGGCGCGATCTGCGCCGCGCCGACGATACTCGGCGGAATGGGACTTCTTGAAAACAGAAGCGCGACCTGCTATCCCGGAATGGAGGGCGGTCTCGGCGGCGCGATATACACCGGCGGAGACGTTTGTCGCGACGGCAAAATAATAACGGGAGCGGGCGTCGGCGCGGCGGTGGAGTTTTCACTTGCGCTGACAGAGGCGCTGTTTGGCTTTGAAACAGCCGGAAAAATAAGAAAAAGTATAGTGGCGGACTGATAATTATGTATGAAATTCGTAAACACAAAACAGAAATAAGAGAATATTATATAGAAAAACGTCGTGCGCTTGAGGACGCCGTAAAGGCGGAAAAGGACGCAAAGGTAAGTGCAAACGTCGTAGCCAGCGCAACGTATCGCTATGCGGACGCGCTTCTGCTTTATATGCCGAAGGCGGACGAGATAGACATAAAGCCCATTGCTCTTGCGGCGCTTGAAGCGGGGAAAAAGGTTGCTTTTCCGCGCTGTAATCCCGAGGACAGAAGTATGGTTTTCCGTTATGTTTCTTCGCTCGACGAGCTTGAAGAATCGACCTACGGACTTCTTGAACCGAGGGAGGACGCCGAAGCCTTTGACAAGGCGGACTGCGAAAAGAAAAACATTGTATGTATAATTCCCGGCATAGTTTATGACAAAAAGGGATATCGCATAGGCTACGGCGGCGGATATTACGACAGATATCTTTCCACGTTCAAGGGGACGAAGGCAGGTGTTGCATATACCGATTTTATCGCCAATTCCGTTCCGCACGGCAGGTTTGATCTTGCCGTGGACGTGCTTATAACCGAAAGAGGAATATATGCAAAAAAATAAAAGCAAGGGCGGACTTTCGGGGCCGCCCGCGCTCGTATTGCTGATATCCCTTCTTATGATAGCGCCCACGTTTCTCAACCTCGGGGGCATGGACAAGCCGGCGGGCTATGTGGCGATAATTTTGCTGCATATTGTAATTTTCGGACTTCCGGCAACGTCTTACTGTTATATAAGGGGTAAAGGCTTTACAAAAAGGATAAGACTTTTCAATCCCCGCGGAAAAAGCTCCGCCGTGACGCTTCTCGGAGCGGCTTTGCTTATGCTGCAAAGCTGTATACTGAAATTCGGCGTCTTTTATTTCGGCTACGATTATTCGGCTTATACCCTTTACGGAAGCAGCTTTTCCGTAAAGGCGGATTCTTTTCTCGGAATAATACTTCCGATAGTCGCGCTTGCGATAGTGCCGGCAATAGCGGAAGAGCTTGTTTTCAGGGGGATAGTTTTCACCGAATATTCCAAAACGGGATTTTTCTGTTCGGCGATTGCGACGTCTTTGCTTTTTGCTTTTATACATTTCGATTTTGCACAGCTTCCGATATATTTTCTTGACGGAATGCTTTTATGCTTTATCGTTTTTCTTACGGGAGCGGTGACGCCTGCCGTCGTCGCGCACATTCTTTACAACATATTCGTGCTTTTCGGGGAAAAATATGTCTGGCTGTTTTCGTCAAATCCGGACAGCGAGCTGCTTTTCTGGTTTATACTTATAGCGCTTTATCTGCTGTTTGCCTTTATTTTTTTAGGCGCGGCCGAGCGATGCGTGAAAAGACGCGCCGAAAACGGTGACGAGCCTCCGGAGGTGCTGCCGAAAAGCGCACTGCCTGCGGCATATCTTGCGGTATTCACGGCAAAGCCGATGCTTATTGAGCTTGCTCTGTTTGCAATAGTTTCGCTTATAGGACTGCTTTGATGTTTTTTGCCGCATAAAAAAACGCATCCTTTCGCAGAATATATAAAAATGTCCTGCGGAGGAACAAAAATTGAAAAAAAGCAAAGCGAAAGGTGCGGTCGGCTTTATATTCTGCGTCGTGCTTATATCGGTCGTGCTGTCGCACGCAATATGGACGGTGACGGTAGATGTTTTTGCGTTCGGCGACGAAAACAAAGCCCCCGTTACCGTTACGATACCTGAGGGTGCGGAGCTTTCCGATGTGGCAAAAATATATAAAGAAGCCGGACTTATAAAATTCCCTGTTATATATGAGTTTTACTCAAAGCTTCGCGGTGACGACGGAAAATATCTGTGCGGAGATTTTTCGCTTTCGCCGTCGCTTTGCTATGACGGGCTGCGCTGCGCGATAAAAAACAAAAGCGGCGTCCGCGCGCAGATAAAGCTGACCTTTCCCGAAGGCAGTACGGTTGAAAATATTATTGATATTTTCACATCGGCGGGGATAGGCACGCGCGAAAAATTCATATCGGTTATAAACGGGTTTGACTTCGGATTTGATTTTCTTCGGAATATAAAAACGGAGGGAAGAATATACCGGCTCGAAGGCTATCTTTTTCCCGACACATATTATTTTTATTCTGATTCCACCGAAACCGAGGCGATATATAAAATGCTTGAAAATTTCGACAGGCGTTTTACCTCCGATATGAGAAAACGAGCCGAGGAAAGCGGCTTTTCCGCAGACGAGGTGCTGACGCTCGCCTCGATAATAGAAAAGGAGGCATATTACAAAGCCGATATGCCTTATATATCGTCGGTTTTCAGAAACAGGCTTTCGTCATATTCGATGCCGCGCCTTGAAAGCGACGCGACGGTCGTCTATGCCGTCGGCGGCGGAAAAAACACCGGCTCGCCGATAAAGGAGGAGCTGGGAACGGATTCTCCCTACAACACCTACAAGACAAAGGGACTTCCGCCCGGCGCTATATGCTCACCGGGCCTCGATGCGATAGAAGCGGCGATATTTCCGGCACAGGCCGAGTATTATTATTTTATCTGCACAAAGAAAAAGACGGCGGTGTTTTCAAAAACGTATGCACAGCATATGAAAGCCATCGCCGCAGACAAAAACAGCTGAAAGGATCTATTTTATGCCCGAGCTTCTTTCCCCTGCGGGAAATTTTGAAAAAATGAAGGCTGCGCTCCGCTACGGAGCAGACGCCGTATATCTGGCGGGAAAACGCTTCGGAATGAGAAGTGCCGCCGAAAATTTTTCCGATGACGAGCTGTGCGAGGCTATAGCCTATGCCCATGCTTTCGGGAAAAAGGTGCATGTAACGGTGAACACTCTGCCGCGCACGGGCGAATATCCTGCGCTGAAGGACTATTTTGAATTTCTCGGGGAGATAAAGCCCGACGCGCTGATAATAGCTGACGCCGGAGTTTTCGCGCTCGCAAGAGAGCTTCTGCCCGAAATTGATATACACATTTCCACTCAGGCGGGAATTGTGAGCGCGGCGGACTGCCTTTTCTGGCGGTCGCTCGGTGCGAAAAGAGCGGTGCTTGCAAGGGAGCTTTCGCTTGAAGAAATAAAAGAAATAAGGGAAAACGTTCCCGAAGATTTTGAAATAGAAACCTTTGTCCACGGCTCGATGTGCGTTTCGTTCTCGGGCAGATGTTTGCTTTCCAATGCACTTACGGGCAGGGACGGCAACAGAGGCGCGTGCGCTCAGCCGTGTCGCTGGAGCTATACGATAAGCGAGGAAAAACGTAAGGATTCGCCCATGCCGATAGAAGAAACGCCGGACGGAACGTTTATAATGAGCTCAAAGGATATGTGTATGGCAGAGCATATTCCGGAGCTTATCCGCGCGGGAATATCGTCGTTCAAAATAGAAGGACGAATGAAAAGCGCGTACTATACCGCTGTTGTCACAAACGCTTACCGCGCCGCGATAGACGGCTACGAAAAGCTCGGCGACGATTATGCTTTTGACAGTCGCTGGCTGCGCGAGCTTGAATCGGTCAGTCACAGGGAATACGGCACGGGATATTTTTACGGCGCGCCGTGCGACGACGCAAACACGACGTCTTCTCTCGGATATATACGCGACAAAGCGTATCTTGCCGTGGCGACGGGCGTAGAGCGCGACGGAAAATATCAGTTCCGTCAGAAAAACAAGCTTTCGGCGGGTGAATACGTCGAAATAGTTTCCCCCGGAAAGCTCGGACGCGGGTTTGTTGCCGAAAAAATATACGACGAAAACGGGGAAGAAATCGAAAGTGCACCGCACCCCGATATGAAATTTTTCCTTTCCGTGCCGTTTGAAGTGACCGAGAGCGACATTCTTCGCGGCGGAAAATGATAATTTGACGCAAAATTATCATTTTATATATTGAAAAAATAAAATAAAGATGATATACTACATAAGAAAATTTTTAATTAGCGAGGTATATAAAAATGACTTACAACAAAAAGTCGATAGAAGATATCGACGTTGCCGGCAAAAGAGTTCTTGTAAGATGTGACTTCAACGTACCCGTAAAGGACGGCGTTATCACAAGCGACAAGAGAATAACGGAAGCGCTTCCCACAATCAAATACCTTGTGGACAAAAACTGCAAGGTTGTGCTTTGCTCTCACATGGGCAAGCCCCACAACATTTTTGACAAAGAAATAAAGCTTTCAAAGAAGGAAGCTGCCGCAGTTGACGCTCTTCCCGAAGAGGAAAGAGAAGCCGCAAAGGCAAAATATATCGAAAAAGCTCAGGGCGACAAACAGAAGTTCTCCCTTAAAATCGTTGCGGACAGACTCAACGAATATCTCGGCGGTATAGTTACTTTCGCTGAGGACACGGTTGGCGAGGACGCCAAGGCAAAGGTTGCCGCTCTCGAGGGCGGAAAGATAGTTCTTCTTGAAAACACACGTTTCACAAAGAAGGAAGAAAAGAACGATGAAGAATTTTCAAAGCAGCTCGCCGCTTTCGGCGACATCTTCGTAAACGACGCCTTCGGCACGGCTCACAGAGCGCACGCTTCGACAGCCGGCGTTGCCATGTACGGCGGACTTCCCGCAGTCTGCGGATACCTCATTCAGAAAGAAATAACGATAATGGGCAAGGCTCTTGACGACCCGAAAAGACCGTTTGTTGCCGTTCTCGGCGGCGCTAAGGTTTCGGATAAGATCGGCGTTATAGAAAACCTTATCGACAAGGTTGATACGCTTATCATCGGCGGCGGTATGGCTTATACGTTCTTCAAGGCTTTCGGTCAGAACGTGGGCACGTCCATCTGCGAATACGATAAGCTCGATATTGCAAAGGCAACTGTTGAAAAAGCAAGAGCAAAGGGCGTAAGCTTTATTCTTCCCGTTGACAATATCATCGGCAGAGAATATGATGAGAACACCGTTCATATGAGAATGTATTCAAACGCAATTCCCGACGGCTGGATGGGACTTGACATCGGCGACAAGACAAGAGAGCTTTTCGCAAAGACTATCGCAGGCGCGGGCACTGTCGTATGGAACGGACCTATGGGTGTTTCCGAATGGAAGAACTTTGAAGGCGGCACATGCGCCGTTGCGGAAGCCATCGCAGACAGCGGCGCGGTTTCCATAATCGGCGGCGGCGACTCCGCGGCAGCTGTTGAAAAGCTCGGCTTTGCCGATAAGATGACTCACATCTCCACGGGCGGCGGCGCTTCGCTCGAATTCCTTGAAGGCAAGGAGCTTCCCGGAATAGCCTGCCTTCTCGACAAATAATTTCGGAGGCGATTTACAATGGATAAGACAAACAGAAAAGCCGTTATAGCAGGCAACTGGAAAATGAATATGACTCCCGCCGCAACGGAAGCCTTTATAAAGGAGCTTGCTCCCGCGGTGGCTTCGATGCACGGCTGCGAGATAGTTCTCTGCGTGCCGTTTGTTGATATAGCTGCGGCCGTAAAGGCTGCGGAAGGCACAAACATAAAGATAGGCGCGGAAAACGTTCACTTTGCCGAAAAGGGAGCTTACACGGGTGAAATTTCGGCTGAGATGCTCTGCGCCGTCGGCACGGAATACGTTATTGTCGGTCACAGCGAAAGAAGACAGTACTTCGGTGAGACGGACGTGACGGTAAACCAGAGAACTCTTGCCGCACTTAATGCCGGACTCAAGGTTATCCTCTGCGTAGGCGAAACGCTTACCGAGCGTGAGCAGAATATCACAACGGAAACCGTTTCCCGTCAGACAAAAATCGCGCTTATGGGCGTGACGGCGGAGCAAGCAAAGAACGTTATCATCGCATACGAGCCCGTATGGGCTATCGGCACGGGTAAGACTGCTACCGCCGAACAGGCTGAAGAGGTCTGCGCGGCTATCCGCGGCGTTGTTGCCGGAATTTATGACGAAAAAACCGCTCTTGCAATGACGATTCAGTACGGCGGTTCGATGAACGCAAAAAACGCGGACGAGCTTCTTTCGATGAAGGACATCGACGGCGGACTTATCGGCGGCGCATCGCTCAAAGTACCCGATTTCACAACGATAATCACGGCGGCTCAGAAATAAATCAAAGACAAAGCAAATGCGGACGGCAAACAAGCCGTCCGCATTTTTATCGGCGCAGTCATAATTCGAAGCAACCGGTCATATTCATTAAATGAACAAAAGCGAAAGGAAAAAGAATATGAAAAAATACATATCGGTTATAACGGCTGTGATTTTTGCGCTTGCGTTTTCATTTTCCGTATATGCCGGCGGAGGCGGAGATGCCGAGGCCTCGGGCGATGTAGGGGCGGCGGTTGAATACGGAAAGACGGTAGACGCCGTAAGCGCGATACTTATTGAGGCGGGAAGCGGCGCGGTGCTTTACGAGCAGAACGCGGACGAGGCGCTTTGTCCCGCGTCGGTGACAAAAACAATGACGATGCTTCTTGTTCTCGAAGCTGTCGACTCGGGGAAAATCTCTCTTGACGATACGGTTGCGGCAAGCGAAAACGCGGCGTCTATGGGCGGCTCGCAGATATTTCTTTCGCCCGGCGAAGAAATGAGCGTGGACGATCTTCTCAAAAGCATGATAGTGGCGTCGGCAAACGACGCGGCGCTCGCGCTTGCGGAATACGTCTGCGGAAGCGAGGAGGCGTTTGTCGCCCGTATGAACGAGCGCGCAAAGGAGCTTGGCTGTAAAAATACGCACTTTGAAAACCCTACGGGGCTTGACGATACGGCGAGCGGACACGTTATGTCCGCACGCGATATAGCCGTAATATCACGCGAGGTGATAAAGCACGAGCTTGTATATAATTATTCGACAATATGGATGGATACGATCCGCGACGGCGCATTCGGACTTACAAATACGAACAGGCTCATTCGCTTTTACAAGGGCGCGACGGGGCTTAAAACAGGCTCGACATCAAAGGCAAAGTTCTGTATCAGCGCGACTGCCGAGCGCGGCGGACTTACGCTTATAGCCGTTATAATGGCTGCCCCGACAAGAGATATAAGAAACGAAGCGGCAAAATCGCTTTTCGATTACGGCTTTGCAAACTATTCGCTTTATACCGACGAACCCGAAGAATTTGAAAACATTTATGTCACGGGAGGAAAAGAAAATCTTACAAAGGGCGTAAGCTCCGGATTTTCGGCTGTCGTGTCCAAGGGCGACGCGGGAAAAATAGAAAAGGTTACGGATGTCCCGGAAAAGCTTTCGGCGCCGATAGTAAAAGGCGAGAAAATCGGCACGGTGACATATATTCTCGACGGCAAAAGCATAGGCGCAAGCGATATTCTTGCCGCCGAAAGCGTGGATAAGATAACTTTCTGGTCGCTTCTTAAAAAGCTTGGAAGCTGGTTTTTATGTTCTCCTCCGAATTGAATTGACTTTACGATAAATATGGTGTAAAATGAGATGATGAAAATCATCTCATTTTATTTTTCGGAGAAAATCATATGGAAAGAAAACCGCGTGCGGCGATATATACGCTCGGATGCAGAACAAATCAATACGAATCGGACGTCATAGCCGAAAAGCTCGGAATGAGCGGCTTCGACATCTGCGATCCGACGGAAAAAGCCGATGTTTATATAGTAAATACCTGCTCCGTTACGGCGGAGGCTGACAGAAAATCACGGCAGTTTATCAGGCGCGGAAAGCACTTAAATCCCGACGCCGTTGTTATAGCGATTGGTTGTTATTCTCAGATAAATCCGCAGAAAGCCTTTGATCTCGGCGCGGATTTCGTCTGCGGAACGCGAAACAAGCTTGACGCCGTCGATTTTGCCGTAAGAGCTACAGCCGACAGGCTTTCGGAAAGAAAAATAGCGGTGGGGGATCTTTCCGATATGCCGCTTGAAAAAATGTTTATGAGCTCGTTTTCGGGCGACAGAGCCTATCTTAAAATCGAGGACGGGTGCGACAATCACTGCGCCTACTGCATAATACGCAGGGCAAGAGGCGGCGTGGTTTCGCGCGATCCTGCGGAGATAGAAGCGGAGGCAAGGGCGATTGTCCGCAGCGGCTGTCGCGAAATAGTTCTGACCGGTATAGAGGTCGCTTCATACGGCAGGGACGGAAAGACTTATACTTTGTCGGACGCGGTAGCGGCAGCGTGCAGGGGCGGCGCCGAACGGGTAAGACTTGCTTCGCTTGAGCCGTCGGTGCTGACGGAGGAGCTTATAAATTCGCTGAAATCGCACAAAGAATTTCTGCCGTCGTTTCATCTTTCGCTTCAGAGCGGAAGCGCGGAGGTGCTGAAAAAAATGCGCCGGAAGTACAATCCCGATATGGTAAGGCGCTCCGTAGGACTGATCCGAAAGGCTTTTCCGGAGGCGGAATTTTCCGCCGACGTAATAGTCGGCTTTCCGGGAGAGAGCGAAAAGGACTTTGAGGACACCTGCCGTCTTGCGGAGGACATAGGACTTTATCACATTCACATTTTCCCTTATTCCGACAGAGTGGGAACGGAATCCGAAAAAATGACGGGTAAAATATCTCCCGACGTAAAGAGCCGCAGAGCGGGCGAGCTTGCGGCGCTCGGGGAGGCTCTTTCCGAAAAAGTATATACAAAATATATAAAAAACAGGACGGAGCTTTCGGTGCTTGTTGAAGAACGTCGGGAAGAATACCTTTTCGGACACGCGCAGAATATGCTTGACATAATGATAAAAACAGACAGAGAACTGCACGGAAAAACAGTAAAATGTATAGCTGTCGCCTATAAAAACGGCTGTGCCGAGGCGGAGCTTGCCAAAGAGGATATATAAATGAGAAGCATAACCGTAAACAAAAACGACGCAGGGCAAAGGCTTGATAAGTTTCTTTCGAAGGCACTGCCGCTGCTTCCGAAATCGCTTATGTATAAGTTTATCAGAACCAAGAAGATAAAGGTCAATCGCAAGCGCGCCGAAATAGGTCAGACGCTGTGCGAGGGCGATGAAATTCTGCTTTTTATAAGCGAGGAATTTTTCTCTGCGGAGCGCGACGATTTTTACAGGAAAATAAAGCCTGTTTTCGACGTTGTGTATGAGGACGAAAACATAATCGCGGCAGACAAGCCCGTAGGACTTCTCTGTCACAGCGACGAGGACGGCGAGCAGAACACGCTTATCGAGCAGATAAAGGCATA
Organism: Sphaerochaetaceae bacterium; assembly: GCA_963656825.1. Lineage (GTDB taxonomy): Bacteria > Bacillota > Clostridia > Oscillospirales > CAG-272 > CAG-841. The sequence goes on from CAVKJG010000044.1 coordinate 13,928, forward strand.
TCTGTGGCAGAAGGGCGAGTACGACGCCGAAAAAGAAAATTCGTTTGCTCCGGCGCTTTGCAACAGGATAGACCGCAACACCTGCGGAATAGTTTTCGCCGCAAAAAATGCGGCGGCTCTCCGCGCGATGAACGAAGCCGTAAAGGAGCGCAGAATAGACAAATATTATCTGTGCCTTGTTCACGGCGTACCTGAAAAACGGCAGGCTACGCTGCACGGATATCTGATAAAGGACAGCGAAAAAAATACCGTCCGCGTTTTTGAAAAAAAGCCGAAAGCGCGCGACGCAAAGGAGATAATAACAAAATACCGCGTTGTAAGCGTCGAGGGCGAGAACGCTTTGCTTGAAGTGGAGCTTGTGACGGGAAGAACTCATCAGATACGCGCCCATATGGCAAGCATAGGACATCCGCTTATAGGTGACGGAAAATATGCCGAAAACGAGGCTGACAGAAAAAAGGGAATATACCGTCAGGCGCTGTGCGCGTACAAGGCGGTTTTCGGGGACGATATCGGCGCGCCGCTTGAAAATCTGCGCGGAAAAACGATAGAGCTTGGCAAGGATAAGATACCTTTCCTAAAAAATATCTGAATAATAGATAAAAAAAGGTGCGTTTTTGCTATTGCATAAAACGCGCTTTTGTTTTATAATGTTACGTGAAAATAAAATTTCCGTAAAGGAAAGGTCAGGAGATGAAAAAAATGAGCGAACTTCATGTAATCAATCACCCGCTTATTCAGCACAAGCTGACACACATGAGAAAGACGGAAACAGGCCCCAAGGACTTCCGCCAGCTTCTCAAGGAGATCTCAATGCTTATGGGCTACGAGGTCACGCGCGATCTTCCTCTTGAAGATGTTGAAATCGAAACGCCTATTCAGAAAATGACGGCAAAGGTTATTTCGGGAAAGAAAATCGCTATCGTGCCCATACTCCGCGCCGGACTCGGAATGGTTGACGGTCTGCTTGATCTTGTGCCTGTCGCAAAGGTAGGTCACATCGGTCTTTACCGCGATCCCGATACGCATGAGCCTCATGAATATTACTGCAAGCTGCCCACGGACATCGGAGAGAGAATAGTAATCGTTGTCGATCCCATGCTTGCAACGGGCGGAAGCGCTGCGGACGCTATCACAATGCTGAAAAATCACGGCTGCACAAACATTCGTTTTGAGTGTCTTGTTTCCGCACCCGAGGGTATCAAAAGGGTTCAGGAGGCGCATCCCGACGTTGATATCTACACGGCGGCGGTAGACGAAAGACTCAACGATCACGCTTATATCATTCCCGGACTCGGCGACGCCGGAGACAGACTCTTCGGTACAAAATAAAAAGCAATTCAAGGAGGAAAATATGGACAACAGAAACATCACACAGGATATGCTCCCCGAAAAATACCGTCCGCTCGGTATGTGGGCTTATTTCGGCTATACATTACTTTTTTCAATACCGACAATCGGATTTATCTTTCTTATAATCTACTCTTTCAGCGACAGAAATATCAACCGCAGGAACTTTGCACGCTC
>CAVKJG010000045.1:0-14427 GCA_963656825.1 Sphaerochaetaceae bacterium
GTATCGCCCGCGATTATTTTCGGTATCGTCAAAGAACTCACTTCCCTTCGCTTTCATTATAGCATTTATCGCGGCAAAAAGGCAACACTTTTGAAAAAGAAAAAGCGGACGGATTTTTTCCGTCCGTTAATTCTGCTTTACGGTTATTTTTATTTCGTGATCCTTTCCGTCCGGATAAAACACCGTGTTTCCGACAGCCTCTCCAAACGATATAACGCTCCCGTCAAGGACAACGACGTTTTCCTCTCCCGCGCAAACCGAAATGCCGTATCTGCTTTTTCCCTTTACTACTTCAAGCGAAAATTCAGAAAGCTCCGCCGAAAGCGCCGGAGAAACGTAAAACCCTCCGCCGCTTTCCCTGTATCCGCAAAGATAGGATATGGCAGCCGTTCTGTACCAGCCCGCAGCGCCAGTGTACCAGCTCCAGCCGCCGCGCCCTGCATTTCTGCCGACAGAGCCGACGTCGCCCGCCAGAACATAAGGCTCGGCACCGTAGCGCTCAAGCGAGATATCGCTTTTAAGCGCGGGATTTATCATTTTGAGAAGCCTGCACGAAAGTCCTCCCCTTCCGATACAGGCAAGAGCCATCGCTCCCCATATTGCGGCGTGCGTATACTGACCGCCGTTTTCCCGTATTCCGGGCGGATATCCCATTATATATCCCGGCGAGCGCGACGTTTTGTCAAACGGCGGAGAAAGCAGCTTTATAATTTCGCAATCATAATCGCAAAGCTTTTTTACGGCGGTGTCCATAGCAATTTTTGCCCTTTCGGACGGTTTTTCTCCCTTTCCACACAGCACGGAAAACGCCTGAGGAAGAATATCTGTCTTACATTCGTCGCACTTTTCCGAGCCGAGCGGAGAGCCGTCGTCAAAAAATCCGCGCAGATATCTGTCGCCCTCAAAGCAGTGCGCTTCAACGGCGTCGCAAAGCTCTTCCGATGTTTTTGCAAGCTTTTCCGCAAAACCGTCGTCTCCGTACTCCGAACAAATATCCGCAAACGCGGAAAGTCTTGCCGACGCAAACTGCGAAAGCCATACGCTTTCGCCCTTGCCGCCCTTTCCCACCTCGTTCATACCGTCGTTCCAGTCGCACGTTCCGAAAAGCGAAAGCCCGTGCCTGCCTCTTTTGCAAAGCCTTTCGGCAGCGCGAAGAAGATGTTCGTACAAGGAATATTTTTCTTTGGTAAATCTGCCAAGCTCATATCTTTCGATTTCTCTTTCATCGAGCGGAGGAGATGATACAAACGGCAGACCAATATCAAGAATTCCCTTGTCGCCGCTTCGTTTTATATATTCTTCAACGGCGTACAAAAGCCACGCGCAGTCGTCCGAGCATCTTGTCCTTATGCCGAAGTGACCTCTTTCTTCTTCGCGCAGATTGTGCCACCAATGCATAACGTCGCCCTCCTCATACTGATGACACGCGCAGAAAATTATCTGCCTTTTGAGCGTGTCGCCGCCGACGGAAAGCGAATCCTGAAGCTGATCGCGAAAGCCGTATGCTCCCCCGTTCTGATAAAATCCCGTCCTTGCCGTTATTCTCGAAACCCCGCACTGATACAAAAACCAGCGGTTGACGGTAAAATCAAAAACGGAATCTCCGGTATTTACCGTCACGGTCGGATATATATTTTTGCAGGCGCACCGTCTTTTGCCGGAAAGAAAGCTTTCCTCGCAGAATCTGCGGTCGCGCTCGCCCCTGTAAGCAATAAGCGCAAACGAGCATAAAACGCGCTTTCCCGTTTTAAGACGGGCGCTTACGGCGGCGCAGTCGCTCATTCCGCCGAAAACCGCTCCGTCCGTTTTAAGCGCAGCCGAATCGGTAAACACGGAATTTTCCTTTGAATCAGTGATGATTTCAAGCTTCGGAGTCGCTTTTTCTCCGCATATGCGGCGGATCATGACCGCGCCCTTATCCGTGTTCTGCGAAAAGGAATATATTCTTGCGCTGCCCTTTTCCGCGCCAAGACAGGGCGTGACCGAATATATAACATCGGCTCTTGTCTCCTGCTTTGAAGAAAGAGAAACGTCAATATATTTCAAGGCAAGCTTTTCGTCAAGCGAAGCCGTAACGCAATACCCGATACCGCCCGCTCTGCCGATATATCTTACGCCGCCGAAAAAATAATCGGCATATGCGGCGCAGGCGCACAGATCGAATTCCTCAAAACTTTTTTCCCTGCGGTCGAATATACGCATTATCAGCTTTTCTCCGCTGTCCTCCGTCATGGCTCTGCCGTCGTGCGCAGTCAGCTTTTGCTGCGAGCTGTTTGCCCCAAACGAAAATCCGAGCGAATTCTGCGTAGCGACAAATCCTGCCGAGCGCGTCGAAACTATCTGCGCAAACGGACATTTTATCGCTTTTTTATCGCACAGAAAGCCGCCGGAATAAAACGTTCCGAATTCCGTTTTCTTTATTTCTCCGCTGATAACAGGCGGCCTGCACGGCTGTATGTCGCGGCAGGGAGGCGTTGCAAGTCTTTTTTCAAGCCCGTCCGGAACGCAGGTAAAATATTTATTTGAAAACAGCGTTACGGAAAGCGGCACCGACACATCCGCCACGGCGCGACACATATGCGTTACGCCGTATTCTTCGTCAGGACGCAGCTTTTCGGTGTTCAGCGCATATATTCCGCCCGACACAAACCAGAAGCTTCCGCAGCCCATATCAAAAACAAGCTTTTTTATATGCGAAAGCGTGCTTTGCCTGTATTCGTCGCTCTCTCTGTACAAAATTATGAGGTCAAACCTTATTCCTCTTATGCACGCATAGCGGAACATTCCTATCATCGCCCTGAGATTTTCGCTCTGCCTTTCTCCCGAACGGAAAAATTTTACCGCTATCATCGGCTGATCGCCCGAAATTGAAAATCTGTAAAGCGCGCTTGTTTTCATCTGACGGAAAAGCACATCCTCGCCCGCGCAGTGCTCCTCCGTCTGCGGAAAGCACAGATTTCTCAGCAGATATTCCTCCATGGCGCAGGCATAGCCTCCTATGCCCGCGGCGGAACGCATGAGATTCGATACGCTTTTCATTGTAAGCCTGCCGCGTTTCTTTCCGAGAAAGTACAAAAGATCCTCTTTATCCTTTGAATATCCTATCAAAAACTCGGCTTTTGAGGTTTTCGGGCAAACCATTCTGAAAAGCGGAACAACCGGCGCGCCCTGCCGTTTTCCGCAGGGCTGTCTTATAAGCTCCGCTATCTCTTTTTCTCCGTAGCCCGACGAAAGTCCGCAAGCCCCCGAATCGAATTCAAATCCGCCCGACGCTTTTGCCGTCATTCCGAGATACACGCTTTCTCCGCTTCCGCGCGGACGGCGGCGTATCAGCACCGATTTTTCTTCCGCTTCGTATTCGCACTCAAGAAAAAGTCCCGAAAAGCATTTGTGCGCGATATATGCTTTTTCGTCGCGCATTACAGGCTCAAAGAAAAGCATTATGCGGCTTTCCGCGCCGCCGCTCACCCTTGCCGAAACAATAAACTCCGACTGCTCGGGCGATACTGTAAGCGCAACGGAAAAATCGCACTGAAAGCCCTCGCCGCGATGCGATGAAAAATAAGTTATTTTCTCCGGCTCGGCAAAAAAATCAAACCTTGAAGCAACGGTTCTGTCCGTATATCCGAGCGGAACTGCGGACAAAAGCCTTCCGCCGACCTCCGCGACAACGCAAAGTCCGCCCGAAAGCGAAAACCTGTCAAAGTCCGTGTGCGATATGCACGTCTCGCCGTCCGACAGCAATATATGCCCCGAGCTTGACGCGATTATCCGCGTTTTTCCGTTCGATACCGCGCAGACCTTGGGATAAAGCAGATTGTACCGCATCCGTTTGCCGCGCGCCGCGCAGACGTCGGGAATATCCGGCTTTACGGGTGCTTTCTTTGTCCTTGAAGGTTTTGAAAGCGGCAAGCTTTCCGATATTTTTTCGGAAAGCAGTATCCGCCCCGCTCTCATTTCGGGACATCGCATAAACCTGCGGACAAAAACGTCGGCAAAGCAGGCGTTTGCCGCCGCAACAATGCTCATTCCCTTGTGATGCGCCATATAGCTTTTTATCACGGCAAAGCCGTCGCCGACGCGGCTCCGGCAGAGATCCACCGCCTCGCAAAAGCCGTATCTGCCGCTTGCCCCGAGCATATCGAACGTGCCGAGAACGCCCATCGCCGCGATCGGATTTTCCCTTATCATAAGAAATGCGGAATAAGGCGAAAACGTATCGTTTTTTTCAAATTCGGGATCAAGGGAAAGTCCCTCCGCGCCGAACGCCCTGTACTGATAGTTCATTCTTCCGTCGAAGCCGAAATACTGCGATTCCGATATTCCCCACAGCGAAAAATATTTTCCGTCCGCAAAACGGCTCGCAGACGAGCTTTTCTGCACCGCATATGCAAAATCAAGTCCGGCTCTCTGTGCGGAATCCTTTTCCGTCGGCAGAAAAATCGCCGGCATAAAATATTCAAACGCAGTGCCGCTCCACGAAAGCGGACCTCTGCGTCCGCTCCGCGCCCCGATTTTTCTCGCCGGCGCAAAATAATGCTCCGGCGGAACCTGTCCCGTCGCGACGGCGTAATAGCTTGTGAGCCGTGCCTCGCTCATAAAAACGTCGTATCGGCTGTCGGAATATTTCGCGCTTCCCGCATTATAACCTATATAAAACAGCTTTCCGACGCTGTCGTAAAGCGCAGAAAGATCCGTTTCCGCCGCCGTTTTTTCAAATCTTTTCACAGAATCGAGAAGCGACGGCTCTTCCGACGCGTATTCCTTTAGTCCCTCGCATACCGCTGTCAGACACACAAGAAAATTTCCGCTGTCAACGGAAGAAACAAAAGGCTCGCCTATGACTTCAAGGCTCTGAATATCGTACCAGTTATAAAGATTTCCGCGCCATTTGAGCAGCTTGTCTATCGAATCGGCGGTGTTTTTCATATATTCCGCAAGCTTTTCGCTGCTTATATATCCGAAATCCCTTGCGGCAAGCGCCGATACAAGAAACATTCCGATATTCGTTGGCGAGGTTCTCATTGCCGTCCGTTCGGCAGGCGAGCTCTGATAATTGTCCGGCGGAAGCCAGCTTGTCTTTGCGCTTACATTGTCGGCAAAATACCGCCATTCCTTTGCGCAGAGCTTTTTCAGCTTCTGACGTATTCCCTTCGGCACGCGCTTTTTCCCCGCGTCCCCGAGCGATAAAAAATACGCCGTAGCAGGATAAAGCGCCCAGAGTGCGCCGAGCGCTTTTATCCCATCCGGAAAAACGCACACCGACAAAAGCCCGAAAAAAACGGACACCGCCGTTTTTTTGTGGTGAGAAAGTATGTCGGCTTGCTCCTCGTCGCAGTCGGCGGCTGTCTTCCAATCGAGAAAATGCTCCCCCGAAACCGAAAAGCGATAAACGGTTCTTATTGCGGCGTCGGCAAAAAGATAAGCCTCGTGCGCCGCTGCCATCACCCCGAAAACGCTCCGCGCAAGCGACATAAGCGCGGCTTTTATATATCCGTAAAGACTTCCGGCACGGAATATTCCGCCCGTTATAACGGGAGCGAAAATGCTTTCCGCAAGCGGATAAACAAGATAAGCAAGCGCAAACGCCGCCGTAATATACGCTGTCCGCGCGCCGGAAAACAGCGAAAGCGTCAATGCCGTAATTGCGGAAAGCGGAGCAAAATGTCTTATCGCGCTGTCGGCTATGCGATATTTTCCCGATTTACTTATCGGGTTTGCCGTCTTTTCTCCGCTCCTTTGCCGAATGTTTTTGCAAAGATACGGCAACAACTGAAGATCTCCCCTTATCCACCTGTGCAGACGCGTGTAATATGACGGCGCATTTTTCGGCGTTTCGTCGGTCAGCACAACGCCCGAAGCCGATCCGCACCTGAGCAGACTCCCCTCGATAACATCGTGACTCAGCACTCTTTCATCCGGTATCGAAGCTCCGCAGGCAAGAAGAAACGTTTTTATGTCTATCATTCCCTTTCCGCAGAAATACCCCGTGCCGGTCAGGCTCTGATAAAGCTCTTTTTCCGTTCCGGTGTAAACGTCAAGACCGCCTTCTCCTCCGGTAAGCTCCGCGAAAAACGTTGCCGAAGCCGAGGAAAGCGACGGTGTCACCGACGGCTGAAGCACACCGTAGCCCGAGGTCACTCTTCCCGATCTTTCGTCAAAAACGGGCTTGTTTGCGGGGTGAAGCATTATGCCGAGAAGCCTTCTTACCGAGCCGTAGAAAAGCTCTGTATCGCGGTCGAGCGTGAGCAGATGCGTGCATTTCGATATCTTTTCTCTGTCGCCCTCAAAATATCTCCATTCGATATCCTCTCCGCAGACAAAACGGCAAAGCTCGATTATTCCTCCGCGCTTGCGCTCCCACGCCATATATTTTTTCTGACAGCCGACAAGCGTTCTTCTCCTTACAAAAAGCGCAAAGCCGCCGCCGTATTTTTCGTTCAGCGCCGATATTCTCGATTTCGCATAGGCTATTTTTCCGTCGTCCTCCTCATCGCACGGAAGCTCTGCTTCACCGAGATCTCCGAGAACGGAAAAAACATAGTTTTCGTTTCTGTTCCGCAGGTAAAAATCTTCAAGCCTGTCGAATACCTCTCGATCGCGCTTTTCTCCGTAAAGGAGCGTCGCTACGGTAACGATGCAGCGCGCGTTTTCAAGCTCTTTTCCAGAGGTCAGAAAAAGAAGCCGCGCTCTGCCGCGTCCGCGGCAGAGCGAAGCCGCAAACCGTTTCGAAAGCTCCCTCAGCGGCGCAAGAAGAAACACGCAAAGTACAATCGCAGGCACTCTCCCGCAAAGATAGAGATATATTCCCACCAAAGCCGCCGTGATTGCGGCTATCGACACAAAATAGCCTATTGCGGCGTTTTTCTCTTCTCCGAAAAGCACAAGGCTCAGATCCTTGCCCGCTTTTGCGGCAAGCGCAAGGCTTTTCCTTGCCGCTTCGCCTTCGCTTATGCCTTTGAGCTCGGATATTTTCTTTACGGCTTTTATATATTCGCGCTTTGATTCATCGGAGCAAAGCCTATAGGTCCTGTCCTCCGAAAGAACGCGGCTGCATTCGCAGAATTCAAAAAACAGACGCGAAAAATCTATCCGCGATATTTTTGCGTCGCTTCCGCAAAGCTCGGCTGCCTCCGTTTCCGCATCACCCGAAAACGTCAGTATGTCGCAGAGTCTTTCCGCCGCGGCAATCCTCAGCATATCGGAAAGACAGCCAAGTTCGTCCGAAGAAAATTTTGCGTTTGCCAAAGCAAGCGCGCAAGAGAGCGTTTCTTCGCTTATTCTGCCGCCCTCCGCCGCGATGTAAGCCGTCGCAAAGCCGTAAATATACGGCTCTCCGTCCTCGCCCTGCGGCAGCTTTTTCATATGAGAAACGCTTTCAAGCGCGGCTTTTGCCGCCGTCAGAGCGCCGCCCGCCCTTTCGTATCCGGCAAGAGCCGATATCGCCCTTCTTTTTCTTTTCGCAAAAGCCGCCGCGCTTGTCGCTTTTGTTTTTCCTTTGCCGTATGATACCGGCGAAAAAGCACTCATAATATCCTCCGCAGAAAAATAATTTTACTTATATTATTTACCTGCAAAGGCTTTGAATATGCGCGATGGCAAAGCAAAAAAACAAGCTCCCCGCAGAGCATATGTCCGCAGGAAGCCGGAATTATTTTTCACATTTGATTTTGACGCTTACTTTTCCTTTGCGTTCGGATATTATTATCGGAGCATCCGTTTTTTCCGAAAACGAATAAACCTTTTCGTTTGAAAATACTATGCTTTGCGCCGAGCGGCAGGCGTCGGTTTTCAGCTTTTGCTTTATCACCGGACCGTGAGCGCCGAAAATCACAAGAGAAGCGTCGTAATAAACATTTTCGGCGGCAGCCTCGCCGAGTGCCGCTCCCGAATAGAGCATTACCTCGTCCTCGCCGAGATAAACGGAAAAGCTTATAACAGGGTGTGTGGAGCGCCGGAGCGTGATGTATTCGGGAAGAATTATTTTCATATCTCCGCATTCCACGGCGGATTCGGCACGACGATTGTAGAATTCCGTCTTTACTCCGTTTTCCTCGGCTATCGCAAGAAGCTCCGAAATATATTTTGCGTCGGCTTCGCTTTCCGCCGTCGGCAAAAGCAGCTTGTTTATTCTGTAATAGCCGCAAAGCTTGTCAAACGTCGCCGGATGATATCTGTGCAGATGGGTAAGCGCGTAAACGTCTATTTCGCTTGCCGCATAGCCCGTGGTTTCGTTTGCCGCGGAATAAGAAACGGCAAAGCCTCCCGTAGAAACATCGAAAACAAAGCTTCTTCCGCGATAAACAATGCTTACCGCGTCGCTTGATTTTTCGTTTACGCACACGGCGTAAATGTCATCGCCGATATGCCCGTACCATATTCCGATACAGCCGGCAAATGCCACGCAAAGCGAAACCGCCCCCGCAATAACGGCTGCCGGCTTTATCTTCGGGACAAACACAATAACCGCAAGCATTATCACAAGTCCGCCTATCAGATACGGCGCAAACGGATATTTTATCGAAATATAAACGCCCGACGGTGAAGAAAACAGCTCCGCCGACATACATATCAGCTTTATAAGTCCGCGCGTGGCCGATACAAGAACATCGCCGAGAAGCGGCACCTTCGATAAAAAGCAGACAAACGGCAGAAGATACAAAAGCACCTGCGCAAGCGGCACAAGCCACAGATTTGCGATCGGAGAAACGAGCGATATTCCGCCGAAAGCGATATATGTCACGGGCAATGTAAAAAGCGTTGCCACAAGGCTTGCCGCAAGAAGTCCGAGAACGTATTTCAGCGCGCCGATGAAAAATTTTCTCGCCGCCGAATAATTTTCGCGCGTCGTCGCCGAAAACTTCGGAAGAAGTCTGTCCGAAAACAGAACGAGCCCGAGCGTTGCGAAAAACGACATCCACAGTCCCGCATCCCAGACGGAATATCGTCTTACGGCAATTATCAGCGCAAGCGCAACGAAAAGCGACGTAAGCGAATCGCGTTCTTCCCCTATAAGCTGTGAAACAAAATATATTATCAGCATTATAGCGGCTCGCAGAACCGACGCGGAAAGTCCCGTCACCAGCGCAAAAAGCACGGTTGCGAAAACCGAAATGCCTATTCTTATCTTCTTTTTGACTCTTATTGCGCGGAGTGCGAATTCAAGTCCGGCGGCAAGCACCGAAAGATGAAGTCCGCTCAGCGCAAGCAGATGCGACGCGCCGCACCGCCTGAACGCAAGCTTTATTTTCTGAGATACCTCACCCTTGTTCCCGAGAAATATCGCCGAAGCAAAATCGGCTTCGTCGCCGCCTATGCTTCTTTCAAGTATCCCGTCAAGATATGCGTTTATTCTTTCCGGCAAGGTTCCCTTTCCGCCGCTTTCCGCAACCGAAAAGCTTTTTACCTCCGCGCACAGAAAAATCCCCTTCGATTTAAGAAGCTGGGCTTCATCATCGTCAGGCTCGGAAAGCAGAACCGTTGCTTTTATTTTATCGTGAAGCGCTATATCGGGAAGATACGAAAACGCAACCTCGACGGAAAGCGAAGAGTCCTCTCCGTCTATCGACGAAAGCTTTGCGTAGTAAAGCGAGCCGAACTGCTTTTCGTACACGGAATATGTTATTTCCGCACAGATTGTATGCTCGTTTTCGTCTGTAAATTTCTGCGATGCGGATATTTTGTCCGCATATGTATATCCGGAAAGAAAACCGAGCGAAGATGACGCAAGACAAAGCACGCAGGTTATTATCGCAAGAACCTTCTTTTTTGACAATATCAGATATAAAGCAAGTCCGACAGTGACCGCCGCGAAGCATATTCCGGCAGCCGTTTTCCCTATCGGAAAAAGAAGCGTGACGGCGCAGAACACAGAATAAAGCGCGAACACAAGAGCACCCTTTTTGCCGTATACGTTCACTGTCGTCACATCCTTTGCAAAATAATAAAAGCGGACAGATTTTCCGTCCGCTTTCATTATATGTTATTTACTGTATTTTTTCAAGACGTTTTTTGAGTTTTTCGGCGTTTTCTTCATATCCGGGCTTGCCCAGAAGCGCGAACATATTCTTTTTGTACGCCTCGACTCCCGGCTGATTGAACGGATTTATTCCGAGCATATAACCGGAAACAGCGCACGAAAGCTCGAAGAAATACACAAGATATCCGAAATCTCTTGCGGTACGCGAGGTAAGCTCGATTGAAATGTTGGGAACTCCGCCGTCAGTGTGAGCCATCACCGTACCGAGAAACGCCTGCTGATTTACGAAGTTTATCGTCTTTCCGGCAAGGAAGTTGAGCCCGTCCGCATTGTCCGCGTCTGATTCTATTACGAAATTGTCCTCCGTGTTTACGTTTATGACGGTTTCAAACATCACTCTCGTGCCTTCCTGAATGAACTGACCGATGGAGTGAAGATCCGTGGAATAAACAGCCGACGCGGGATAAAGTCCCTTGCCGTCCTTGCCTTCGCTTTCGCCGAAGAGCTGCTTCCACCATTCGCACGTCATCGAAAGGGCTGGATCGTTTACCGCGAGTATTTCAACCGATTTTCCGTGGCGGAGGAAATAATTGCGGAGAGCGGCGTATTTCATACAGTCGTTTGAGAAAATATCTCCCTTTGAATATTTGTCGGCGGCGTCCTTTGCGCCCGCAAGCATTTCGTCAATGTCTATGCCGGCAACGGCAATGGGAAGCAGACCCACAGCGCTGAGAACCGAATATCTTCCGCCGATATCGTCGGGAACGACAAAGCTTTCGTAGCCGAGCTCCTCCGCCTGCGGACGAAGCGCTCCGCGGGCTTTGTCCGTGGTTACGAATATTCTCTCGGACGCTGCCTTTCCGTATTTTTTCAAAAGCATATCGCGGAAAATTCTGAAGGCAATCGCAGGCTCGGTCGTCGTGCCAGATTTTGAAATGACGTTTATGCACACGTCCTTATCCTTGCATATTTCAAGCACGTCGCGAAGATGGGACGAGCTGATATCGTTGCCGACAAAATAAATATCGGGCGTGGATTTTTTCTTGTTGTTGTAGCTTGCGCCCTCAACGAATTCGATTGCCGCGCGCGCGCCCAGATAAGAGCCGCCTATGCCGATAACCACAAAAACATCGCAGGTTTTTATTATTTTTTCGGCGGCTTTCTTTATGCGCGATACTTCCCCGCGGTCGTAGTTGTAAGGAAGATCTCTCCAGCCGAGAAAATCGGCGCCTGCGCCCTTTCCGCCGAAAACGGTATCGAACGCGCATTTCGTTTCGTCTGCCATAGCCGCGACGGAAAAATCCGTTACGAACTCGCGCAGATACTTGTCTGTAAAATTGAATGCCATTTTTATGTACCTCTCATTTTTATTTTTGATTTTATGTAAGCGGGCAAAGCCCGCAGGGTCACATTGTAATCTGTCCGGTACCGGAGCCGCCGCCCTGCGAATGCTTTCCGCAATGAGCCGAATCTCCGCCGCAAAGATGCGATGAAAGACATCTGCTTTTTCCTGTGTCCGATTCGGTAAGTATTACGGAAGCGCCGAGGTTTCCGCACCAATGCCTTGATATTTTATCTTTTTTGTCTTTTTCTCTGTTATTCGACATAATAATCTCCGAAAGCCGTTTTATCGTAGCTTTTCCCGCTTCGGAAATTTTTATTCGTCGTCGTATTCCTTGAGCTTTGCTTCCTTGTATCCGTCTATTCCGGCTTTCTGCATTGCGCCGAATATTCTGTGGCGCAGACCCTTGTTTTCTCTTTCAAGCGATATGAGAAGCGATTTCATCTCTTCTCTTTCCGTCTTTTTGTTTGCCGGACATTCCGATTCGACGACAGGAAGCTGAGCATTGGACGTAAAATAACAGAGATCCTTTTCCTGCGCGTAGATAAACGGTCTGATAACCGTAACGTCCGAGCGGTCAAGATACGTCACGGGAGAAAAGCAACCGAGTCTGCCCTCGTAGAAAAGATTTAGCATAAACGTCTGCACGGCGTCGTCGAAGTGATGCCCGAGCGCAATCTTGTTTGCGCCGAGCTTTTTTGCAGTGTCGCACAGCATTCCGCGACGCAGCTTTGCGCACAGAGAACACGGATTGCTTTCCTTTCTTATATCGAACACTATTTTCGCAATGCTTGAAGGCTCTATGTGATATTCCACGTCAAGCTCGCGGCAGAGCTTTTCTATCGGCGCAAAATCCGCCCTTGCCTTTCCTATCTCGTCGAAGCGCATATCTATCGTAACGGCGATAAGCCTGAACGGCACGGGATAAAATCTGCGCAAAGCCGCCATTGTGTAAAGCAGCGCAAGCGAATCCTTTCCTCCCGAAAGTCCCACGGCGACCGTATCTCCGGGGGATATCATATTGTAGTCATCGCAAGCCCGCCTTGCAAAGCTTAAAAGACGTTTCTGACCTTTCATTCAAAGCACTCCGTATTTTCGCATTTCCAATATATAATATCAAACCTCCGGACGTTTTTCAATAAGTAATTCAACATTTAATTGTTAAATTTTATATGTCGCAAAAAGAATAAAAAATTGGAAATATGTTGCATACGTTTCTCTGAATAAACAAAAACCGACACCGGCAATACTTATTTCGACGGAAAAATACAGTTGCTTTTGGGAGAAACGAAAAATGTATTATAACAAAGTCGAGCTTTGCGGAGTAAACACCTCAAAGCTGAAAACTCTTACCGCGGAAGAAAAAAACGAGCTTCTGAGAAAGTCGAAAAACGGCGATATGCGCGCCCGTGAGGAGCTTATTTCCGGAAATATGCGTCTTGTGCTGAGCATAATCCAGCGGTTCGGCGGTCGCGGAGAGGACGCCGACGATCTTTTTCAGGTCGGCTGTATCGGGCTGATAAAGGCAATAGACAACTTCGACCTTGATGTTGGCGTTAAGTTCAGCACATATGCCGTCCCGATGATAATAGGCGAAATACGCAGATATCTGCGCGACAACAGTATGATAAGAGTCAGCCGCAGTCAGCGCGATCTTGCATACCGTGCGCTCAGGGCAAAGGAGGAGCTTTCGCTGCGGCTGTCGCGCGATCCCACCGACGCCGAGATCGCCGCGGAGCTTGAAGCCGAGCCTGCCGCGGTAACGGAGGCGCTGACCTCGATAACGACTCCGCTTTCGCTCTATGAGCCTGTGTTCAGCGAGGGGGGCGACGCGCTTTACCTTATGGATCAGATAAGCGACGACAAGGAAAACGACGAAGCGTGGATAGACAACATAGCCGTGGGCGAAGCGATAAAGCGTCTTTCGGAGCGCGAGCGTTCGATAATATCCATGCGTTTTTTCAGAGGAAAAACACAGATGGAAATAGCCGACGAAATCGGCATATCTCAGGCGCAGGTGTCGCGCATAGAAAAAGGCGCGCTCGACAGAATACGCAAGCAGATATAGCCTGTGCCTTTCATTCATCTCTCCGCCGCAGACAGCGGAGAGATGAATTTTTTTGCGGCAAATTCACTTTACAATCGCCGCGCACCGTGATAAAATAAGCATATATTATTTTCCGGAGAAAAATTATGCGTCTTGATAAATTTCTCACAGCCACGGGCACGGCAACGCGAAGCGAAAGCAAAAAAGCCGCGCGGGCGGGCGCCGTCACGGTAAACGGCGTCGTCGTAAAGGACACCTCCGTTCGGATAAACGAAGAAACCGACACGGTAGTCTTTTGCGGCGCAAAGGTGATATACAAAAAATTCACCTATATAATGATGAACAAGCCGTCGGGATATATAAGTTCAACCGACGATCCGCGCGGGAAAACCGTGCTTGAGCTTTTGCCGGAAAATCTCCGCCGGCTCGGACTTTTCCCCTGCGGACGTCTTGATATCGACACGACGGGACTTCTTATACTTACAAACAACGGTCAGCTTGCGCACAAGCTCCTTTCGCCGAAATATCACGTAGCGAAAACATATTTTTTCACCTGCTCCCCTCCCATATCGCCGGAGCAGGCGGCAAGACTTGAGGAAGGCGTCGATATAGGCGAAAAATCTCTTACAAAGCCTGCAAGGCTTTCCGTTTCCGGCGACGGAAAAAGCGGACACATAACAATATCAGAAGGAAAATTTCATCAGATAAAGCGTATGTTCTGCGCCGTAGGCTCGGAAATAACCTCGCTTTCGCGCACCGCGTTTGCGGACATTCCGCTTGACGCAGGGCTTGCAGAGGGTGATTTCCGCCCTCTTACCGCAGAGGAAGAAGCAAAACTTGAAAATGCTCCGCTCTGACGATAAATTTTTATAATAAATTAGAAACATTCGATATTCAAATCAGATTTTTTTATTTTACCGGCTTCATTTGTGCAATTTTCACAAATAATATTTTGAAACTTTGGATGAATAAACTCTTTCATTGTACATCGCTTTTTGCTATAATATATTTGTAATTTTTTACGCAGAGGACGGTTTTTTTATCGCACTGCGTAAAAAC
>CAVKJG010000046.1:0-14227 GCA_963656825.1 Sphaerochaetaceae bacterium
TTCGCTTTTGAATTCGCTTGTTTCTTCCTTATTCGGTTCTTTATGCACATTGTTTGTGTATATTGAAAAGCCCTTTAAGGGAATGCACCTTTAGCTCAGCTGGTAGAGCAACTGACTCTTAATCAGTGGGTCCGGGGTTCGAGTCCCCGAAGGTGCACCATAAGTCAGTGTTTTTGACGCACCGGGTCCACCCGTTCCCATTCCGAACACGGTAGTTAAGCGGTGCGGTGCCGACGATACCTAGCTGGAAGCGGCTCGGGAAAATAGGTCGACGCTGACACATAGTCGGTCTTTGTGACGCACCGGGTCCACCCGTTCCCATTCCGAACACGGTAGTTAAGCGGTGCTGTGCTGATGATACCTAGCTGGAAGCGGCTCGGGAAAATAAGTCGAGGCCGACTTTATTTATTCCTCTTTAGCTCAGTCGGTAGAGCACGCGGCTGTTAACCGCGGTGTCGTAAGTTCGAGTCTTACAAGGGGAGCCATCTTTAATGTACGATATGGATTTCGTGCCGAAAAAGCCTTGATTTTCAAGGCTTTTTTCGTGTTTTAAGGGGCAAAAATCAGTATAACATTTTGTGGATTTTTTGAGTGAGGCTGTTGGACTTGAACCAACGACATTTCCTCCATACATACGAATAATTGGATAAGACCATATTTTCGACTAATGAAGATATGGTCTTTTTCTTTTGCTCGTAAAAAACTGAGGAGGAGAAAATGGCTGAACAGAAGTTGCCGGATAAGGCACAAGAAACAGAAATGAAGCGAGAAAAGGTCAGAGTCGTTCCTATTAAATATATAGACGATTCACCCGACCACCCATTCCAAGTACGAGACGATGAGGAGATGATGTCTTTGGTAGAGAGTATTGCCACCTTCGGTGTAATTACGCCTGTAATCGCGCGTAAAACCGCAGATGAACGGTATGAACTGATCTCAGGGCATCGACGGAAACGAGCCTGTGAGCTGCTTCACATCGACACCTTGCCTATTATCGTTCGTGATCTGAGCCGTGAGGAAGGTATCATCCTTATGGTAGATTCCAACCTTCAGAGAGAACATATCCTACCATCCGAGAAAGCATTTGCTTACAAAATGAAGATGGAAGCGATGAAATGTCAGGGGAAACGTAACGATTTAACTTCACCACCACTGGTGGAGAAGTTAAACGATAGAGACAAATGGACTTCTACTTTAATAGGAAATGAACATGGCGAAAGCCAAGAGCAAGTCAGAAGATATATCCGTCTTACCGAACTTATCCCGCAGCTTCTTCAAATGGTAGATGAAGGTAAGATCGCTTTCCGACCTGCAGTGGAACTTTCGTACTTGGAAAAAGAAGAACAGGAGGATTTGCTTGAAACAATCGAGAGCGAGGATTGCACACCTTCACTTGCACAGGCAATTCGGATGAAAGGACTGAGCCGAGATAACCAACTGGATATGGATAAGATCTTCGAGATCATGACCGAAGAGAAAGCCAATCAGAAGGAAAAACTCAGGATACCAATGGAACGTGTCGAATCATTCTTTAAGCGCGGGACGCCGCCGAGTGTGATGATCGAGACCGTTATCAAGGCGTTGGAACTCTACAGGAGAGCCTTGAACCAACAAAAGAAAGCAGAACAGGGAAACACGGATAGATCGCCCGAAGCGCAGAAAAGGGTCAAAACGGGAGATGCGAGATAAGGTTTTACGACCGGGGGATAAGTGTACCCTTTTGAGGGGTTTGAGGTACGCTTGTCTCTTTTTTTCGTCGGCAACTTGTTGCCTGTCCCCCTTTCCACACCAAACCCCTCATACAAACAGTATACTATCCGGGAAAGGAAGATATATGGGATTTGCACCTTTGTCTTCCGATTCAAAGAGAAGTATAATATAGGCGAAAATAAAAATCACGGAGGATTTATCCTATGACGAAAAAAGCACAAACGATCTTCACTGTATGCTTCGTGGCATTCCTGATCTCGGTGGTGTCGCTATCCTTTGTCTTCGCGGACAGTATTCCGCATAACACAGAGACACCTCAGATCACAGGCGGTTATCTTTTCTCCTTCGATGTCAGATGCGTCGATGAAGACGGGAACCTCTTAAAGAACGTCTCATTCCTTGAAAACGGTACGGCATGGGCGGTGGATGTACCCGAAATTGATGGCTTCACCCCGGGTTGTACTTCTATTACAAGAGATATGGTCAAGAACTGGAACTATCCTGCTTCTAACTACATCAGAAAGGCAACCGGCTCTATCACCATTCAATACAAAGCCAACGTCTGATTTGCACATTTCACAAATGAGCTGAAATGAGGTATAATATAGGCGTAAAGAGGACAGGAGGTAAGCATGATGTTCAAGAGAAAGAAAAAGTTCCAAATTCCGGTGAGCGAGTATGAGTACAGAATGATCCTGGACGCACTGATGAGCAGCCGAGAGAAGCTCATGGCACAGGGCAGATACACCGATGCAGTCGATGATGCTCTCCTGGCGGTTTGCAAATAATCGAATATATGAAACATAGGCAGTGACTTCGGTTGCTGCCTTTTCCTTTCCCCGGCCAGTTTCTTTTACATAGCCACAAGGCACGATGGATAACACATCAAACCTTGTGGCTTTTTCTATTGGAAAGAGGTGGTTGCCCTTGAATGTTTTCAATCTTTAGGGAAAGGAGGACGCGCACGGAATGTGCAAGATCAGAGAAATGATCAGAAAAGCAAAATCGGTACTGGAGAACAAGGTCGGTGAAGGATATATCGACACAGCGGTCAAGATGATCATCGCCGTAGTGATAGGAGGATTACTTCTCACCGGTTTCTATCAGCTCATTAACGGTGTCGTATTACCGGGGCTTGCGGATCGTATCCAGGATATGTTCGCTTAACATCGGTAAACCGAGATAAGAGAGCACGGCAGCTCTTGTCCCGGACAGTCATTGCCGTAAACAAACAAAAAAATAAAAAAAGAAAGTATGAGGTAATTTCATGAACAAGATCAAGAACGTCTTCAATAAGGCACAGAACAAGGTAAACGAACTCGCCATCAGAGCAAAGACCGCCATTCAGAACAAGTCCGGTGAGGGCTATATCGACACCGCAGTGAAGATCATCATCGGCGTTGTCATCGGCTCTCTCATCCTCGTAGGTCTCTACGCACTGTTCAACAACGTGGTCATTCCGAATCTCAACACCGAGATCGGCGATATGTTCAACTACACTCCTGCTCCCTAATCCGGGGCGCAGGACTGTTCCATTCGTAATCTAACAACAAACAAAAACAAGAAAGTAAGAGGTAAAAACAAATGAACAAGATCAAAAATTTCTTCAGCAAGGCGCAGAACAAGGCAAACTCGCTTGTCGTCAAGGCAAAGTCCGCAATCGAGAACAAGTCCGGTGAGGGCTATATCGACACCGCAGTGAAGATCATCATCGGCGTTGTCATCGGCGCACTTATCCTCGGCGGTCTCTATGCGCTCTTTAACAACGTGGTCATCCCGAATCTCAACACCGAGATCGGCGATATGTTCAACTACGCCGGCTAACCAGTAAGAGAGTGAGTCGGGAGACAGGACGCATGAGCCTGTCTCCCGGAGAAAGGGGATAAGTATGATCTCACTATTTGAAGGTATTATGCTTTCGCTTTTGGTACTTGGTACGCTTGGCATGACAAGTTATCTGAACCGCATCATGAAGAAAAGAGGCTTCAAGGTGAATCGTGCTTTGAACCTGTCGCTGATGGGGGTAATTGCGATCCTGCTTTGCATTGTCGGCGGGGTGACCGCATGGACTTTGCAGGGGATCGCCTTTGCCCTCATTCTTTTGTATGCTTCTTCGCAGGACTTTACAAACCGAGAGGCAGACGACATTCTTTGGGTGATGATCCTTCTGCTTGCCATCGGAAATGTTGGGAGAATTTCTTCCGTCTCGATGCTGCTTGGAGGGCTTGTCATCTTCCTGCCGTCGCTTCTGATCGTGATGCTATGTCGTGGGCAGGTGCTCGGCGGTGCGGATATAAAGGTCTTCGCCGCTTGCGGTCTGATGCTCGGATTTGTAGGCGGTACCGTGGGCTTTTGCATCGGACTGCTGTTTGCCATCGTCTTTAATCTGATCTACAACAAGGTGAAGCATAAGAGCAATAAGGAAGCATTCCCGATGCTGCCTTTCCTGTCGGTAGGATTTATGATCGGGTACTTTATGTGAAAGGAAAAGAGAATATGAGTTTATGTTTACAGTGCATCGCACTCAATGAAGAAGAAAAACTCTGCTTCCGAGACAGTGAAAGAACAAAGGAGTACGGCTGGATCGGGTATCTGCGCGGCGACTTCGGCAAAAGCGGAGATGAATTTCATAGCACCTGGTTTGAGGGGGACAATCCCGAACTGAACAATGAGCAGTTTAAGGCGCTTTTCGATTCTGTCATCAATATTCTGAGGCAGGACGGCGACCTTTTCTCTGACATGGATGCCATGTGGGATCGGTGCTACGACAGCCCCGAATGCGAGATCAGCACGGGTATCGGGCGTAGATGGGAGTTCAGACTTCTCACAAACGACTACGCCATGTATATCCTCTGCAATCCCGAATGGGGCGACTACAACTTCTACGTCCATTGCTATGACAAGGAAATGCTTATGAATAAGCTCGCCGAGAACAGAGGCTTGCCGAGATATTGCTACGGGTATCTCCCCACCGAAAAGGAGGAGATCCGCATCGACTTTGCCACAAGTGGCTACACACCCTATCGGAAGATGGCTTCGGGACGAAGCGCAAAGGAGATGAACCGCGAGATCGGTGTTACACCCGCCCAGGCAGAGGCAATGAAAGCCGGCTCTATGTTCGGATGGAACTGCCCCGCCGCCGATCCGAAGTCATATAACGAGCAGGGAAAGATGATTCCACCGAAAAAACGCGGCGGAGAAGCAAGATAAAGAAAAGAGGGGAGAAGAACATGAAAGGATTTAAGAAAATCAATAACAGAACCATTATCGGTATCGTGTGTATCGTCCTGGCACTTGTTATCACATTCGGTGCGGCACCGCTAGTCAATAGAATATCCGACAGAAAAACGGATATAGTCCGCGTCGTAAATCGAGTGGAGCGAGGCAGAGAGATCACCGCACAGGATATCGAGGTCGTAAAGGTGGGCGCATACGGTCTGCCCGATGGCGTCATTCGTAATCCCAAAGCGGTCGTCGGTCAGTTTGCTACGGCTGACCTGTTTGCGGGAGATTATCTCTCGGCTGAAAAACTCAGTCGGGACAGCGCAGGGGCAACGGACATTCTCGGAACGCTGAACGGTGAAAAGGTGGCGATCTCGGTCGCTATCGGTTCGTATTCCGAGGGACTGTCCAATAAGCTCCAAAACGGAGATATTGTCAGCATCATCATTTACGACAAGGACAAGTATATGTCATATATCCCGCCTGAACTGAAATATGTGCGTATCATTACCACGACTACCTCGGGCGGTATCGACAGGGATGAGAATACCGAGGGCGAGAAGGCAGTCACCGCAACGGTGCTTGTCACACCCGAACAGGCAGAGCTGCTCTCTATGTATGAGAACGTAACAAGCCTGCACTTTGTGCTTGTATACAGAGGAGACAAGGCGACCGCCGATGTGTATCTCAAGGCGCAGGACGACTATCTGAATAGCCATAAGGGACAGACACCTGCCGTCGAAGAAAACAAAGAAGATGTAAGTGAGGGAGAGCAGAATGGGTAAGCTTATCGCCGTATGGGGTTCGCCGGGAAGCGGCAAGACCACATTTTCGGTGAAGCTTGCCGAAGCGCTGAACAGCAGAAGCAAGAAGTCGGCAGGGCATAAAACACTCGTTGTGTTTACCGACCTGACCTCTCCTGTTGTTCCGGTCGTATTTCCAAACAGAAAAAGTGAAGACATCTACTCGCTCGGCTCGGTACTGGTCAAGACAGACCTCTCGCCGAACGTCATCTTCTCAAATACCATGTTTATCAAGGACAGAAGCGATCTCGGCTACCTCGGATATACGGCAGGGGAGAATAAGTTTTCATATCCCGCACTGACCGAGGACAAGATCAGAGCCTTTGAGGAACAACTGCGCCTGATAGCAGACTTTGTGATCGTGGACTGCGTGAGCAATCCCGAGGAGAGCCTGCTTTCTAAACTGCTTTTGCAAGATGCGGATAAAGTCATCCGCGTATGTACGCCAAATCTGAAATGTTTAAGCTATCACCAGTCGCAGACACAGATGCTTACGCGCTTCGGGTACTTGCCGAAGGATCATATCGGGGTTCTCAATATCACGGAGAGCGAACTACAGTATTCTGCGTCGGATTTGAAACCTCGTTTCGGAAAGATCGAGTACACCATCCCGTTCAGCTCTACGATCCGTGAGCAGTATATGGTCGGAAGCCTGACCGAGCAGACGAAGGATAAGAAATTCAACTCCGCTTTTGAGAGTATCAAGGAAAGGTTGGTGAGATAATGCCGAAGATAGAACTGTATGCGCTTGTCACACGAGCGCAGGAATATATCTCAAGGAACTATGCGACAGTCCTTGCGGATAAGAACAGACGACAAGAACTTGAAAACTGTATCGGCAAGTATCTCTACGATACCGCCTATACCGTGGAAGGCTACGACACCGAAGCACTCGCCAAACGGCTCTTTACCGAAATGGCGGACTACTCTGTCCTGACCAAGTACCTTTCCGATCCCGATATCGAGGAGATCAACATCAATGGTTGGGACGACGTGGCGCTGACACATCTTGACGGTCATATCGAGAAAGCAAAGGAGCATTTTTTCTCACCTGCTCACGCGGTGGATATTGTCAAGAAGCTGCTCCATCATTCGGGAATGATCATCGACAACGCGACACCGATAGCACAAGGACATTTGCCAAACAATACCCGTATCACGGTACTGAAAAGCCCTATCGTGGATGACGACAGAGGTATTGCAGCTTCCATCCGTATGCTTCACCCGCAAAGGGTGGACAGAGTGAGTTTGATCCGTACCGAAGCCATCACGGAGGAGATGCTATCCTTCCTTGAAATGTGCCTCCGTTACGGTGTGTCCTTTGTTGTTGCAGGCAGAACAAGCTCCGGTAAGACCACACTTCTGAACTCTTTGCTTGGCTCTAT
Organism: Sphaerochaetaceae bacterium; assembly: GCA_963656825.1. Taxonomy (GTDB): domain Bacteria; phylum Bacillota; class Clostridia; order Oscillospirales; family CAG-272; genus CAG-841. Next base: position 7,121 of record CAVKJG010000046.1, read on the forward strand.
CCCCGATGGAAAGCGTATCTACACCATTGAAAGCGGCGCAAGAGAGCTTTCACTTGTCAAGCGAGACGAGAACGGACAGGTGGTAAACAACGTGGTTCATACCCTGTCCCGTCCTGCCGAGAACGAACGCTTCGATATATCCCAGGAAGACCTTGTCATGGCTGCACTACGCTTTGACCCCGACGTGATCTGCGTCGGCGAGATGCGAGACGCCGAGGCTCATTCTGCGGTGGAGGCAAGCTCGACCGACCATACCGTCGTAACGACAGTACACGGCGCGGGAGGGAAATATGCGCACCAAAGAATCGCGTTTCTTTCACAACGCCGATTCCCGATAGATATGAAAATATCCTTGCAGCAGGCGGCGCTTGCGTTTCCCATCGTGGTCTTTGCCCACAAGCTTGAGAACAACACCCGTAAGGTCATGGATATTTCCGAGTGTGTGGTAAAGGACGACGGAAAACTGGAATATCGGTCGCTGTATCGGTATCACATCACGTCAAACGAGTATAAGGACGGTGTTTTCCATATTACAGGAGAGTTTGTAAAGGAGAATACCCCGTCCGAGACACTGCGTGAAAAACTGCTTCGCGGCGGTGTTCCGCAGTCTGTGCTGAACAAATTCATGGGAAGGGAGGAATCCAAGTGACAGCACTATATATCATTGCGTTCTTAATTGCCTGTATCGGCATCGTGCTTGCGTTGGGGATCACCCCCGAACGCGTCGGAGAGGATATGAAACGCTTTTTCGACAAGCAGCAGACCATGCAGGATATGGCAAAGGAAGCGCAGGGAAAGAAGAAGCCAAGCAAACTGATGGTAGAGATGATCCGCATCCGCAAGGTGCTTGAAGAAACCAATAAGGAAAACCAATTCTCCATTGCACTCGCACTCTCGCTTGTCTTGATGGTGTTCGGGTGTATTCTCGGTATCGTCATAGACAATATCTTCTTGGCACCGATCCTTGCCGTGGCTTTTGCTCTGATCCCATTTATGTATTTGAAGGGTACGATCAATATGTATAAGAAGCAGGTGGATCAGACGCTTGAGTCATCGCTGAACGCCATCACCAACACCTACCTTGAGTGCAACAACATCCGCACGGCGGTAGAGCAGTGCTTGCCGTCCTTCAGACAGCCGATCTACGGTGTGTTTGATGAATTTCTCGGTAAGATCGAGGACGTATCTCCCGATGTAGTCGGGGCTATTGCGCAGATGAAGAATCAGATCGACAACGACATCTTCCGTGAATGGTGCGACCAACTCATCGCGTGTCAGAGCGACAGTACCTTGAAGGATACACTTCCGGCAATCGTGGAAAAGCTGACGGCAGTCAGACTTGTAAACAGTGAAATGCGTATTCCTCTGTCGGAGGCAAGACGAGAGTATTACCTGATGGTCGCTATTACCGTTGCCAACATTCCGCTTTTGTATTTCATAAACCAGGAATGGTACGAAATGCTGATGAATTCTGTTGTAGGCAAACTGGTGCTTGCCGTTACCGCGCTTGTGATCCTGATCACGGCAATGAGAACGGCAAGGCTGACAAAGCCTATCGAATACAAACTGTGAGGTGATGAGCTATGTTTATAATCCAACTTATGATCGGTATCATCGCCTCGGTCGGTATCGGGTATATCCTCTGTGACGTACTGAAAGTACCGTCTATGAAGGCGTCGAAAACAGCGAGAAACGCCGCAAGCAAAGGCGAAAAGAAGAAAAGCTCGCTTGCCGTATTCCTGGACGGCTTTGCGGAAGAGATACAGGAAAAGATCAAACTGAACCAATGGAAAGAACGGGAGATACAGACCGACCTTGACGCCGCAGGCATTAAGGACAAACCGCGACTGTTTGTGGCGAAAGCACTTACAAAGGCTTGTGCGGTAGGGATTCTTGCGATCCCCGCGTTCTTTATCTTTAAGATCCTCGGTCTTGCCGTGCTTGCCTTTGCCGTGTTTGTTTATTTCAATGAGACGAAGGGCATCACGCGCAAGATAAAGAAAAAGAGAGCCAAGATCGAAGCGGAGCTGCCGAGATTCGTCAGCTTCGTAAACAACAAGCTTTCTCACACAAGAGACCTGATCTCCATTCTGCGTTCGTATAAGGAAACGGCAGGGGCAGAGTTCAAGGAGGAGCTTGAAACCACCATCGTTCACCTGGAGCAGAACCGAACGGAGGCTCTGACGAACCTTGAACAGCGTGTCGGTTCACCGCTTCTCAATGAAGTGACCATGAAGTTAAAAGCGGTGGAGAACGGAACGTATAATGAAGCCGCGTGGACGATGCTGGCAACGACGTTCTCCTCACTCCAAAAGGACAACCTGAAGAAGAAGGCTCTGAGCGTACCGAGAAAAGTACGCAAAGGCTCTATGGCGCTTCTGTTCTGCTTCATTCTGATCTATGCCGCCGTGCTCGGTCAGGTGCTTCTGTCCTCGCTCAGCACTCTGTTTTAAGGAGGTGTCGGTATGATCAAAGCACTGAAAAACAGAAAAGCCGAAGGATATATTGACGTGGCGATAGCGGTACTCGTTATCGTCTTTTTGCTTGTATTGGCACTGAGCGTATTCAAGCTTGTGACACTCAAGCAGGACATGAAGTATATGTGCGAGGAGCTTGTCAAGACGGCAACGCTGAACGGCAAAGTCGGGGAGGAGGTAGACGAACGATTTGAAGAACTCTGCGCGGAAACGGGAGTACGACCGAGGCTGACCGTCACTGCGACCTACTTCAATGCCACGACAAAGACGGTGCAGCTCGGAGATACCATAACGGTAAAGCTGACCTATGAGACCTCGCTTGCGGGGTTCGGGGACTTTGAACTTCCGTTTGAGGTGTCCGTCAGCTCGTCGGGACTATCCCGAATCTATTGGAAGTGAGGGATGAGGAATGCTTAAAAAGCTAAACAACAAGAAAGGCTTCTCCTTTATCCCGACCTGCGTGATTATCATCGTCCTTGTTATGGCGATCTCCATTCTTTTGTCCTATGCGTTCGTACACCATACGGTAAAGGTTCAGGTAGCAGCAATGCAACTGAAAATGGACAGCTATATCACAAAACAGGCGATAGAGAACTACGACGCTTTCAAGCAGGGAATGCCGTATCAGAACTATATCGACAAAAACGAGCTTGTCAGGGGAGCGTACCAGACCGCTGGGTTTGGAAGCGGCTCCCTTACAAGCTTGAAGGAAAAGAACGAGGGGAAGACCATTTACACGATGGCAAGACCGACGATTACCGCCATTACGGGAAATGAGGTTGGCGTCAAGGTGGCGTATGAGCTGACGATCCCCTTTGAAGCCTTTGGAGAAAAGATAGCGGACATTCGTGTCCCTGTCGAGATCGTCAGCAAATTGAGTGAAAAATAAGGAGGAAACAAGATGAAGACACGAAAAGAAAAGATCAGTATCATTGTTTGCATAGCCGTTACGCTGCTTCTTATTGCGGCGTTGGTGTTTGCAGTGGTAAGGAAAAACACAGATAAGCCGGATACACCGCCCGTGAATACAGAAACGAGCGATGTTACGGATACAAGCGATCCTTCGGACACATCGGATACGACGGATGCGTCCGCTACCCCGAGCGTTCCTACCATCGACCCCGGGACAAGCGGTGGTGATGATACTTCGACCGATGACACGACCGATGGTCAGGAAGAACTTGACATTGACGTAAACAAACCGGACGGAAGTCCGAAACCGAGCGAGCCTTATGTTGAGGGCGAGATCATCGTTATTCCCGGTTTTAAGGAGGAATAAGTATGGGGCATAAATTCAGATTTATTGCTTTACTGCTTGTAGCTCTGACGATTGTGCCGCTGTTTGCCGTCCCTGCATCGGCGGCATATTCCTATCCGATGTCGTTAACCATTTATTATAAAGACGAAGCGGGAAACACGCTGAAATCTCCCTATACGGGAAGCTTCAATGCCGCAGATCACGAAGGGCTAAAATGGTATGCACCGAGTATTAGCGGATACGCTTTGAAATACGACTCGGATGCTACAATCACATATTCAATGCTGGACAAGAATTTTCCTGCATCAAACTATGTGAGACATGGAACGGCAACCTATACGGTCGTTTATGTTAAGACTTATACGCACCTTGTAAACTATTTGCGCGCCGATAATAATGTTCCGATTGGTTCTGCTGCTCGAAAAACAGCTAAACCAGGGACGAGCTATTCATTTACTTCGCCCACAGTAACGGGCATGACGCCTTCAAAATCCACTGTTTCCGGCACGATCTCGTCAAGAGATACTTCCGATACGGTTTATTATTATCCTATCACTTATACGATTTCGTATAACGCAAACGGCGGTAGCGGAGCACCGGCGTCGCAGACGAAGAAGTATGATGTGGATATTAACATTACGACATCCAAACCGACAAGAACCGGATATACCTTTATCGGTTGGTCAAGAAGTGCAAGTTCATCAACACTCGCCTATTCTTCGGGTGACAGATATACCGCTAATGCGAGTGCGACGCTTTATGCCGTATGGTCTGCAAAGAAGTACACGATCAGTTATGATGCAAACGGAGGCACGGGCGCACCTGCTTCTCAGACGAAGATTTATGGCTTGACAATGAACTTGTCTACAACGAAGCCTACTCGTTCAGGGTACACTTTCAAAGGTTGGGGAACAACATCGACGGCAACCTCTGCGTTGTATCAGCCTGGTGGTTCCTATTCGGCAAACTCAAACAGAACACTGTATGCAGTTTGGGAGCAGAACGCCCCGACCACCTATACCGTTTCGTATAATGCGAATGGCGGAAGCGGCGCTCCTGCAAGCCAAACCAAAACACACGGTGTCGCTCTGACACTTTCAAGCACAAAACCGACAAGAAGCGGATATACCTTTAAGGGGTGGGCGACAAGTGCCAGTGCAACGACCGTCAGTTATTCTGCGGGTGGTAGTTATACGAGAAATGCGTCTATCACGCTGTATGCCGTATGGCAATGTAACCATCCCTCTTCGTCCCGAACGTATATCACGGGTTGCGATTGGGAGGAAAGGTGCAACAACTGCGGTGTCGTGACCGCGACGGGAACCACCCACGGCCCGTATTCCTACGGAGCGTGGGCGTACTATTCCACCTCGCGGCATTACCGCGCAAAGTCTTGTAACTATGGTGACTATTCAACCTACGAGTATGCAAGCCATAGCACGACAACCAACTATGAAGAGTACAGCGCAACACAGCATAAGAAGTATTTTTACTGCGATACCTGCTCTTCAACGGTCGGTTCTGCAAGCTATGAGGCACACAGCTTTACAACTACGACATCGGGTGGCAAAGTGACAAAAACCTGCTCCAAGTGCGGATATACCGAGTCCGAAGATCAGACCTACACGATCAGCTATAACGCCAACGGAGGCAGCGGCGCTCCCGCAAGTCAGACCAAAACGCACGGTGTTACATTGACCCTTTCCTCGGTTAAGCCTACAAGAAGCGGATATGCCTTTAAGGGATGGGCAACGACTTCAACTGCCACAAGTGCAAGTTATTCCGCAGGAGGCAGTTATACCGCAAACGCAAGCAGAACACTCTATGCTGTATGGCAATGTTCGCACATCTCGTATGATATAAGATATGTCACCAGTTGCGATTGGGAACGTGTTTGTGCCAACTGCGGACTTGTGCTTGCCACAGGCACGACACATGGACCGCATAACTACAGCGGTTGGATCTACAGTAACGAGTTGAGTCATAGCAGAGTAAAATCTTGTCAATACGGTGACTTTTCAGAAGTCGAGTTCGGTTCGCACAGTACCACGGTCAGGTTTGAATCGGTAAGTGCAACGCAGCATAAGTATTATGACTTCTGCGCGGACTGTAACCACATGATCGGGACGGAGAGCCTTGAGTCTCACACCTTTGTGTCGAAAACGGAAAACGGAAGAATATATCATGAGTGTTCGCTCTGCGGATACAGTTATTCTGAGGCAGTAACCTATACCATTTCGTACAACGCCAATGGTGGTGAGGATGAGCCTGCATCACAGGTCAAGATCCACGGGGCAACGCTGACACTTTCGTCTACGATTCCAACCCGTGAAGGGTATGACTTCCTCGGTTGGGCAACATCCTCGACTGCCACAAGTGCAAGTTATTCTGCTGGAGCTTCGTATACGGGCAATGCAAATGCTACCTTGTATGCCGTATGGCAGAGAAGCGTCTATACAGTCACTTACAACGCTAACGGCGGTAGTGGAGCACCGAGCGCGCAAACCAAGTATTACGGCGGGACAGTCACGATCCCATCTACCATCCCTACACGAACCAATCATGCCTTTATCGGATGGGCGACGACCAGTGCGGCAACGAGCGTAGCCTACAATCCGGGAGACAACTATACCGACGATGCGTCCATTACGCTGTATGCAGTATGGGTGGAGCGTAACTACGACTTTTCGGTATCCGGTCTTGCAATTGAACCGAGTGAAGTCCGCCAGTACAGCACTGCGACGATCCGCTTCAGAACGGATAACTGGGACAGAAACCTTCCGTATGACAATATCCCCGTTGAGGTGTTCTTGAACGGTAGCGTTATTTTGAGCAAAACCGTGAACTTCACCGCGTATGGTGTTCAGAATATCGTATTTGACCTGAATGTCGGTGCACTTGAGGGCACACAGACACTTCAGGCAAGGATCAACTGGGCAGATCACGCAAGTGAAACAAGAACCGGTAACAACAGCGTGAAGACTACCTTTAACGTAATCAAAGTTGCAGAGACCTCCACGGAGATCATAGATATGCACGGAGAATATGTAGAAGGCAGAGAAGTCGTTACAAGCTTCTATGTCAATAACGAAGGCTCGTCAGACATTCTGCCAAGCGACCATGTATCCTTTGACTTCCGTGTGTATAAGATGGATGGAACGAACGAAGTGACGGTCTTTGAGCAGACCTGGAACGACGTCGTTATCCCGGCAACGGGAAGAAACCTTGTCTACTTCAAGTGGAAGATTCCCGAAGACAGTGCAGGAACTACCTTGTTCTATAGGGGCACGATCAATGCGGCAGACGCGGGCAGAGAAGAAAACGCCGACAACAACACGCAGGAAAGCTCGGTTATGGTGAAACGACAGGTCG
>CAVKJG010000047.1:0-13942 GCA_963656825.1 Sphaerochaetaceae bacterium
CAACCAATTGATATGTTTTATAAACATAAAAAATCACTGTAAAAAGGTGTACCTTTTTACAGTGATTTTTATTTTTGTCCAAAAGAAAAAGCGGACAGCTGAAGCTGTCCGCCCGCCGCCTGTGGCGGATTTTTTTGTTTTTCATTTTTTCACTTTACCGATTTAACAATGCTTGTTATTTCGTTTATGTAGAGGACACTTGCGGGAACAACAAGGCAGTTGCCCTTTGCATAGCCTGCGTTTACAAGCGCGTCATACATTTTGTTTACATCCTCGCTTGCGGAAACGTCCTTGACAATGCCCTGAACCGTTGCGCTGCTCTCATAATATTCAACAAGCTCTTTTGTGGATTTGAACTCGATTACGATAGCGGAGGTAAGTCCGTTCGACTTCTTTGTGAGCATATGAAGCTCAACCGCATATTCGTCCTTTGCAAGCTCTTCCTTTATCGTGTTCATAACGCCGGTAAAGGTTGTGTTGTTTTCGTAGCCTGCGTCAACAAATGCTTTTTCAATTGCGGAATATTTGGAACCGCAGGACGCGAGCATTGTCAGCGCCATGACAAGCACAAGCGCAAGGCTTACGATTTTTGTAAGTTTCTTCATTGTAAATCCCCCTTTGGATTTTTAAGATAAATAAGATTTTGTTTTGTGTGGCGGTGCGGACAAAGGCTCCCGTCCGCATCGCAGTGTAAGGCACCGAAACATTTCAATGCCTTAAACCGTAATCAGTATATCAAGCAGAAATTAAAGTGTCAATATGCAAAAGTGACCGAATGTACAAATGGAAAAAACATATGAAAAAAACCGACGGTGAATGCCGTCGGTTTTTTGTTTCATTTGTCGTATTCGTAAATACTTTCAATAAGTCTTTCAAGCGAAGAAATATTTTCCACGGTGAAATCCGCGATTTTCTCTCCCGTTCCGCTGATTCTGAAGGAATAATCCTTTGCTTCGGGATAGGCGCTGTCGCCGATGATCATCATATTTTTACCTGCAAGATTGCCACGCACATTTGTTCCGTTTACATAAACCTGACGGATATCAACCTGCGGCTCTTCCTTTTTCGTTTTTTTATCCGCAACATAAAATTCTCTGGGCGAAGGGCAAAGCACAATTACTTTTTTGACAGTCTTTTCGCCATAGTCCCTTCCCGTTGTTTCAAAATGAAGAGCCTTTGCCTTTGTCGGTGCGGAAAAACCGATGATCCTGCCGACCTTTCCAAGCGGTACGGGAGCAATACGGCATATCACATCGCCCTGCAGCGATACCGCAATACTGCGGCTTCCGAGTACTGTCGGCACTATCATAACTTCAAAGACGGAACGGTCGGTTTCAAAAATAAAGTCGGTTTTGCCGGACACCGAAAAGAGCTTTCCGTATGGCTTTGATATCCATTCTGCCCTTCCTTTTCCCGTTTTATTGAGCATCCGGACGAGCTTTCCGCGTTTGCCAGTCGCTCGCAGAAAGCACACAAGTGCAAATATCACTACGATTGCTGCTGCAATCACCGCGACGGTCAGCGGCTTGTATATTGTATATGCCACGAGCGGAACAATAAGAAAAAGCGCGCACATAACCGTAAGCACTATGGCAAGCACCCTTGCCGCAAGGTTCTGTGCGGAAAGCCCGACGCGCGACTTTTTGCCGCGGTTCAGCTTCTGAGCATAGGTGAAATCACTTTCGTAGTCAAGTGTAAGATCATCTCTCTTTTTCTTTTCCATTTCTATTCCTCCGTGACACTGCTTTTCTTTAATTATACCATATCCCCCCCCAGTGTCAAGAAAATTCCAACTGTAATTGCGTTTTTTGTTTCTCTACTGTGAGTAGAAGCGCAGATATAGCGACAGAAAAACCTAATAGATTGCTTTTTCTTTTATTTTATGATATTATTATCGCACCGGTTAAACAGAATTTCATAAAAACGGAGATTAAAATGAAGGTCACAATCGTATGCGAGGTTTTAGGCAAAGCAAACAACGGCACAACCGTCGCCGCGCTTAATCTTATACGCTCTCTCAAGGAAAAGGGGCACGATGTCAAGGTCATCTGCCCCGACGCCGACAGAGAAGGTCTTGAAGGCTACTACATTCTTCCCGTAACGAATATGGGAAGCTTTATAAACGATATACTCGAAAAAAATCACGTCACGCTTGCCAAGTATGACGAAAAAATAATTTACGACGCCATAAAGGACGCGGACGTAGTTCACTTTATGGTTCCGCTGTTCATCGCAAGACGCGCCACAAAGCTTGCCGCAAGTCTGGGCAAGCCCATAACGGCAGGCTTCCACGCTCAGGCGGAAAACCTTACGGCACACATAGTCGGAATGATGGGAAATCGCCTTGCAAATCATCTGACATACGAATGGTACGACAAAAACCTTTTCTGCCGCGCAAGCGCAATTCACTATCCGACGCAGTTTATCCGCGACGTTTTTGAAAAGGAGGTTCACCGCAAAACAAACGGCTATGTGATATCAAACGGCGTATGCAACGATTTCAAGCCCCTGCCCTCCGAAAAGCCGGAGCAGTATAAAGATAAATTCTGCATACTTTTCACCGGCAGACTTTCAAAGGAAAAATCGCATATTGTGCTTATGAAAGCCGTAAGAAAATCAAAATATGCGGATAAAATCCAGCTTTTCTTTGCGGGCAACGGTCCTCTGCTCGAAAGAATTGAAAAATACGGACGCAGATATCTGAAAAATCCGCCCGTGATAAACTTTTATCCGCGCGAGGAGCTTGTAAAAACGATAAACTTCTGCGATCTTTACTGCCATCCGGCGGAGATAGAAATAGAGGCTATCGCCTGTCTTGAAGCAATTTCCTGCGGACTTGTTCCCGTGATAGCAAATTCGCCGCGCTGTGCCACAAAGGCGTTTGCCCTTGACGAAAGATGCCTTTTCAACGTAAACGATTCGGGCGATCTTGCAAAGAAAATAGATTATTTCATAGAGCATCCGAAAGAAAAAGCCGCGCTGAGCGAAAGATACCTTTCCGAAAGCGTCACCTTCGATCAGGAGCATTGCATGGATATGATGGAGCAGATGCTCCTCGACCAGATAAAGAAAAAGGACGCATAGTGAATTGTCAAGTGAAGTGCAACAAAATAAAGCAAAACAAAAACCGCACCTTGAAAAAGGTGCGGTTTTTGTTTGTATTTGTATCTCAGTCTTTTTTGTTTTCAACCTTGTAGCTGCCGTTTTCGTCAAACGAAAGTACAACGGTTGTCTTTTTCTGTCCGAGAACTTCAAGATATGTTGAATAATATGTTGTTGTAGAATCTGTTGTAGTATTTGTTGTAGAACCGCCTTCTTCGCTTTCACTGTCGCTTCCTTTGGCAACAGCAACAACCATTACATATTTATTTCCAACGGTTTTATTCTCACCACTTACTGTAAACTCTACAACAAGATAATTACCTGCTTCGGTAGGTACATCGTTGATTGCATCACCGAGAGTAACCGTACTTGTTGCGTCAGCTTGTAAGTTTTCATCGCTTCCGGTTTCAGCACTGCTACCCTCTGTTATCGGTATATATGCTATTCCGGCGTTCAACTTGGTAAGTTTTTCACTTATATCTTCCGTAATTCCACTTATATCTATTTTATCTAATTCGTCATTCCAAGTAAAATCAATACTTCCTATGTTCTTGGTTTCTTCTGTTGTCCATGTAAAACAATTCGGGTTTTTCTTTTCATCCGCGACGTAATTCAAATATTTTTCATCGATATTCTGTTTGATCTCCTGAAGATCCGCCGATTTTTTTGCATTGTTCACCACGCTTGAAAAAGTGCCTATCATAACTCCGGCAAGAATTGCTATCACGGCGATGACGATTACAAGCTCGACAAGGGTAAATCCTTTTTTGTTTCTCATAGTGAAACCTCCTGTAAAAATATAAAATTTTTTTGTCGGCGACATAAACCGTCCGTTTTTCCCCCGTGCGCCGAAGCAAAACATCTTACGGATATTCCGCTATGGCGGCGGCGGTATTACGCCCTGACTCTTTGCCACAATTTATGTGACACATCCATTATAGCCCCCCCCCCCCAGCATTTGTCAATACCTTTAAGTAATTTTTTTCGTTTAAGCGACTTCTTTCCCGTTTTTTCGGGTTCGGGGGGGTATAATGGCGCGCTTTCGCGCGGGAAAATAAATAGAACCCTCTCCGTCACGGCAAGCCGTGCCACCGCCCTCTTCTCGGCGAAGCCTGCTCGGTTTGCTACGCAAGCCAAGCAAATCTCCCAAAGGGCGAGGCTTTACGGAGATCGTGTTCCTTTTTAGGCTCTCCCTTTGGGAGAGCTCCCGACGCAGTCGGGTGAGAGGGATATGCAAATGCGAAGCGTTTGCAGGCGTCGCCGAGACGGGTGTGGATTTGCAAATGCGTAAGCGTTTGCAGGCGTCGCCGAGCGGGAAAATAAAAAAACCGCACCTTTTTCAAGGCGCGGTTTTGCGCATATAGGTTTATTTTTCGGCTTTCTTTACCGTGCACACAAGCTCGCCGTCCTTTGCGTCAACCGTGAGCGTGTCGCCCATATCAAGATCGCTTGAAAGAATCGTGCGCGCGACAAGCGTTTCGACTCTGCCCTGAAGATATCTCTTGAGCGGTCTTGCGCCGTAAACGGGATCGTAACCGCAGTCGATACAGAGATTTCTTGCGGCGTCCGTGATTTCAAGGTGAAGTCCCTTGTCCTCAAGACGCTTTGAAAGCTTCTCGGTAAGAAGATCTATAATCTTTGCAAGCTGGCTCTTTGCAAGCGGCTTGTAGAAGATTATCTCGTCCAGACGGTTGAGAAATTCGGGGCGGAAGGTGCTGCGAAGCAGGTTCATAACTTCATCGCGAGCCTTTTCGGTTATCTCGCCGTCCGCGCCGATACCGTCGAGCAGATACTGAGAACCGAGATTGCTCGTAAGAATGATTATCGTATTCTTGAAGTCCACCGTTCTGCCCTGCGAATCGGTAATTCTGCCGTCGTCAAGTATCTGAAGCAGAATATTGAAAACGTCGGGATGAGCCTTTTCAACCTCGTCGAAAAGCACCACCGAATACGGATGACGGCGCACCGCTTCCGTCAGCTGACCGCCTTCGTCATAGCCTACATAGCCGGGAGGCGCTCCGATAAGACGCGATACGGAGAATTTCTCCATATATTCGGACATATCGATTCTGACCATTGAACGTTCGTCGTCGAAAAGACATTCGGCAAGAGCCTTGGCAAGCTCGGTTTTGCCCACGCCCGTAGGTCCGAGGAACATAAACGAGCCTATCGGTCTTGAAGGATCGGCAATGCCGGCGCGCGAACGGAGAATAGCCTCGCTGACCTTACGGACAGCCTCGTCCTGACCGATAACACGTTTGTGAAGCGTATCTTCAAGGGAGAGTATCTTTTCTCTTTCGCTTGCTTTCAGCTTTGAAACGGGGATACCCGTCCAGCGCGCAACAATTCCCGTGATTTCTTCTTCGGTAACGGTGTCGCGCAGGATTTTATCCGTGCCGTCGGAGTTTTTGTTCTCCTTGCTTGCCTGTTCAAGCTTCTTCTGAAGCTCGGGCAGAACTGAATATTTGAGTCTCGCCGCTTCTTCATAACGGAAGGTACGCTGTGCCTCCTCCATATCGGCGGTGGCTTTTTCTATCTCCTCTTTCAGATTCTTTACGGAGTTGATAGCAGCCTTCTCGCTTTCCCATTTTGCCTTCATGGCGTTGAATTTATCCTTCATTTCGGATATTTCCTCCGTCACCTTTGCAAGTCTTTCGGCGGAAAGGGTATCGGTTTCTTTTTTGAGCGCGGTTTCTTCTATTTCAAGCTGCATTATCTTTCTGCTGACGTCGTCAAGCTCCGAAGGCATTGAATCTATTTCGGTTCTGACAAGCGCGCACGCTTCGTCCACAAGGTCGATAGCCTTGTCGGGAAGGAAACGGTCGGTTATATATCTGTCGGAAAGCACGGCTGCGGCAACAAGCGCCGCGTCGTGAATACGGACGCCGTGATAAATCTCGTATCTTTCACGCAGTCCGCGCAGAATGGTTATCGTGTCTTCAACGGTCGGTTCGTTTACCGTAACGGGCTGGAAACGTCTTTCAAGGGCGGCGTCCTTTTCGATATATTTTCTGTATTCGTCAAGAGTTGTCGCGCCTATACAATGAAGCTCGCCCCTCGCAAGCATAGGCTTGAGGATATTTCCGGCGTCGAGAGCGCCGTCCGTCTTACCTGCGCCTACTATGGTGTGAAGCTCATCTATAAAGAGGATTATTCTGCCCTCGCTCTTTGTGACTTCCGCAAGGACGGCTTTCAGTCTTTCCTCAAATTCGCCTCTGAATTTTGCGCCCGCGATAAGCGAACCCATATCGAGTGCGAAAATCGTCTTGTCCTTGAGTCCTTCGGGAACGTCGCCGCGAACTATTCTCTGTGCAAGACCTTCTGCAATAGCTGTCTTACCTACGCCCGGCTCGCCTATAAGCACAGGGTTGTTCTTCGTCTTTCTTGAAAGAATTCTTATTACGTTACGAATTTCGGAGTCCCTGCCGATAACGGGATCAAGCTTCTGTTCTCTTGCGCGCTCCACAAGGTCAAAGCCGTATTTTTTAAGAGCGTCATACGTCTGCTCGGGTTCATCGTCTGTTACGCGCGTTGTTTTTACTTTTTCAAGCTCAGCCTTGAAGGCGGATTTTGTTATTCCTCTCTGACGGAATATCTCGCGTATCGACTGCGTGGGCAGATCAAAGATCGCCTCCGTTATATGTTCGACCGAAACGTATTCGTCCCCTTCTGACTTTGCAAGCTTTTCGGCGTTTTCAAGTACTCGCTGACATTCCGGCGAAACATAAATCTTGTCAAGCTCGGCGCCTGCGCCGCTCACTTTTGTTATTTTCGATATTGCCTCGTCAAGCGCGGAAAGCACGGCGTCCGTATCCGTTCCCATTTTGGAAAAGATACTGCCGACAAGTCCGCCCTCCTGCGAAAGAAGCGCATAAAGCAGATGCTCCTGCGTTATCGCCTGATTTGAATTTTCAAGCGCCTTGCTCTGCGCCGCATTTATCGCCTCTATTGATTTTTTTGTGAATTTCTGAAGGTTCATAAAATCACTTCCTTTTATCGGTTATTTATATCATACGGGTTGATCTGTTCAGATACGAAACGTATTCTCTTTCCGCTTCGGCTGAATTTATCTCGCCGGAAACGTAGCCCTTGAGCAGTCTGTCAAGCTCGGTGACGTACGACGATATCGCCTCGCTCAGTTCTTTTTCGTTTTTTATCGCGCCCATCGGATTTATGCTTCTGACATATTTTCCGGGGGAAAGCTCGTATTTTGCCGGCACGGGAAGATGTCTGTCCTCTATCTTCTTCATTGTAACAAAGAAGCTTTCCGTAACGTCGGTGAGCGCGGGCGATTGCGTTCTTATGATGACGCTCAGCCTGCCCGACGTTTTTTCCCCTACGCTGCGAAGCTCCACCTCGTATCTTACCGTGGGGCGATATTTGAATTTGAGACTGCTTTTGAGCAGCATCGTATCCTGATTCGGAACAACAAGCGGAACTATGTCGCTTTCGCCACCGAAAAACTCCCCGATAAGCGAAAAAACATCGTTTCTGCGCTTTTCGGGCGTTATTACCGAGGCGTATTCGGCAAGTATTCTGTTTATCAGCGCGGAACGGTTAGTGCCGAGTCTGTGCGCGGCGCTGTCTATTTCCGCGATTACCTCGTCCGACAGCATAAGACTGTATAAGCTTTTTTTCATTTTCCGCCTCCCTCTTCTTTTACACTGTATATTATACTCGCTTTTTAAAAATTGTCAAGAGTTTTATATAAATTTTCTTACGAATTTAATAAATTTCTTTGCAAAAGTTTTCCGCACGGACGAAAAAACCGCCCATACGCATCAGCATACGGGCGGTTTTTTATTTTATTTCGGTTCTCACCTCGTCCGGAGAGTCAACCTTTATATAATGATATCTTCCGTCAAGGCACGAGCCGTACTGCTCGGCGCGCATAAGCATAGTGTCTCTTACCTGATCCCTAAGCTTTGCCTGCGCCTGTCTGCGCGGAAGCGTTTTGTCCGGATAAAACGGACCGTCGCATATCATACATGGCTTTACTTTTCCGTTTTTCTTTTTTATATATACGGTGGTTTTTACAAAGCACGGCGCGTCAAGCTCCGTAGGATAATAAAACGAAACGTCGGAAAAATCTCTTATTCCGTTGTACTTTGGCCAGATGTGCGCCTCCGGAAAAATCGATATCGCGCAGCCCTTTTCATAAACCTCGTTTATCGCCGCCTTGAAGCTTCCGTAGGTTTTCACGCCCGACGGCACCGGCAGCACACCGAGAAATTTTACAAGAAGCTTTATCCCGGGAATACTTATCGCGTCGGGATTTGCTACCGCATAGCACTGGCGCGGAAACGATACCTTCGGCGCGGAAAAAACATCTCTTACGCTGCCGGTATGATTGCTGTAAATGAAAAAGCCTTTTTTTCTGTCCTTGCGATTTTTAATTACCCTTGCGTTTTTTATCCGCACGCCCATAAAAACAACCGAAAGTGACACTATCGGCAGAACAAGATAATAGACTATGGGCTTGAATATCCTGTAAAAAATATTCTTCGGAAGATATTTGTAGCCTTCGGGCGTCTGTTTGCCGTTTATATTATTTCCGGCAAAATCGTCGTTTCGTTCATCAAAATAGTAGTAATAATATTCTTTCCTTTTCACCTGAGTCCGCTCCGTATGTAATTTGCTTTATTATACCGCCCTACCGGTATTTTTTCAAGTCCCAGCCTTTTTTCGGGTTATTCTCCGGCTTCGGAAAGCGCCGCTTCAAGCGAAGTCCTTACCCTTTCGCCTATTTCGGAGGTACCCGTTTTCCGCACCTCGTCAGCGGATATAACGTCCGCCACGATAAGCTTTACTTTGTTTTTGCGGAGAGGGTTTTTATATACCTTTTCCGTTCCGGAAAGAGCTATCACCGCTATCGGCACGTCTGCCTTCTGCGCGATTTTGAAAACTCCGTTGTGAAATGGAAGAATTTCGCCGCTTTTGCTTCGCGTGCCTTCGGGATATACTCCCACGGAAACGCTGCCCTCGCCGAGAAGCTCTGCGGCGCGGCAGATGGTTTTCATCGCGTTGCGAGGATTTTCGCGGTCTATCGCCATATAGCGACACCTGTGCATTATCTTTCCCAGCGCGGGATAATCGAAAACCTCCGGCTTTGAGATATAAACTATCTTATACTTTCGCAGGATACGCATTGTGACTATCGGATCAAAGCCCGAGCGATGATTTCCGACAAAAAGCACGGGCGAGCCTTCAGGCAGCTTTTCAAGTCCCTTTACCTCCGTCCTTATGCAAAACGCTTTCGCCGCGATGTAAACGCACATATTCAGCATAAAGCGATAAAACGCCGACTCGCTTTTGTATTCTTTTTTCCTGCTTACCGGCGCCGAAAATATAAAAAGAAAAGCCGCGATCAGAAGCGGAATTCCTATCAGCACCGCAAGACATATAAGCAAAATTTTCAAATAACATCACTTCCGTTTTCACCAGCTCCGAAAATGCGGAGCATTTTTCATTTTCATTATATCGCGCGCCGGATCTTTTTGTAACGGACATTTTTCCGCATATGCCGATATTTCAGACAAATCGCCCGTATTGATAAATAAAACCGACAAAAGGAAGAAGCTTTTTCAAGGGTTATTTCCTTTTGCAAAGCCGCTATTTCAGTATATCCAGACTTTTTGTATAGGTTTTTTTCCACCCGTCAAGACCGCCCGACAAAAGCGCGCGGATATTTTCCGATGACGAAAGCGTTTCCGCTGCAAGCTTTGTTATCTCCTGTGCGCCCGAATCCTCGGTAAGATAGCAGAGTCTGCCGCCGTCGGTTCTTGCGCCGATCATATCGACATACGAAAACAGCTTTATATCGTCCGATACGGCGATCATCGGGCAGGCGGCAACCGTTGCGAATATCAGCGAATGAAGCCGCAAGCCAAGAAGAAGCTCCGCGCCGGAGATAAGTCCGGCAGCCTCCTGCGGTGAAAGTCCGAAGTCCACAACTTCCCCGTCACAGCCGCAGGCTATCCTGCGACAGACGGCGGCGTCCTCTTTTTCGTACATGGCAAGTATATATGCTTTGAGTCCGAATGTGCGCGATATATTCCCTACGGCTTTTGTAAATTCTTTTTCCGTAGCGCGTGAAAAAAACTTCGGCGCGACGACAAAATATCTCCCGTCGCGTTTTGCGCTCGTATCGGGAACAACGGTTATCGCGGGATCAAAGCCGAACGCGGACTCCGACGTCGGACAAAGCTCCCCGAAAAGCTCAAGCGAGTAGCTTTCTCTCATCGAAACCGCGTCGGCGCCCGACGCCGCCCTTGCGGCAAGCCGCAGTCCCGACGCCTTTTCAAACGGTCCGAGCCCGTTTGCGAAAATAACCGTTCTGCACCCTTTTTTCTTTGCGATATCAAGCATTTTCGTATAATACAGAAGCGATTGCGAGCTTGTCTTGTCCTGGAGCAGATTGCCTCCGCCGAAGATAAAGGTGTCGGTATTTTTCAGCTCCTTCGATACGGCGAAAATATTCATTCTCTGCACCGCGCCGACCGAAAAGCTTCTTGACGTTTTCTTCGGTGTATGCGTCATAACGCAGATATCGGCGGACGGCTTCCTTTCTCTTATTGAAGAGATTATACATTCTTCGATCGCCTCGTCGCCGAGATTTCCGAAGCCGTAATAGCCGCAAAGCATATAATCGTGATGCTTTCCCGTGACGATTTTTGAAAGTCTTTCGTATTCGCGCTCGTAAATATCCGTCATTTTTCCGACGGAATAATTTCCGCACACATATTCTCTGCAAAAGCTGCCGAGCAGAGCATATTCTTCGTCTTTTGCCGAAAGCACCGCCGAAATGTCGCGGCAAAGCTTTTCCGACGTCGGAATTCCCATATCTCTGCCGCAGAAATTCGTTTTTTCGCAGGCGGATATCGTTTCCTCTGAAAAAATGCCTATATGCCCCTGAGAGCCGGAAACTACCACAGGCTTTCCGCACGACATAGCTTCGAGTGCCGCGCGCGACGGTCCTGCAAACATATAAGAATCGGTTATGAATTTTCTCACGTCAGTTCTTGCGCCGAGCGCAAAAACCGCCCTTCTCCCGAGCTGTGAATTCGTTCTTTCGGCAAGCTCGGAAACAAAATCAAAATCCTTTCCTCCGCCTATTATCACAAGCGCCGAATCGGGAAAATCCGCGCCTGTGCGCTCCATCGCTTTTATAAGGCACTTCGCGCAAAGAGAAGAATATTCTTCAAGCCTGCTGACGTGAAGAATTATCCGCTTGTCTTTAAGCTCGGGAAATTCGCCGAATATCTCTCCCGACGGCGCGGAAGGGGAAAAAACGTCCGTATCTATACCGTTCGGCACGACGGTGATGTTCTTCTTCGGAAAAGCGTAATTTTTTATAACATAATCCTTTATGTCGGGGCTGACGGCAAAGCAATGCTCGCCCCAATCGGTCATTTTCCGGAGCAGCGGCGTCACGCGGAAATCGTAGTGAGCCGTCGTTACAAATCGGAAGCCGTATTTCTTTTGCAGCTTTCCGCAGACAAAGGCGGGAATTCTTGCGTGGGCGTGGACTATATCGAATTTTTCGCGCGAGATCAGAGCGGAAAGCTTTTTCTTTGCGACGGCGAGAAGAAACGGATTTTTTGAATACAGCGGAACGCTTATATGCTCCGCGCCGATACGCTCAAGCTCGGCTGTAAAGCGTCCTCCGCCGGAGGCTACCGTAACGTCGTGTCCGCGCGAATAAAGCGCCTTTGCAAGCTCAAGAATATGAGTTTCCGCACCGCCTATATCCATTTTCATAGTGCAGAGAAGTATTTTCATTTTGCCCTCCGTAAGAAAATTTCACTCCCGAAAATATACGGGAGTGAAACCTTTGCTGTTTTTTTGATTATTTCTTGAGAGCGACGACAGCCTTTGCCTTTGCGGCGATATTCTCGGCTGTAAGACCGTATTCCTCAAGAAGAACGGGAACCTTGCCGCTCTTGCCGAATTTATCCTCAACGCCGACTCTGAGAACGGGAACGGGGTGAGCTTCGGAAAGAACCTCGCACACAGCGCCGCCGAGTCCGCCGATTACGTTGTGCTCTTCGGCAGTTACGACTGCGCCCGTCTTTGTCGCGCTCTTTATAAGAAGCTCTGCGTCGATGGGCTTTATCGTGTGAATGTTGATGACCTCCGCGTCGATTCCGTCGGCGAGAAGAAGCTCTCTTGCCGCAAGCGCAAGATGTACCATATAGCCCGTTGCGACTATCGTAACGTCCTTGCCCTCGGCAAGCGTAATGCCCTTGCCGATTTCAAATTTATATGTTTTCTCGTCGTAAAGATAAGGAACTGCGGCTCTGCCGAAACGGAGATAAACAGGTCCCTTGTAATTTATTGCGGCTTCAACCGCGGCATGAGCTTCAAGCCCGTCCGCGGGATTGATTATTACCATACCGGGAATTGTACGCATAAGCGCGATATCCTCGTTGCACTGGTGAGTTGCGCCGTCCTCGCCGACGGTTATTCCCGCGTGAGTCGCGCCTATCTTGACGTTGAGATGAGGATAGCCTATCGCGTTTCTTATCTGCTCGAAGGCTCTGCCTGCGGCAAACATTGCAAAGCTGGACGCAAACGGAATCTTGCCCGTTGTCGCCATACCTGCCGCAACCGCAACCATATTGCCCTCCGCTATGCCGCAGTCAAAATGTCTTTCGGGAAATTTCTTTTTGAAAACGCCCGTCTTTGTAGCCTCCGCAAGATCGGCGTCGAGAACCACAACGTCTTTGTATTTTTCGCCGAGTGCCGCAAGCGCGTCACCGTAAGCCTGTCTTGTCGCTATTTTATCAGCCATTGCCGTATCCTCCCCTTACTGTGCTGAAGCGGTAAGCTCGGCTACCGCCTTTTCGTATTCTTCGGCGTTCGGAGCCTTGCCATGCCAGCCGACCTGATTTTCCATAAACGAAACGCCCTTGCCCTTTATCGACTTTGCAATGATTGCCGTGGGCTTGCCCTTGCACGCCTTTGCGGCTTCGACAGCCGCCTCGATGGAATCGAAGTCGTGCGCGTCGGCGGTCACAACGTTCCAGTTGAACGCTTCGAACTTCTTGTCAAGCGGCGTGGGGTCGATAACGTCGACTATCGGACCGTCAATCTGAAGTCCGTTGAAGTCAACAAATATGCAGAGATTGTCAAGCTTGTAGTGAGCGGCAAACATAGCCGCCTCCCAAACCTGACCTTCTTCGGTTTCACCGTCGCCGAGCACGGCGTAAACGCGGTAATCCTTGTCGGAAATCTTTCCGGAAAGAGCCATTCCGCAAGCGGCGGAAATGCCGAGTCCGAGAGAGCCTGTCGTCATATCGACGCCGGGAGTATGCTTCATATCGGGATGTCCCTGAAGGAAGCTGCCGGCATTACGGAAGCCTTTAAGCTCCGAAACGTCGAAATATCCTCTGTTTGCGAGAGCCGCATAAAGTGCGGGCGCGGTATGACCCTTTGAAAGCACAAAGCGATCGCGATCCTCCCACTGAGGATTTTTCGGATCTATTCTCATCTCTTTGAAGAAAAGATAAGAAAGGATGTCGGCTATTGAAAGCGAGCCGCCCGGATGTCCCGACGAAGCGGAAAACACTTCTTCAAGAATTCCGAGACGGATTTTCAGCGCTGCCTGCTGCAGTGCTTTTTTTGTGGAATTGTCCATCTATTGTTTCCTCCGAAATAATTATTTTGTTAGCTTATTTGTCCGGCTTGACCGGACCTCAAATTAAATTATATCCGAACGTGCTTTTTTTGTCAATAAATTTGAAGCAATAACAGGTAAATATTATTAAAAATCCGTTTAAGAGCAAATTTAATCTTGTAATCGCGCGCGCGGTGTTGTATAATGTATTTTGTATATGTA
>CAVKJG010000048.1:0-13175 GCA_963656825.1 Sphaerochaetaceae bacterium
GCGTGTCGATTGATTATCTCGTCACGGGCAGAGAATACGTTAAATCCGACAGGAAGAAATAAGAAAAACTCCGCGCAAGCGGAGTTTTTTACGCTTTTGTATTGACAAAATATTTTTTGCGGTGTATAATAAAAACGTAAAGAGAAGCCGTCCGGCAACGGTTGGCTTCCCTCAAATGCAGTTAAAAGAGATAACCGCGTTCTTGGTCAGTGGGCGGTTATCTTTTTTTATTGTGATCTCTTATGTAAGAGAAGATCTCAAAAATCAAAGAAAAAATATCAATGAAAAGAGAGAAAATATCTATCATATGTATCACCTCCCTCAACACTTATTGAGGGAGAAAAAAGGTCCTCCCTCGAAGAGAGGGAAGTCAACCGCCGCCGTGCTTGACAGCTTCTTGTAAGATTATAGCATACAATGTCGAAAAAGTCAAGAAAAACCGCACCGATAGGTGCGGTTTTTGCTATTTTATCATTCCCATTTTGTCAAACCAATAAATAACGTGCGATGCAAAGCCGTGATTGCAGCTTCCCGCCGTAGATTCGTTCTCCCAAAGCGTTCCCGTTGTGTTCGCCATATCAAGGAAATATCCTTTGATATTATCGAGAAG
The DNA here is from genome assembly GCA_963656825.1 of Sphaerochaetaceae bacterium. Lineage (GTDB taxonomy): Bacteria > Bacillota > Clostridia > Oscillospirales > CAG-272 > CAG-841. The sequence continues at coordinate 611 of CAVKJG010000048.1, forward strand.
TTTTTCATGCTCGCCGAAACGGAAAAGAAGCTCAAGACGGAGATAATCTCCGATAAACGCGTTTGACGGGTATACGTTTTTATGTTTTGCGTCGTCGCGGAGGTTGGGCCAATTGTTTCTCGGTACGCGCTGAGGACCGAAGTCATAAAGCAGAGCTTTCCAAAGGTCGGGGTTCTTTTCGGGCGTAGCTGTTCCGCAGAAGAACGCATAGTACTGACACGTTTCTGTTATCTTGCCCGAAAGATGAAGCTTTCCGTCATCACCGCGAACGGCGTTGTCACAATAGAACATTCCTATGGGGGAAAGCTCGTTTATTGTTTTTTCTATGACGTCGGCTTTTTTGCTTGCCGCCTCGTCGCCGTAGAGCGTAGCGACAGAGCGGAGCATCATCGCGTAAAGCATATTCGTGGGGAAATTTACATCCTGCGTAAGCTCGTTCGATTTTGACCATTCGACAAATACCCAGCCGTCAAGCTTTTCAAGCAGAGAATATTCGTTTTCGTATTTTTCAAACCACGAAAGAAGCTTATAGACTTTTTCCTTTGCTTCGGCAAGAAGCAAAGTATCGCCTGTTCTGTGCAGATATTCTTCAAGCTCTATAACGAAAAACATCGCCCAGTTTGGAATAAATGACCCGTTGTAATGGTCTGCGGGATAGCACATCGGAAGCATACCGTCGGGAATGCACTCAAACGATGGCGGAAGCAGGAAATTTTCAAGGAAGTTGTGTTCGACCTCGCTTTTTCCCGTGAGCGCTTTTTCCACGCGTCCTGTGAAAAAGCTGTCGCACAGCCAGCCGGCGCGCTCGCGCGAGGGACAATCCATATATACCGTAAAGGTGTTCTGACGGTAGGTCTGTACGGCGGCGTCGAAAATCTTTTTGAGATCGCCGTCGTCGGAAACAAGCTCTTTTTTCGGATCGTCCGCGCCGAAATATATCATACCGACGCTTTCGACCGTAACGTCATTGTCCAGCGGATATACGCCGATATACGAAGCCGAATACGGCTCAAAGGTTTCAAGGGTATATTCTCCAGCGGGAATACGCCACAGGAGCGCGTTTGTCGTGCCGAAGCGACGGTAGTCAAGACGTTTTCCGTCGCGCATTACCTCGTCAAACAAAAACAGAAGCTGCACGGGCTTTTCCGCTTTCACACGGAAGGAAAACATGCCCGATGCTTCCGGCGAAATATTGTAGATTGCAAATTCGCCGCGTCTGACCTTTACGTTCTCGGGAGAAATATCGCAGGCGGCGATAGAATCCGTATCTATGTTGCGGGCAAGGAGGTGAATATCGGTTTTTACCTCTGTCAGCGGATATATCTTGTATGAAAAATACGGATAGCCCGCCTGCCTCGGATATCTCAGCTCCGCGCGGTGATCTCCGATATGGAATTTTCCCGTGTACGCAACCTTTTTCGCCGGAATGAGCTGATAGGTCGTATACGGACAGTCGCGCGCGATAAAATGTTTCGGAGAAGTTTCCGTTATTTTCGGCGTGGGCTTTTCCTCCGCGCCGATGTTGTATATTTCCGCAAAGGTGCGCTGATAGCTGTAACGCTCGGCTTTCTGTTCGTGCTGCGATACCTCGCGGCAGGAAAAGCCGTCTTTTCCGCTCGCCGCGATTATTTCACCGTCAGAAATAATTTCGGCGCAGAAAAACGACATCTGATCGAGATGATAGAAGCTGTTGCAGTTGTAGCCGGCAACAGTTATCGTTATTTCGTTTTCCTCAAGCGAAAGGGAAGACGTAAGGTCAAGCTCATCGACGCGGTAAAAGCCGTGCGCGCATCTTGCCGGACCGAAGGCGAAAAATTTGCCGTTTATTCTTACGTTGTAGGCGGAAGAGCCCGTGACGGAAAGAACCGTGTGCTTTCCGCGCGGAGCTTTTGCCGTGAAGGCAAGCCATACGTTCATTTCTTTTTCTCTGCCGTCCGCCCATACGGGAACGGCTTTTCTGAAGCTGTAATCGTGCATATCCGATTGACCTCCGAAAAAAATATTACGGTGAAAGTATATCACGGCGCGGAGCCTGTGTCAACTTGAAAATAACGATAAATTGCAATATTTCGGGCATGCGCGAACATTTGTTCTTGATTTTTCGCAGGATTTGTGGTATAATTGGGGCAGGCGGTAAAAACTGAGGTGTCGGGGCTTTTTATTTTTACAGCCGAATACAAACTAATGTTCGGAGGAAAAATTGGAATTAAAATTCAAAGTAAATAAACAGCATATTTCAAGAACCGACGGAGAAAAAGCGGTGGCGGACAGCAGAAACTATCTGAGCTGTGCTTTTTCGTTTGGCGAAGACTGGAACGACATGGCGAAAACCGCGGTTTTCAAAAAAGAAAGCACCGTATATCACGTTGTGCTTTCGGACGACAAGATAGCCGCCTCCGCAATGCCGCAGCTCGACGCGGGAAAATGGGAGGTATCCGTTTTCGGTGGAAACAGAATAACGGCGGACACGGCGATACTCAACGTTTTTCGTTCCGGCTACGACACGGAAAACGCTCCGTCGCCGCCGGCACAGTCGGTATATGACAGTCTTGTCGCGCTTTGCGGAGAGGCCAAGGCTACGGCTGACGCCGTTGCCGCCGACGCCGCCGCGGGAAAATTCAACGGCACGGGAACTGCGGGCAAGGACGGCACGGACGGCGCGGACGGAAAATCGGCATACGCGATAGCCGTGGAAAAGGGCTTTGAAGGCGATGAGGCGGCATGGCTTGCGTCGCTCAAGGGTGCGGACGGCGCGGACGGAAAAAACGGCAATGACGGCGCGGACGGAAAATCTGCCTACGCGATAGCGGTGGAAAAGGGCTTTGAAGGCGACGAGGCGGCGTGGCTTGCGTCGCTCAAGGGCGCAGATGGCGCGGACGGTAAAAACGGCAATGACGGCGCGGACGGGTATTCTCCCATCGTGTCGCTTTCGCGCGGAGAAAACTCCGTAACCGTCAGCATAACGGATAAAAACGGCACGAAAACCGCTACGATTTTCGACGGCGCGGACGCGGATATCACGGTTGACGCGCTCGTCACGTCGGACAGTACAAATCCCGTGCGGAGCAGCGCGATATACGCCGAGCTTGCGGAAAAGCAAAGCAAGGCGAAATTCTACTCTAACGTTTCGGCATCGTCGTGGACGGCGGATTCGACATACGGCGATTACGGCTACAAGTGCGAGCTTTCGTTTTCCGGCGTCGGAGCAAGCGATTTCGCATTTGTAACGTTCGGCGTGACGGAAGCCGACAGCGGAAACTATGCTCCCGTTGCCGAAACGGCGGCAGAAAAGGTGATAATTTATTCCAAGGTCAATACCGCCGTGACGATAAAATCCGTGGCGGTATTTCCCGCGGCGTAACGGAGGATATCCCGATGATCGTAAAAACGAATGCAAGACGGGCAAAGGCTTCTCCGTTGCCGTCGGGAGAGGGATACTATATTACGCTTGCGCACGTTGCGTATGATTACAGCTGCATAGAAAATCTGTATATAAGCATCGACGGCGGAGAATGGACGGAGGTTACAAACGACGGAGAGCTGCTTGAATTCGATGACGTGCATACGCTTTCCTTCTATTACGTTTCCGACTATGATATCCTGATGGCACTTTACAATACGGACGGCGGATATCCCGATATGGAGGATCCGTCGCTCAGTCAGGGCGATTTCACATCGGCGACATCGCCCGAAACGGCAAAGAAAATAGTGATAACGGAGCAGAGCGATCTTATCTTCACCATATTTGAAAACACTTGACGATTATTTATTGACAAAGCGCCGCGCAGGTGATATCATATCTGCGTAAAACAAATAACGGAGGAAGCTGTTATGGCAAAATGGATGTGGTATCCCGACGATTTCGAGCTTTATCACGCGATGCTCGTACACAACAGAAGGGAGCGACGCGGCAATTATTATTCGCCCATGTGGAGAGTTGACGCTCCGCACAGAAACGTAAGACTTTACAAAATAGTCGAGCTTGAAGAAAGCGAGGAGCTTTTCGTAAAGGCAAACGAGGGAACGCTGCTTGAAATAAATATAAACGGACAGCGGTGGCAGGCTCCCGCAAAAATAACCCTTCAGCCCGGAAAAAGCTTTATAAAGCTTTCCGCCTTCAAGGACGGCGGACTTCCTGCGATATGGTGCGAGAGCGAGCATTTCGATTCCGGAGAGAGCTGGCGGCTGGCTTCGTTCGGTCTGGGCGACGAGCCGGCGGGAACAAACGATATGTATGACAGTCCGGACGATAACCCCGAGGTGTTCAAGTTTTCGTATGAAAGGCTTTATCCCGTTTCAAGAGAAGAGATAAACGGCGGAGTGCTTTTTGACTTCGGCCGTGAGATAATGGGAAAGCTTGTTTTTTCGGATATAAGCTCCGAGGGGAAAAAGGTTCCCGTGTTCTACGGCGAATCGCGCGAGGAGGCACTGGACACGGAAAACACCGAGATAACGGATGTTGCCGTGCTTTCGGGAAAGGAAACGTCGCTTCGCAGCCGCGCGTGCAGATATGTCTTTCTTGAGGACGACTGCAGGGATTTTTCGGTGGCTTACGACTTTGAGTATCTGCCGATCGAGCCGAAAGGAAAATTCGAGTGCGACGACGAGCTTGTGAATAAAATATGGAGCATAAGCGCATACACGCTTGAGCTCAATTCGAGAGAGGCTTTCTTTGACGGAATCAAGCGCGACCGCTGGATATGGTCGGGCGACGCTTATCAGAGCTATTTTGTGAATTATTATTACGCCTGCGATCCCGATATCGTCCGCAGAACGACGATGATGCTCAGAGGCGAGGGCAAAATGGCTCAGCACATAAACACGATAGTTGACTATACTTTCTATTGGATAATCGCAATATGGGAGTATTATTATCACACCGGCGACAAGGCGTTTGTCGGGCGCGTATATAAGAAAATGCCTGAAATATGGGAGCTTGTCGAAAGCAGACTTTCGGAGCACGGATTTATAGGCGGATATGCCCAAAAGGGCGACTGGACGTTTATTGACTGGTCAAAGCATCTTGAAAAGACAGAGATAATTTCAGCCGAGCAGATGCTGCTTTACCGCTCCTACGTTGCATATGCCGAAATACTTGAGCCTCTCGGAAAGGACGGCGCAGAGTACAGAAGAAAAGCCGCCGAGCTTAAAGACAATATAGACAGATATTTCTGGGACGATGAGAAAAAAGCGTATATCGACAGCTATCAGAGCGGAAACCGAAAGGTCAACCGTCACGCCAATATATTTGCGCTTCTTTTCGGCATAGCGGACGAAAAAAAGCGTTCGCTTATAATCGAAAACGTTATAAGAAACGACGACGTTCCGCCGATAACAACGCCGTATTTTGAATTTTTCGAGCTTGACGCAATGTGCGAAATAGGCGAGTTCGGATATGTTACCGATATGCTTCACAGCTATTGGGGCGGAATGGTGAAGCTCGGCGCGACGACCTTCTGGGAGGAATATTTCCCGAATATGAAGGGCGCGGAGCATTATGCGATGTACGGAAAGCCCTACTGCAAGAGTCTTTGCCACGCGTGGAGCGCGTCGCCCATATATCTTATGGGCAAGTATGCGCTCGGAGTGCGTCCGACCTCGGCTGCCTACAAAACGTATGAGGTTGTGCCGAATCTTATGTGCTTCGGAAGAATAGAGGGTGCTGTTCCCGTTCCGGACGGAGTGGTAAAGGTCAGTGCGGACAGACACTGCGTGGAGGTTACCTCGGATATCGAGGGCGGTGTGCTTGTGCTCGGAGACAAGCGCTATGATATAAAGAAGGGCGAAACCCTGAAAGTGCAAATATAATTTACCTTAAAAAGTAAGAGGCGGAGGGCAAAAATGCTCTCCGCTTCTTGACAATAGGGGAAAAACGTTATAAAATAGAGTAAATAAATTTTACCAAAGGAAACTCTTATATGACCACAGGCGAAAAAATAAAGGCTTTGAGAGCCGAAAGAAGGCTTACTCAGGCGGAGCTTACCGACGGAATAATCACAAGAAATATGCTCAGTCAGATAGAAAACGGGCTTGCAAATCCTTCGATAGCGACGCTCCGCGCGCTCGCCGAAAGGCTCGGCGTTCCGCTTGAATATCTGCTGTCCGAGGAAGCCGGACTTTCGGATATAGAAAAGCTGCGTCGGCGCGACGTGATAAAAAAGCTGTTTTCTTCGGGAGATACGGAAAAATGTCTTATACTGCTTGAAAAGCTTGACGATGACGAATCGCAGCTTCTGGCGGCGGTCTGCTGTATAAGGCTCGGCAGGGAGCTTATGAAAAAAGGCAGGCTGTTTTCCGCAAGGGAACGCTTTTCGGACGCCGCAGCATACGCCGGAGGGTCGGTTTTTGCGGAGGAGCAGAAGCGCTGCGCGGAAAGAAACATATCGCTTATTGATTATATTATGGGCAGGGGTGAGATGCCTGAATCGGAGTGCGACGAGTACGGATATGTTTCGTTTCTCGAAAACGGAAAATCCTTTATGTCACGTCACGGCGCGGCTCGCAGACTTGCCGGAAACGGCGATGCCGCGGGCGCGGCAAAGGCTTTGCGCGCACTGCTGCCGGAAGCGGAGGAGTCGGGAGCAATATACAGATATTATGTTTTGTCCGATCTTGAAGAATGTCTGAAAGCCACAGGCGACATCGCCGGCGCATACGAATGTGCGCAGGCGCGCCTTGCGCTCAGAGAAGAAATGAACAGATAGCCGGTTATCCGTCAAAGTCTGTTTTTATAAGCTTGGGACAGCTTTCCGGAGAGTAGGTCCAGCTTTCGATAAAATCGCTTTTTATAAAATATTCGGGACGATAAGGCTCGCTTTCGCACTGATAGGTGTCGATAAGTACGAGCTTTATTTTCATTTTTTCTGGAATTATGTTTTTTATGTAGACCGTCGCGTGATCGCCTATCCTTACGTTTTCCGTGTATTCGGAAAGTCCGGCAAGGTTGGGCGTAAGCTCAATGAATACGCCGTAAGGCTCGATACTGCGGACGATTCCCGGTACGCTCTGACCTATGCGGAAGGCGGAAACATTTTCTTCCCACGTTCCGAGAAGCTCCTTGTGCGTAACGGAAATACGCATAAGCTCCTTATCTATATTTTTCACGGCGGTTTTTATGAACATTCCGGGATAAAATCTGTCGCGCGGGTGCGATATGCGCGAAACCGAAATGCAGTCTATCGAAAGGAGCGAGATTATTCCGCAGCCGACGTCAACGAACGCGCCGAAGGGCTCAAGATGCGTCACGCGCGAATCTATGATTTTTCCCGGGGTCAGAAGCATAAGATAATTTTCAAGGCAGTCGCGCTGAGCCTCCCTGCGCGAAAGCAGAGCAACGGTTTCGCCTCTGCGCTTTTCAAAGCCGCAGACCTTAAAGCATACCGTTTTGCCGACTCTCGTTATCGCGGCGATATCCTTTACGGGAGAGCCGTCGGGACAGAAGGCGGCGTCCTCCTTTTTTATTATGCCGCGCATACAGCCGAGCTCCACCCAGAGCGACATATCTTCGTCGCACACAGTCGCGCGCGCTTCGAGGATCTGTCCTTTTGTCATCGCCCTTTCAAGCGCCGATTCGGTGTAAAATCCGTCCGTGCCGTTCTGAGATGAAAAGCCTTCGGGCTTATAGATTTTCCGTAGCATTGTGGTTGTCCTCCGTTTTTTTGTTTTTGTTTAATCTTTATGCGGAGGACGTTTGTTTTATGTTGAGATCATAAAAAAATGTCAAGAGAGGAAGGCAATCCACTCTTGACAGAGGCAAGGCGCAGAAAGGCGGTTAACGTTTTGAGCCATTCAGATTTAATTTTTGTTTTGTCCATGCTCGCAGACCTTATCGAAGCAAAAGCGAAAAACAAAAACGAAGCTGTCAAAATAATTTTGGAACAGCTTAGCAGGCTTAAAAAGTAAGCCCGAGCAAAAATAAACGAATGAATAACCGAGAGCAGGAAACGACCGCCGAAGGGCGGAAAAAAGCGCCTTGCTTCCCTGCTCCAATTATAAGTATAGCACAAGGCGCAAAAAAGTCAATACCAAAATCAAACAATAATGCCCGTGATTTTTCACGGGCATTGTGATTTTTAATAGTTTTTCAGTCTGTTTGAAAATTTTACCGCGACGGGATTTGAAAGATGATTTTCAAGCTCAAGCGTGCTTACTATCAGCTTTCCCTTGCCGAGCGGAAGCTCTCCGCATACAAGCGCGGGGAAAAGGGGCTTTCCCCATGCGCTTCCCGAAAGCGTGTTGCCGGAAATAAGAATCGGAACAAAGCCTTCGCCCGTGAAGGTGCGGCGGACAAGAGGCGTCATCATATCGGCTTTTTCGTCGTACCAGAAAGAGAAATCGTCCTTTTCAAAATCCTTTACAAGCGGATGCCCCGTCTTTCTCGAAACAAAATGCAGCGCCCTCATTCCGCAGTTTTTGACCTTGAAAAAAGCTTTTCCGACGCTGTATTCGCCTGCGGACAGCGCTTCGACAATAACCGTTTTTCCGCTTTCCGCAAGGGAAAGTATTTCGTCCTTGCGGTTTTCGAATTCGGCGTTGCCTTTGATAATTATCGCCGCGCCTTTTTCTGAAGCTTCGGGAGCGAAAAATTCAAGGGCTTCGTCGCAGTAGTGGAGCACAGCTCCGTTTTTGTCCTTCAGAATGGCGCGCAGAGTGTATTTTTCGCGGTCGGAAACGTCGGGAACTGTAAAGGTTACCTCGCCCTGCATAAAGGCGCTGTTTTCCGAAAATTCAGCGGGAGCAGAGCCTTTTGCCGCAAGCGTGCCGTCGGAGGAGATAAGCTCGAAGGTGAGCGAATGTCCGCTTGATATTTTGTGCGTATCGTTGCAGACAAAGACCTCCGCGCTTGCCGTTTCGCCGGAGAAAAAGGTTTTTCTGTCCGTCCTGAGCGACACGGAAAGCGGAGTAAGCTCGTCCATATACGCATAAAAAGCGGGCTTCGGATTGCGTTCGCAATCGACTATAGTTTTCATCCAGCCGGAGGGCCACGCGTCAATGAAAAGGTGAATAGCAAACGAGCTCATAAGCGGATTTCGTCTGAAAGCGCCGGTCATAAGCCTTGTGGCTTTTTCCTGCCAGATGTGACTTTCGCGCACCCAGTCTTCAAGATTGTCCTGCGTATCGTAGAAGAAATAGTGCATATTGCCGCTCTGGGCGTTTATTATCCGCGACGGCGACCAGCTTTTTTCCTCTTCGGGAGTCTGCGGCAGCCAATCTTTCGGATAGCGTCTGCGCATAAGCGAAACGGGATCGAGTCCCTCCGCGCCGAATTCGCCGCAGCCGCAGTACCAGCCGTCTTTTATTCCGAGCCAGTTTCCGCGATAGAGCGCGCCCATATCTATTCCGTGACCGTTGTACCACGTGCAGTAGCAGTGATTGTCGGGAAAGCCATCGTCGGGCGGATCGTAGTCGCCGTCGATATGCTTTATCGCCCTGTCGGGATTGAGCATATGCACCGCGTCGTCGCACGCGTGGAAAATCATATCCTGCTCGCTTCTTATAACGTGGCGGAAAGGGTTGTCATTGCCGTTCTGCATAGGCTCGTTCATATACGAGATAAGCACGCAGCAGGCGTGCGGACGTATCAGACGTTCCATTTCCTCGCACTGACGGAGAACCTCCGCAAATTTCGTGCGGCGGATGACCGTAAACAGCGGAAGATCCGTCTGTATCATCAGACCTATTCTGTCGCACAGATCATATATTTCCTCCTGAACGGGGCGCTGGGTTATCCGCAGGAAGTTCATATTGCAGGCTTTTGCCATAAGCATATCGTAAAGCAGCATACGGGAATCGCCGCGGAGAACGTCCTGCTGTTCAAAGCCCATTGTGTTTGCTCCGCGCAGGCGGACGCTTTCGCCGTTTAAGTAAAACATTCCCTTCGGCGAGCCTTTCGTATCAAGAACAAAGGTTCTCATTCCGAAAGCTTTTTCTGCGGAATCGGTTTTCTTACCTTTTATATACAGGGATATCTGCGCCGAATAAAGATACGGCTCGTCGGGCGTCCATCTGCGGAAATCGGGAACCTTTATTCTGAATTTTACGGTGTTTTCGCCGTGATACAGCTTCGGGAAAACGACGGGATGATCTTCATCCGTTTCTCTGCCGATGTCGTCCTCGGTCATTACGTCGCCGAAGTCGGCATGATGAAGCGTCTGCGGACGATAGGTCTTGTCCTTTACAAGCACGTCTTCAAAATTTTCTCCGAAAAGGGAATACGAAAGGGAAAACTCGCCCTCGCCTGCATAATCGCAGCGGAAAACGGTCGTCCACAGCTCGATCTCCGAGCTGTCGGGCATCGGACGGACGAATATATCGGATATGAAAGTGCGTGGGCGTTCTTCGAGATAAACCTTGCCGCAAATACCCATTCCGGCAGGACAATGATGCCAGCCCTCAAGCGGGTCGTCATAGCCGAAGCCCGTCGCCGCATAGAGCTTATCGCCCTCGCAGTGAACAAAATCGGCGGAGCGGGGACTGTCGCCTCCGTATTTGAAATCGTTTCTGACGGTTACGAGAAGCGTGTTCTTTCCGTCGCGGACAAGTCCGGAAATGTCGAATTCAAACGGCGAGAAAAACCCTTCGTGCGTTCCGGCAAGCGTGCCGTTTACATATACCTCCGTAATATAATCGGAGCATTGAAAATGCAGAAAAAGCGCTCTGTCGTCGGGCAGGTGAGAGATAAATTCGGTTCTGTAATACGATACCGCATAGCCTACGGGACCGTCGTAGTGCGGAACGGTTATTTTTTTCCATTCGCCGCCGCCCGAAAGCACAAAGGCAAAATCGCGCCTGTCGGTGTCCGTAGCCATACGGAAGTCAAAGACGGAAAGCTCCGTCTTTTTTCTGTCGCTGTCGATACAGGGCGAGCGCTTTTCGAGAAAAGGCGCGTATTTTTCTTTCAGTTTATCTATAATTGCGTCAAGCTCCTGCTTTGTATCGGGCTTTTTATATACTTTTTCCGGCGAGCCTCCGGCTTTTGAAAGCGGAAATTTCTTTCCGCTTTTCGGCACGGGCTTCGGATGTACGAGCGGCGCACGAGAGGAGCCTATCTCTCCCGCCGCAATAGAGGCAAAACGGTCAGCCATTGAATATCCTCCGATATTTTCGTGATATAATGATTATGACACAAATAATACGGAAAATCAATGCTTTTCGGAATTTTGTCCGCATTGACAAAGCAGGCGGAGGGTGGTATAATCAAAAATAACAAAGGAGGCGGCGGCGTGAAGAAGAAATTGCTTATAGTCGGAATAACTATGTCCGCGGGCGGAAGCGAAAAATCCTTTCTTTCGTTTGCGGAGCATATAGATTTCAGCGAGTGGGACGTTACGCTTCTTCTTGCGGAAAAGAAAGGCGCGCTGCTTTCGCTTGTCCCTCCGCAGATAAAAATCGAAACTATGCCGGACGGCAGGATAATGGAAATTGACGGCTCGAACGCAAGGAAAATTCTGCTTGAAAATTACGCTTTGAAAAATCCCCTGCGGATATTTCCGCTTTTTTGTCACGTCGTAAAAATCGCTTTTTCATCGGGGAAGCGTCGGATATACGCAAAGCAAAGGCTCTGGCTTTCGGCTATGAAAGCAATGAAGCCGCGCAATGAAGAATATGATCTTGCGATAGCTTATTGGGGCGATCGGACGATGTTCTATGTTATCGACAAGGTAAAAGCCAAAAGAAAAATCGCGTGGCTTCACTTCGATTACAATTTTCCGCCGCGCGAGGACGCTTTGTACGAAAGGTATTTTATGCGGTGCGAGAAGATAGTTACCGTATCAAAGGAAATAGAAAAATCGCTTGCGGAGGCTTTGCCTGCCGTAAAAGAAAAAATAGTCACTATGGAAAACATAGTAGATGCGGAGCAGATAAAAAATCTTGCCGCGCTCGGAAAAAGCTATGACGACGGATACGACGGGATAAGAATTCTGACCGTCGGCAGAATATGCGAGCAGAAAGGGTATGATATCGCTCTGCCCGCGCTTGCAAGGCTGAAAAACGAAGGCTTTGCGTTCCGCTGGTACGCGCTCGGCGAAAAAAGCGGCGCTTATGCCGAAAAAATCGCCGACACGGCAAGGGCGCTCGGACTTGAAAACGATTTTGTGATGCTCGGCACGACGGAAAACCCTTATAAATATATAAAGGAATGCGACGTGTATTTTCAGCCGTCGCGGCACGAGGGCAAGAGTATTGCGGTTGAAGAAGCGAAGCTTCTGTGTCGCCCTATGGTCGTTTCAAATTATAAAACGGCGGGCGAGCAGCTTTGCGGCGGCGCACTCGGACTTATCTGCGAAATATCCGAGGATGGAATGTATTCGGCAATGAAAAAAATGCTTTCCGACGCCCAGTTGCGGCGTGATTTTTCGGAGAAATTGAGTAAGATCGGCACAAAGCGCGACGCGGACGGAGAGGTTAAGTCACTTCTTTCGGGGAACGCCTGTCGATAATTGATACAAGGTGAAGATTTTTCTCAAAAAAACAGAAAACTTTTCAAAAACCTCTTGACAATGAGGAGAGTGATGTGATAGAATAACAAAGCTGTCCGCAAGAGCGGGTGGCGAACGGTCCTTGA
>CAVKJG010000049.1:0-12867 GCA_963656825.1 Sphaerochaetaceae bacterium
GCTATGAATCGCATAATTTGATATAATCTCTATATGCAAAACACTGAAAAGGACTGAATCAAATGAATGTTTTCAAAAAAATCGTGCGCGCGCTCACAAGCAAAGCGGCTCGCGAATGTAAAAAATACTACACATCGGCAATAATCGTTGCCGCCGGAAAAAGCACCCGAACAAGCGGAGCAGTCCCGAAGCAGCTTATTTCCATAAAGGGTGTTCCCGTGGTTGTGCGGACAATGCTCGCTTTTGAAAAATGTCCGCTTATCAGTGAGATCATAGTCGTTGCGGCAAAGGATCAGCTTAAAGAATACGAAATTTTCAAAAAGCAGTACGGCATTACAAAATTATCTGCCGTAACTGCCGGAGGAAGCACAAGAAGCGATTCCGTGCTTGCCGGCTTTAGAGCGGTATCCCCGAAGTGCGAATTTGTCGCAATTCACGACGGCGCAAGATGCCTTATAAAAACCGAAGATATAGAAAAAGTGATAAAAAGCGCTTTCCGCCACGGCTGTGCCATAGCGGCGTCAAAATCAACCGATACTCTGAAAAAGGTAGATGAAAACGGAATAATATCCGAAACGGTAGACAGAGATACCGTAATGCGCGCACAGACACCTCAGGTATTTATGAAGGACATTTACGAAATTGCCGTATCGTCAAAGACAAAGCCCTCCTCTCCGACCGACGACAGTATGCTTGTCGAAAGCGCGGGCTTCAAAGTTCATACGGTTGAAGCGGGAGCATATAACATAAAAATCACAACCGATGAAGATTTTTACGTTGCGGAAAGAATAATATCGAACGGAGAAATTATATGAGTATCAGAATTGGACACGGATACGACGTTCACCGCCTGACAGAAGGAAGAAAGCTTGTTCTCGGCGGAGTTGAAATACCGTTTGAAAAAGGCTTGCTGGGACATTCCGATGCCGATGTGCTACTTCATGCCATAGCCGACGCGCTTCTCGGCGCGTGCGGACTTTCGGATATAGGCGTGCTTTTTCCCGATAACGATCCGGCATACGAAGGGATTTCAAGTCTTGTGCTTATCGGAAAAGTGAGCGAAGAGCTTCGCAGGCATAATGCAAGGATAATAAATATAGATTCGACGGTAATAGCTCAAAGTCCGAAGCTTTCGCCATACATATGTCAAATGCGTGAAAAAACCGCTTTGGCACTCGGAATAAGCGCAGAAGATGTAAATATAAAAGCGACAACCGAGGAAAGACTCGGCTTTACCGGAAGCGGAGAAGGTATGTCCGCGCATGCCGTATGTATTATAGAGAAACAAAACAATACATAATTCCCTTTCGTATCTTTCGGTTTTCGTAATAAACCTGTTTTTTTGGCGTTTGATGACGTTTTAAGAGCGATATTTTGTCATTATAAACAAAACACATATTGGATTTTTGTGACAAAAATTTTTCGTTTTCGTCTTGCAAAGTCTTTCTTATTGTGGTAATATATGTATGGTAGTTTTTGGAGCGGCAAAAAGCGACACGAAAATTTTACACGAAATGGAGAACAAAGAAATGGATCAGAGAATTAAAGTTTTTATTGCAGACGAAAGCGCCGAGTTCCGCCACGCGCTCAGAGAAAACCTTACAAGAGCGGGCATCGACATAGTTGATGAAACCGACAGCGGAATAGACGTGCTTACGAAAATCAAGCGTTGCACGCCGGACGTCGTGCTTATAGACGTCTGGCTTCCCAAGCTTGACACGGTTCAGATAATCAAAAAGGCGAAAACACTGTTTCAGAACCCGTCAAACGTACCCGATTTTATAGTGTTTTCATATTGCTCAAATCCGAACCTCTTTGCAGAAGCGACAGAAGCCGGCGCGGCATACTGTATGCACAAGCCGTTTGAATATTCAACGCTTATCGAAAGAATAGCGCGTATTTACAAAAACCGTCAGAGCGCATACAAAAATCAGATAATGCACGGCGTTCAGTATTCGCAGGAGCCGAGCGATCTTGAAGCGCAGGTCACCGAGATCATACATAGAATAGGCGTTCCCGCTCATATAAAAGGCTATCAATATTTACGCACAGCCATAATGATGACAATAGAAGATAACGACCTTATAAACGCGGTTACAAAGGTCCTTTATCCGTCAGTGGCGAAAAAGTATCAGACAACCTCTTCAAGAGTTGAACGTGCAATACGTCACGCGATCGAGGTCGCTTGGGACAGAGGCGATATCGACACGCTCAACGCCTTTTTCGGTTATACAATTCAAAACGAACGCGGTAAACCGACAAACAGCGAATTCATTGCAATGATAGCCGACAATATGAGGCTCAAAAACAAAATTTCTTAATATACCGAAAAGACGGCATGGCAGCTTTATTCTGCCGTGCCGTCTTTTTTTGACGTTTTGTATTTGCAAGTGCGGAACTTCCCTCCGATCCAGAAGGTCGCTTCTGTCGTATGGAATTTCAGAAGGCGGAATTTCGGATCGTCAATTCCCCTGCCGAAAAATCGGCGGTCATCTTCATTCCAGAACTTTTCCAAAGTTTTGCGGTCGTTAATAAAAGAAACATCACCGACAAGCGTCACGCTGTCGCCTCCGCGAAAGCAACATACGCTTGCTTTCGGATTGTTTTCAAAGTGTGTAACTTTTCCGTTGATATTTGAACGTTTGGATGATACAAAATAAATATCCGAAAAGCCCTCGTTTTTGTATTTCGACATCACGCAGGTGCGCGGATAGCCGTTTTCGTTTATCGAAGTCAGCGTCGCTATGCTGACGCTGTCAACCAATTCGCACGCCTCAGTTTCAATCTTTGCAATTCGCTCTTTCTGAATTTCGTGCGCTGTCTTTTCCATGCTATTGTTTCTCCTTCACGCTGCCGCATTTGACGTCAAGCATGGTCTGCGCATCCGCAAGCTGCTCTTTATCTGTAACGCGATAATGAATCCAGCCGCCGTCATTGCAGGGATATTTGTCGTCGATATAGTTTTTTGCATAGTCTCCAAGCTGGTCATATACCGATGCAAATTGCGGGTCGGACATCCTCAGCATTACGGCAAACGCACCGTTTTCCGGAAATACATTGCAGACAAGTTTTCCTTTTCTCTTGTGAGAAATACCCCAGCCATAGCTGTTGCCGTATGGGAAAACAATTGTCTGCGCGGTGCCATATTCGGTGGAAAGCCATTCGTTCAGTTCCGTGAACAGCGCTGCTGTCCCTCCGCAATATGCGGTCATCTGCGTAAATGTCGGCTTCTCGTTCCGATTCAACATTCTCTCGTACATATTTTTGTCCTCCACTGTTAGCTGTGTGTGCTTTTATTCTCCCGCTTCGACCTCTCCGTCGGACTGTTTTTTGGATTTCGGTGCCGCTATAACATTTACACTGTCGCGGTGATACTGTCTTACAACAAACTGCTGATCCTTGTCGGAAAAGCGAACCTTTACTATGCCGGCAAGCGGCACTGCTTCACATACCGTCCCTCTGCCGTCGGGAGTATCGACTATCGAATCCACCTTGGGAGTCTTTTTTATTTCTTCTTCGTATACCTCGTGTTCGTAGCGCAGACAGCACATAAGACGTCCGCACGCGCCGGATATTTTCTGAGAATTGAGTGAAAGATTCTGTTCCTTTGCCATTTTTATGGACACCTGGCCGAAGTCGTCAAGAAATTTACAGCAACAGAAAGGAAGTCCGCAGACGCCGAGTCCGCCTATCATTTTCGTTTCGTCTCTTATGCCTATCTGTCTCAATTCTATTCTTGTCTTGAATACCGAGGCAAGATCCTTTACAAGCTCGCGGAAGTCTACTCTGCCGTCGGCGGTAAAATAAAACAGGAGCTTTGAATTATCAAAAGTATATTCCGCTTCGACAAGCTTCATTTCAAGCTCATGCTCTGCGATTTTCTGAAGACAAATCGTAAAAGCTTCTTTTTCTTTCCGCTTGTTTTCCCTGTTTTTTTCATCGTCTTCCTTTGTCGCGCGCCTGATTACGGGGCGCAAAGGAAGCACGACCTCGCTTCCGGAAACTATCTTGTTTGCCACGGCGACGCCGCCGTATTCAATACCTCTTGCGGTTTCGACTATAAGATTCTCTCCGGCAGTCGCGGTGATGCCGCATGGATCGAAATAATATATTTTTCCTCCGTCCTTGAAACGAATACCTATTACCTCGTATTCGGTCTTCTTTTCGGACTCTTCTGTGATTACGATGTCCATTTTTATCCTTTCCTTACGCTGCACGCCACAAAAGCACGGAAAGCGCCGAAGCGGCAAGCGTTATATTGAAATTGAAGTTGCTGTCATATGCAAGCGCGGTTATCGCTTCAACAGACTTTTTAAGCGTTTCCAGAGGAAGCGCAAGAACATATTTTTCGGCTTCGTCTTCGCTCCAGAAGCCGCCCTTGACTTTTCCGGTAAGTTTTGACGAAAGTATATCTCTGTACGCAAGGGCAAGCATTGAAAAAAGCCTGTCCGCTTCTTCTCTTCCGGGCATAGCCTTCGATACCGTATTCAGCATATCGTATTCCGATACTCCGCGGTTTTTTTTTGACTGTGCGTCGATTATCGCCTTTGCCGAAAGAAACGTTGCGTATTCCTTTTCTCCGTCCGAAAGCAGCTTTTCGGCTTTTCCGGGCGCTCCGCCCGAAAGCCTTACCGCAAAGTCAAGCTTTTTTTCATCATACAGAAATTCGGGAACGGATTTTTCGCGCAGATATTCAAGCACTTCATTCCCCGACAGAAGCGGCATTACTATCCGCTGCACTCTTGATTTTACGGTAGTCAGAATATTTGCCGACGACTCGCACAAAAGCAGAATATAAACCCTTTCGGGCGGCTCTTCGATAACCTTGAGAAGAGAGTTCTGCGCCTGAACCGAAAGCCTTTCCGCGCCGTCGAAAACATACATTTTGAAATCAAGCTCTGCGGGAGTAAGGGGCGTGTCGTCTATCATTGCTCTTACGGCGTCCACGCTTATGTTTTTCTGCCCGTCCTCGCGCGAAATAAATTTTATATCGGGACAGTGTCCCTCGTTTATCCGATGACAGATGTTACATTCATCACAATTTCCGGCGCAGGCAAGCGATGCCGCAATATATTTTGCAAGCGATTTTTTTCCGGATCCCGACGGACCTTCGATAAGATATGCGTGAGAAAGTATACCGCCTGATATCCATCCGGAAAAGCGCTGTTTTATTTCCTTACAGCCGAAAAGAAAATTGTCTTTATTCATCAGAAGCGGAGATATTTTTCAACATCAACAATGAAAACTGTTGCGCCGCCGACAGAAACGTGCGCCTGCGAAGTGCCGAAAATGCTTACATTTCCGGGAACGGATATCGGAACATTCATTTCGCGCTTTTTGCTGTGCGTTCTGATTATTTCAAGCGCGCGGTCAACGTCCTTCTCCTCAACGCCCAGAATAAACGTTGAGTTACCGTTCATAAGAAATCCGCCCGTTGACGATATTTTCGTAATATGAAATCCCTCCGACGTAAGGCTTGTGTTTACAAAATGAGCATCGTCGTTATTTACTATGGCAAGCAAAAGCTTCATTATTGTCACCCCGTTTAATTATTTTTTATTATTATATCAAATTTTATAAATGCTGTCAATCACATTAAAATAAAAAACGGCGGGATTTATCATGTCCTGCCGTCGTTTATTATCATATTTACAATTTCAGAAGCCATTAAAAGTCCTGCCGAATTGGGCACGAAAGGAGATGACGCCGGAGTTCTCTGTCCGTCGCTCTTCGGTTCTTCCCTTGAATACACCACTTTAAGATGCTTTATGCCTCTTGCCCGAAGCTCGCGCCGCATAACCCTTGCCAGAGGACAGCCCTCGGTTTTGAATATATCGGTTATTTCGAGCATATCGGGGCGAAGCTTGTTCCCTGTTCCCATCGCGCTTATTACGGGGATTTTTGCCGCCTGCGCTCTTGATATTATTTCAAGCTTTGCCGTGACCGTGTCTATACAGTCGGCAATTATGTCAAACCCCGAAAAGTCGATGTCGTCCGCATTTTCGGGAAGATAAAATACCGTTCTGACTTCAATCGTCATATCGGGATTGATATCCCTCATACGCTGCGCCATAACCTCGGCTTTCTTTTTTCCGACCGTCGAATGGAGCGCCGTCATCTGACGGTTTATGTTTGACTCGCAGACTTCGTCGGGATCAACAAGGCACATTCTGCCAACGCCGGCTCTTGCAAGCGCTTCCGCAACGTACGAGCCGACTCCGCCGACGCCGAAAAGCAAAACGGAGGAGCGCGACAGCTTTTCTATCGCGCTTTCTCCGTACAATCTCGCCGTCCGTGAAAACTGTTCCTTTATCATTGCTTTTGCAGGCTTTCCTTCTTTGTTCTGCCTATCATTTTGTAGCGCAGATCCGTGGAAAGAATGGTTTTTCTTATTCTTATGCTCTTGGGCGTAACCTCTATAAGCTCGTCGTCGGCAATGAATTCGATTGCTTCTTCAAGCGAAAAGATTTTCGGCGGAACAAGACGAAGCGCTTCGTCCGCGCCTGTCGAACGGATAGCGGTAAGATGCTTTTCCTTGCATACGTTGACGGCTATTTCGCCCATCTTGGGATTTTCGCCCACTACCATTCCCTCATATACCTTGCACTGTGCGCCGATGAACATCGTGCCTCTGTCCTGAGCGTTGAACACGCCGTAGGAGGTCGATTCGCCCGTTTCCGAGGCTACAAGAGAGCCTGTGAATCTGCGGATTATATCACCCTTGTATTCGCCGTAAGAATCGAATACGGAGCTTATAATGCCTTCGCCGCGCGTATCGGTAAGAAATTCGCTTCTGTATCCGAAAAGGCAACGCGTGGGTATAAGATATTCAAGGCGCATACGCGAGCCGTGAGGAGTCATATTTACAAGGTCGCCCTTGCGCGCGCCGAGCTTTTCCATAACAGTGCCGCAATAATCCTGCGGAACGTCTATTTCAACGCGCTCGATCGGCTCGCAGAGCTTGCCGTCGATTTCTTTGTAAAGAACTCTGGGCGTGCTTATTCCGAGCTCGAAGCCCTCGCGGCGCATTGTTTCTATAAGGATCGAAAGATGCATTTCGCCTCTGCCGGCAACCTTGAAGCAGTCGGTCGTTTCGCCGTCCGAAACACGAAGAGATACGTCCTTGAGAAGCTCCTTGTAAAGTCTTTCTCTTATCTGACGCGACGTTACATACTTGCCTTCTCTGCCCGCAAACGGACTGTCGTTTACCATAAACGTCATTTCCATCGTAGGCTCGGAAACCTTTACGAATTCAAGCGGCTCGACGCAGTCAACCGACGTTATCGTATCGCCTATGGATATATCGTCCGCACCGGAGAAAGTGACTATATCGCCCATCATGGCTTCTGCAACGGGAACTCTCTTGAGTCCGTCAAACTGGTTAAGACTTACGATTTTTGTCTTTTTGGGAGCAACGTCGGGAGAGTGGAAGTTTGATATCATAACCTCCTGATTTACCTTTATCGTTCCGCGCTCGATTCTGCCTATGCCTATTCTGCCGACATAATCGTTGTAGTCGATGGAAGAAACAAGCATCTGAAGCGGAGCCTTTTCATCGCCCTCCGGAGCGGGAATATATTTCAGTATCGTATCGAAAAGCGGCTGAAGATCCGTTCCCTTTTCATAAGGAGAATACGAAGCCGTTCCGGCTCTTCCCGAACACCAAAGCATGGGAGAGTCAAACTGTTCGTCAGATGCGTCAAGCTCAAGAAGAAGCTCGAGTATTTCGTCGCCGACCTCGTCAAGACGCGCGTCGGGACGGTCTATTTTATTTACGACAACTATAACCGGATGATGAAGCGCAAGTGCCTTCTGAAGCACGAATCTTGTCTGCGGCATGGGACCCTCCGCCGCGTCGACAAGCAGAATAACTCCGTTCACCATTTTGAGAATACGCTCGACCTCGCCTCCGAAATCGGCGTGTCCGGGAGTATCGACAACATTTATTTTCACGCCCTTGTAATGTACGGCTGTGTTCTTTGCAAGTATAGTTATTCCGCGCTCGCGTTCAAGAGCGTTTGAGTCCATTACTCTTTCTTCCGTAGCCTGATTTTCACGATAAACGCCGCCCTGCTTGAGCATTTCGTCAACGAGCGTCGTTTTGCCGTGGTCGACGTGTGCTATAATCGCAACGTTTCTTAAATCTTCTCTTTTCACTTTATAACTCTCCTTAAACCGATATTGATTAAGCAATAAACCATTTAATTACAAACAATAAAGAATTATATCACGCTTGTTTGATAAAATCAATAATTTTTTTATAACTTCTGCAAAAAAACAGCGAAATGCAGCACACATTTCGCTGTTTTTTGCCGATTTCATGCTTTACCGCGCGAAAAGCTTACCCGAATTTTACTTTTATAAGCATCAGATACATAGAGTATTCATCGGAATATTTCCCTGTGCCGTTTCGTCTTACCGTAAGACTGACTATGCAGTCCTTTCCGCCGGACAAAGCCTTTATATTTCCAACGGAAACGTCGCCGGAATATATTTTTTCACCGTTTGCGTCAAACACGGAAGCGGTATCAAAAACATCGACGTTTTCATCGGTTCTGACGGCAAAACCGTTTTTGACGGTTATCTCAGGTATCATATCAATGTACGTTTTTACATCGAAGCCGATTATCTTCCCTGTGCCGAAATATGTCATTTCATCGCCCGAGCCGTAGAGCTGACCGCCGAAGTAATATTTGTACGGAACGATTTTCTCTCCGCTATCCGATACGACGGTAAAGCTCATTTCGCCCATTTCGGAAAGCGTCTTTGACGTATTTTCCGAAGCTTCGGGATTGACATCGTTTTTGCCGTCGCACGAAAAAAGAGCCGTGCATACAGCAATAAGAATAAATATCGCAAGTATTTTTTTCATATTGTTCACTGCCTTTCAACCATTAGTCGAAAAGGACGGCGTTTTCTCTCACATAAAAAGGGACATTTTTTTCAAATGCCCCGATTTTTTATGCAATTATACGTGAGCGCTGTAATTCGGCGCTTCCTTTGTAATGTTTATATCGTGCGGATGAGATTCCTTGAGTCCCGCACCCGTTATGCGTATAAACTGTCCTCTCTGCTGGAGGTCGGGAATCGTCTTACAGCCGCAATATCCCATTCCCGAGCGAAGTCCGCCGAGAAGCTGATATATCGTATCGGCAAGCGGACCCTTGTAAGGAACGCGCCCCTCTACGCCTTCCGGCACAAGCTTTTTCGTTCCTGTCTGGAAGTATCTGTCGCGCGAACCTTTTTCCATAGCCGCGATAGAGCCCATTCCGCGATAAACCTTAAAGCGTCTGCCCTGATAAATTTCGCTCTCGCCCGGGCTTTCCTCACAGCCTGCGAAAAGCGAGCCTATCATTATCGTATCCGCGCCTGCGGCTATTGATTTTACAAGATCGCCGCTGTATTTTATGCCGCCGTCAGCAATCACGGGGATATCGTATTTTGCCGCAACGCAGGCTGCGTCGTATATCGCAGTTACCTGCGGAACGCCTATTCCCGATACGATTCTCGTCGTGCATATCGAGCCGGGCCCGATACCGACCTTTATCGCGTCGGCTCCGGCTTTTATAAGATATTCCGCCGCGGCTGCCGTCGCGATATTGCCCACGATAAGCTGGCAGTCGGGGAAGGCATTTTTTACTTTTTCGGTGGTTTTGGCAATGTTCATCGAATGACCGTGTGCCGAGTCCAGAACAAGCACGTCCGCTCCCGCCGCAAGAAGTGCGTCCGCTCTGTCAAGCACGTCGGCAGTCACGCCGATAGCCGCGCCGCAAAGCAGTCTGCCGCGCTCATCCTTTGCGGAATTCGGATATTTTGTCGCCTTCTGAATGTCCTTTATCGTTATAAGTCCGCGAAGATATCCATTATCATCTACAAGCGGAAGCTTTTCTATCTTTCTTTTAGCGAGTATTTCCCTTGCCTGCTCGTGCGTTGTGCCGACGGGAGCAGTAACAAGATTGTCCTTTGTCATAACCTCGCCTATATCCATATCCATATCCGTAAGGAAACGCATATCGCGGTTAGTGATTATACCCACAAGCTTTCCCTCTCCGTTTACTATCGGAACGCCGGAAACCTTGTAATTATGCATAAGCTGCTCGGCTTCATAAACCTTGTTTTCCGGATGGAGAAAGAAAGGATTTGTGATTACGCCGTTCTCGCTTCTTTTTACCTTTTCAACCTCGGACGCCTGCATTTCTATGGTCATATTCTTGTGGATTACGCCTATTCCGCCCTCTCTCGCCATCGAAATCGCAAGCTCGGACTCCGTAACCGTGTCCATCGCGGCGGAAATAAGCGGAGCGTTGAGTCTTATCTTTCCGGTAAGTCTTGTTGAAAGCTCTATATCCGTCGGAAGCACCGAGCTTTCGGCAGGTATAAGAAGAACATCGTCAAAGGTAAGTCCTTCTTTTACGAACTTTTCGGCTGCGTTTTGATTTACCATTCGTTTTTACCTCTCGTTTTTTTCAAATAATTTTTTCTATTTTACAACGTTTTTTGAGAGAAAATAAAAATAAAAAGGATTTTTATATAAATGATTAAACGAAAAAGAATGTATAAAGCTCCGTCAGCCGATAAATTTGCGGCAGAGGCTATGTTTTCAAACCCCGTTGCCTCCGCAAACGAATGTACGGGGATGACGCCGACCGTTCCCTTGACGGAGGACGAAGCGACAAGCTATTGTAGTCTTCTCGACGTTCCCGTCACCTCGCGCGACGGCGGAGAGGCGTATAAACGCGCAAAATAAAATTTCGGGAGCGGAATTTCCGCTCCCGATATTTCTTTTTATCTCTTGTAAAGAGGACCGTATGCCGCACAGGCACGATAGTCCTGACCTTCCTTGTCCATACCGAAAGCATTCCATGCTGACGGACGGAAAATGTCGTCAACGGGTACGTTGTGCATCGATACGGGAATACGGAGCATCGAGCAGAGCGTGATAAGATCCGCGCCGATATGACCGTAAGAAATTGCGCCGTGGTTTGCGCCCCAATGGTTCATAACCTCATATGCATCCTTGAACGGACTTCCCTCCTTGCCGTCACAGCGAGGTGTAAACCATGTGCAGGGCCATGTGGGATTCGTGCGTTCCATGAGAACATCGGTTACTTTATCGGGAAGGTTTACCGTCCAGCCTTCAGCTATCTGAAGCATCGGTCCGAGTCCTTTCACAAGGTTAAGACGTATCATTGTAACGGGCATTTCGGCTCTTGTCACAAAGTGAGACGAGAAGCCGCCGCCGCGGAAGTTATCGAAACCAGCCTCGCACCATGTCGTAGCATCGGTCATCTTCTTTATGTCTTCGTCGGTTACTTCCCACCACTTCCTCATAAGGTGATTGCCGTCCTTGTCCGTGCATTCGCCGCAAGCGTCAAGACAAGCCGCGCCGGAGTTAAGAAGGTGGATTATACCGCCGTTTTCTTTTGCCTTGCCCGTGAATTCATATCCGGCAACGCGCTTTGTAGCCTCGGGCGACCAGAAGGTGCGGACGTCGGCAAATATCTGAGCGCGATTTGTAAGAAGTCTCATAAAGAGCATTCCGAGACCGTTGAGAACGTCGTTTTCCGTTGCGAAAGTCATCGGCTCGCGAGCACCTTCAAAATCGAACGAGGAATTGAGAAGCGCTTCGGGATAGTCACAGTTCGGCCAATGGTCTGTCCATTGTCTTTGCCCCTGGAAGCCGGCGCAGATAGCGTTGTGACCGAGCATTTCTTCTTCAAAGCCTTCGGGAAGATTTTTGTTTCCGCGGATAAGATCCCTTATAATAAGGTACATCTTGACCGTGAATTCCCACTGTTTTTCTTTCTGCTCGGGAGTGAATTTGATAGCTCTCTTTTCACCGAGGAAGTCAACGAACTCGGGGTTGTCGTCTCTGCCCTCTTTGCAATGCTCCTTTGTCCATGCAAGAGCGCGCTCATAGTCTTCTTTATTGTAAATACCTTCCTCCATACGACGAAGAATTTCAACCTCATCTACGGATTCAACGCGCATTCCGAGATATTCTTCAATAAACTGCTGGTCGATTATCGATCCGCCTATACCCATACACATAGAGCCGATCTGTAGATAGCTCTTACCGCGCATCTCTGCTGCAGCAACTGCGGCGCGACCGAAACGAAGCAGCTTTTCTTTTACATCGTCGGGAATGTTTGCAACATCGCCCACATCCTGAACCTCATGACCATAGAAGCCGAATGCGGGAAGTCCCTTCTGAGCATGAGTTGCAAGCACGGAAGCAAGATAAACCGCGCCCGGACGCTCCGTTCCGTTAAATCCCCAAACGCCTTTTATCGTTGTGGGATCCATATCCATTGTTTCTGCGCCGTAGCACCAGCAAGGAGTTACGGAAAGAGTAATCGCAACATTTTCTTTTTTGAATTTCTCCGCACATGCGGCGGTTTCGGGAACACGACCGATAGTTGTATCGGCCATTACAACCTTGACGGGTGTACCGTCCGAATAGCAAAGATTTTCTTCAAAAAGTTTTTTTGCGGCTTCTGCCATTGCCCAGACCTGCGGTTCAAGACTCTCACGCAGCTTCATCGGACCTCTGCGTCCGTCAACGATCGGGCGAATACCTATTACGGGATACGTCATAATAATTCCTCCGAATTGTATATAATTTTTCGCGAGAGCAACTTCTTTGCCGTCGCGGATCTGTATAAATTATACCATAGATATTATTATAAATCAACCTTGCGCAAAAAATTTTGAAAAAATAAATTTTTTTACCCGTTTCCTATTGACATTTTGCTTTTTTTGAGTATAATTGATTAAGCCGTGTGGCGAAATCGCACGGGAATATGCGAGAGTGGCGGAACTGGTAGACGCGCACGTTTGAGGGGCGTGTGGTACACACCATACGGG
>CAVKJG010000050.1:0-11970 GCA_963656825.1 Sphaerochaetaceae bacterium
TCATTTCCGGCGTGTCGTGCTTGTAGTGTAGCTTGGCTTTGTCCGCCTGGCGGTTGGCATCGTCAATGTCGCAGATGATATCGCCGAGAACACGGTATCCACCCATGCGGAAATCCGAGAACAAGCCGTCATACGCCCGAAAAGCCTCTTCTGGGAGGTATTCGTGCAGAAAGGATAAACGCGCATCCGGCTTCATGAAATGCCACTGTTCGGTTCGTAGCGCGTCACGGACGGTCTTAATGCGGGCTGCGTCGATTCCCGTGAACAGTGCATACAGGCTGTCGGTATCATAGGTGTTTTCCTGATTCCGCATGGTCAGAATACGGTCGATGTCCCGGCGCTTGGAGTTGCCCGGCGTCGGGTGCTTGTGCGAGCGAATACGCCGCAGGCAATGGTCATAGGTGTCGATCAGCTCCCGAATCGGCTGGAACAGTGACGGGTCAAGGTTATCTTTCCAATTCAGATGCCTGGCAAAAGTGAACAGTTCTGCGGATGGTGCAGGCTTTATCACTTTTCGTGGCGTGTGCTTTTTCAGCATGTGAGCATAGTACGGCAGTTTCTCTACATTTGCCGTGACGCTCTCCCAATCCGTGCCTTCGATATAGTCATTCATCTGCTCCGCAAAGGTGTCCTCATACCATGCAGGACGGTCTTCCGCATCTTCAAGCAGTCGCTTGTATTTCAGATACCGACTGCGCGGCTTGTCGTCAGTGTGCAGGTATGCCGACAGGTCGGGCTTGATACCGCTTTTGGCAGAGTCGATCTCAAGCCCCGTCAGGATGGCAAGCGTTTCGGTTTCCTGTCTGCACTTTTCCTTGATGTCGGCATCTGCATTTTCATCGTAAGCGAGAATACTGCGGTCAAGTGCGGCATTGGAGATCTGCCCGACGCGCGAGGAAAAAGTGCTTTTGACTGCTTCAAACCGAGCGTGCAGGTCATTTGCATCCCGCAACTGCGGTTCGGCGGTCGGAATACTGAGCAGGGGCAGATTGTTACGGCTTGCGAATCGGTCTTCAAATGGATTTGCCGTTTCCCTATAGTGAGAGGCGATACTTTCACATATGACCGGCTCACGGATGACTTTGACCATATCCCCGTCATAGTCCGCCCCGCCGAGCCGTTCGGCAATGAGCGACCACGGTTCTACCATCACAACACCGGACAGGTGTGAAAGATACCGATGGCGGATGTCATGCTCATGGCTTTGCGGATATACCACGACCTCCTCGTTCTTTGCAATATGCGGATTGCGTAGGATCGCCGTCATGTGACTGCCGGTCAGACCATAGGCGGTTGTGTAACGGCAACGCGCGTCAAGCAGCTCCCGGTAGATCTCCTTCGCATTTCTGTTGCCGTCCGTATGCGGTTTCAGCAGTTCGGCAAGAAACAAAGTCAGATCCGCCGAAAGATAGGCAACCCCTCCGCGCACGAGCAGATTGCCGCGGGCAAAATTCCGCAAAACGGTATCTGCGGCGCGGTCAAGCTCCCGCCGGTACTCTTTTTCCGCGAGCAAAAGGTCATTGCGAAAAAGCATCCCGGCAAGACGGTACCCACGGCTTTTCGGATTTTTCGGTGCGTGGTCGACATAGTAGTCAAACTGAAACCATTCGTCGTTGAGAAGGCGATAGTAAATCTCCTCGGTCGTTTTGGTCAGCCACGCTCCGGTATCGCTGTCGTTTTGTCCGTCCTCTTTGTCCATACAATCTTTCATCCAATCAAACGGTAAATCAACCGGTCTGAACTGCTCGCCGCTCAGTGCGAGGGTGGAAAGGAACTGATAGTTCAGATCGGTAAACGGCTCACTGCTCGTGCGGTTCACACCCGTAATATACAGCGTGTGACGGTAGGCGCGCAGGCGTTTCAGATATTCCTCAAAGGTCAGCCCGTTTTCCGTCATCCAACCGCATCCCTTGAATTGGCTCTTAGTCAGAATCATCCGGACGCGTTCAATGGGATGTTTCATACCCCACAGATCCGTGATTTTCGTGACGGTTGCCTCACGGAACAGTCCGTGAAAGTCCACCTCATGCACCATGCCCTTGATATACGGCATCCGGATCTGGAACGAGGTATGAATGTGCTTTCCGCAGTACAACCGATCGATCTCTTCCGCAAGCGCAGGGGAAAGAATCCCTTCTCCGTCAAACAGCGTGACTTTTACATCACTCTTTTTCTCCACTCTCTCGTAGTTGCGGACATCGCCGATACCTGTCTTATCTTCCACGGTAATGACATCCACATCCGGATAGACAGCCGTCGGATTGTCGATGACAACGATCGCATCCTTCTCCCACAGCATATCCGTTTCTATGCGTGTTCCGCTCGAAAACAGCAGACCGTTATAGGCGTAGAGCTTGGACAATTGGCAAACGCCAAGTGTCATGCCGACCGTCATCCGGCGGGAAAGCGCCTCATATATATCCGCGCGGACAAAAGAAAGCATAGCGCTGCGGCTCATACTGCCCGAGCGTTCAAAGGCGAGATAGCGTGCGTCTCCCTGACCGAAGTTCAATGTAATCCCCTCCGGGGAAAACATGGCTTCGGTCTTTTTTTGCATGAGCGCCGCTTTCGGGTTATCCGCATCCCGATCAAATATTCCTTTGAAGTCAAGGTAGAGTATTACATCCGCAAGATTGGAGATCAGCGTGTCCGAGGTAGGTTGTTTGTATTTCTCCCCGCGGAGGATGCACATAGTCTGAAAGAAAATGGCATTGTCCTCCTGCCAGGTATCACCGTTCCCCATGATGATGCTTTTTGTCTGCGCCGGCGTCAGAGAGAAAGTATATTGATCCTCACCGATGGGCTGCGCATAGGACAGCATTGCCTGCACCGACAGCCGCCGTATCAGATATCTGATTCTTGCCATGGATACCTCCGGAATTGTTTTTTTATAGTATACCATAGATTGCCGAGAAAATCAATTTGTATTTTTACAACTACTCCCATATTGTTAAGAAAATGCGAAAGCAAACAAACTGGTATCTGTATAAAAATGGCGTAACAAGCGGAACAAATAAAACTCCGGTAGCCGGTTTTTGTTTCGTTTGTTACGCCAAATTCAGATAAGCAGGTGCTTTCTTTTCGCAGAATTGTATTTATAAACACTGCTCCCATATCATCAGAAAGCCTACAAATAAAAAGTCAAGAGGAAATTCGAAAAAAACAAAAAATTTTATGCAGAGGCATTTAGAGCAAAAAAGAGCAAGACAAAAAGACCGCCACGCAAGCCGGTCAAAAAAACAGGTAGCACAGTTTCGTCAGTCAGTCAAGGATAAACAGCTGCGCTGCGCCTGACGGCGTCCCTGACAGCCTGCCGCAACAGTGCTGTACGGCAGATAAGGGCGGCAAAGCCGCCTCATTCCGAAGAAGAAACTTCGGACGAAACCAAGTATTCGTTTACCTTGGCGTAATACCGACGAAGAAATTTGTTTGCGGCAGCAGTCATATAGACATAGTACGGCTTGCCTTCTGCACGCTTCTTGTCAATGAATTGGTAAACGGGTTCGTTTTCGGGGGACTTCTGCAGATAACATTTCATTATGTTGAACAGCGTTTTGCGCAGATACGGAGAACCGCGCTTCGTAGTGCCGGAATTTCTGCCGTATTTGTCTCCGGAATCATACGGCGGTGAGCTGCTTTGCGGCTTCCTGAATAATTACCTTTGCAGTCTGAGATTTCGGGACCAAAACGACAGCATTTCCGGCAAGGGTATATACTTCGTTAATAGTGTCGGAACGCACTGAATATCCGTGCCGTTTACACCACTTCCGGTAACGCTCGGCGAAAGCCTCCTTGCTGTACTTTCGCACACAATCGGCGTGCCAGAAGGTAATTACAAAGTCTACCCATTTCTGTGTTCCATCGCTTCGTACAGGGCTTTCAAAACATTTACGGATTCCGGGAAAGGTTTGTTCAAGCAAAGCAATCAGATTGTTTGAGGTTGCCGTTTTCTGTTTTGATGCCAGATTGAATTGGCGGTTAAGTGTTTTCAGATCATATCGGGTTGTATCCATAGGACTATAATCTCTCAAATCTGCCCAATTGTCAAGAGTATAGCGTGCAATTTTCTGCGCATCGGCTTTATCTGTTTTGACCTTGCGGAGCGAATTGCCGCCATATTCCTTGATCAACAGCGGATTGACGGCACTTACAAAAAGACCGTAATTATGTAATGCATTGGCTACGGGCTCATAATATCGCCCTGTATGCTCCATTACGACACGGGTTTCTCCCTCAATGCTTTTCAACTGCTCGGCAAGAGCTTTCAGCTCAGTATTGCTGTGTCCCACTTCGAAAGGAAGCATGACAATCTCTCCGAACGGTCTTAAAACCGCAACCATACTCTTTCCTCTGGAAATATCGATTCCTACTGCGTTCATCTTAAAACTCCTTGTATCAATATTTGTAACGGTTTATCACCGACCTTTTCCCATCACCGATTCAATCTGTTTTTTGATACGAACGCATCTGTTCAACCTACTAAAATCGAACGCTGTAAATAGGAGGTCGGCTGACTGACTTTCTGACGGACGTTTAAGTCCTTGGAGGCTCTGGTCAGACCTTTACCTCTCTATTATAACAGCTTGGGCAACGAGATGTCCCATGCCTATGGCTGGCTGCCATAAATCAAGGGGCAAATATATAATAACAGGAGGTAAAGCAAATGATAGAAATTGCGGACAATGTACACGGGTCGTAGCGAGACGACTTCCCGCTTCAGCGGGGCAAGCAGAGCGTTTGGACTCCCACCGCCAAAGGCGGAGGGTGCCAAACGCATTTATTTTTGGGGCAGAAGCCCCAAATCCCACTTTTATTACGGAATGGAGATGATCATTATTTGACCAAACAAGGTCGCAAACGAAACAGAAAAAAGTCCTTTTGGGTGACAGAGGGCGAATGGAAAGCAATTGAAAAGATCGCCGCCGGTACCGGTATGGGCATCGGTGAATACCTTCGCATCTCGGCGCTCGGTAAGACAATCTATCAGATTGAAGAACTGAAGCCGGTTCTTCATGAACTGAAAGGCATCGGCAGAAATCTCAATCAGCTCACCATGCTCTCGCATCAGGGCGTGATCCGGACGGTCAATCTGACCGCAACGGCGGACGGCATCGGTCGGTGCTTTGAGGCAATCAACAAGTTGTACGCCGACACCGATGCGGTGATACAGGGCGGAGGTTGATGTTCTATGGCAACCGTTATTTTCATCAAGGAAAGCAAACAGACACCGAGTGCCATGCGCGGTTGCATCAACTATTGCGTGCAGGAGAAGAAAACCGTTGACGAAAACGGACGGCAGTATGTCGGCGGGGTCAACTGCTTAGGAACACACGCTTATGAAGAATTTATGGCAACCAAAAATCTTTACGGCAAAGCCTGCGGCACTTACTTCTATCAGTATGTGCAGTCATTTCTGCCGGGTGAAATTCAGTCTTATGAGGAAGCCCACCGCATTGGTCTGGAATTTGCCGGGAAGTCTTTTCCGGGATATGAGGTTTTGGTTGCCACGCATCTGGATGCACATGACGACAGCGGTATTCAGAGAGTACACAACCATTTTATTGTCAATTCGGTCAGCTTCGAGGACGGTAGGAAGATTCACTTCACACCGAACACGCTGCAGGAACTGCGGAAGATCAGCGATGACATCTGCCGTGACCACGGTCTGTCTGTGCTGCCGCCGTCGGAGCGCAGAAACGGTCAGGGCATCGGTACGCGGGAGTACCGTGCAACGATGAGAGGTGAGGGCTGGAAGTTCGGACTGATCAATGACATTGACACTGCCATGACGCAGGCGGGCGACAGACGCGAGTTTTGTGATATCCTTGCCTCTGTCGGTTATTCCGTCACCTGGACGAATGAAAGAAAATATATCACATTCACCTGTCCGAACGGCAGAAAAGTCCGGGACAACAAATTACACGACAACAAATATACCAAGGAGAATTTAGAGTATGAATTCAGAATACGAAAACAAATTACAGAACACGCCGGCAGTCAGTCCTATGGACAAGCTGAAAGCGGCATCCAGAACAGCAGTCAAGACAATCGAGGAAACACCGTATCAGCCGATTGTTTATGCAATTCCGAAGGAGGACTGGAACGCCTTTCGGGAATGGACAAAACAGGCAGTGACCTTTCAGCCGACACTGTATCAGCAGATTGCGGAGCTGACAACCAAGGAAGAATCGCAGGTATATACGGACGAGATGTGGAACGAAATCCGGAATTGGGCACAGAAAGTGACCGGAAACGTGCAGAAAACAGCGGAGAGCATTGTGCCGAAAGTGCAGACGCTGTTGAATCAGAACAAGGAGCTGCTCGAACAGGATGGGAGGATGCGCGAGCAGTTTATCTCAGGTCTCGACTTGAAGGAAACCAATCGCATCAAAGAATTCAAGGATCTGCTTACGAATATGAAGCGGTGGATCATCACGATGATGGTGTCGACTGCCATCGGTTCGGCAGCTTTGTCTGCGGTGATCTGCCTTCTGATGAGATAACAGCGTTCTTCAAAAGCGAACGGAAAGAAAGCGATCTGTCCGATGACGAACCGACCGAAACGGAAGATCTGACACAGAGAAAATACAATGATCTGCGGGAGCAGGCGGAGCTTGGCAACCTATATGCCGGGTATCGTCTCTCCCGTATTTTGTTTGATGAGGACAGTCCGTACTACGATGAGTACGACGGTGCGTATTACCTTGAATCCTCCGCAAAGCAGGGCTATCATGTGGCACAGTATCGGCTCGGCAAGATGATTTATGCGGGTGGTTATTACCGTCGTATTCCCGAGAACGCCGAGTATTGGCTTTTGCTGTCCGCAAAGCAGAACAACCCGTATGCCGAGGCATTGCTGGGGCGATTGTACCTCACCGGAGATTTCCTGCGCCCTGACCGCAAGGCGGGCGTCGATCTTCTGTACGATGCAATACGCCACGGGAACGCTCACGCCGCCTATACGCTCGGCAAGTATTACGCCGACGGCAAGTGTCTGAAAAAAGACATTCCGAAAGCCATCGCGCTTTTGGAGCAGGCGGCGCAGATGGGCGACATTCATGCGGAGTACAGGCTCGCCAAGATCTATCTCTTTGAGTCGGACTGTTTTGATTGGCAGAAAGCCGTGGAGTATCTGAACACGGCGGCGCACAAGGGCAATGAAAATGCCTATCGGGCATTGCAGAACATGAGCCAAAGCACAGTGATCTCCATCACCACCGGTATTGCCGACCTGGTCGGCGATCTGTCTGCTATGTTCGATGAAAGACCGGCGGTGGAAGATTGCACTACCATGCCGGAACAAAGAGAAAGGAAGAAATATGAGTATGAGCAGAGTTTATAGTATCACATTTTTATTATCTGAATTATTTTCTCTCGAAGGGAGGAAAATATATCTGAAAAATCCTGAAAGAACGAGGTAATCGGATGGGGAAAGTTATAACTGACGAAGAACGCGAAAAACGCATGGCAGAGGATATGTGGCTTAATTATTTCAATCGTTATCTGTTTGAGAGCGGTACAATCTCAGAGAAAGAATACAAGAGAATGACCGAAAAGATTGCCGCAAGAAAAGCAAAACGCTATCCTGAAAGGGACGCAAGGTGAGCGGGTTCACCTCGGAGTGCTTAAAGCACTCCGATACATAAAGATTTGCTAAAGATATTATTTGACAAATTTCGATTTCTGTATTGCAATATGAGGTCGATTATGGTATAATTCAATCAAAAGATAATGATAAAACGAATTTATGAAAGGGCGATGATATGGATATCTTAAATATCAGAGCATTATTGCGAACCAAATCAATATATGATATCCCCCTGCGGGTCACATATTACGCGCGCGTTTCTTCTGAAAGCGATGAACAGCTCAACTCACTCGACAACCAGATTGCATATTATGAAGACTTGATTAGGAGAAACCGCGCATGGACATATGTTCCGGGTTATGTTGACGAGGGGCTTTCCGGTATCTCTACGAAGAAGAGAAAACACTTCAATGAGATGATTGCTGATGCTAAGGAGGGTGCATTTGACCTTATTATAACAAAGGAAATTTCCCGATTTGCCCGTAATACGCTTGACTCTCTGCAATATACAAGAGAATTGCTCGGATGGGGAGTGGGTGTATTTTTTCAAAACGATAACATCAATACGCTTGACGAAGATGCAGAGCTTCGGCTTACAATTATGTCCTCCATTGCGCAGGATGAGCTTCGCAAGCTCTCCTCGCGTGTCAAATTCGGGCATCAGCAAGCTATCAAGTCCAATGTGGTTCTTGGCAACAGCCGTATCTTCGGATATAAAAAGGATGAAAAACGCCTTGTCATTGACGAAAGCCAGGCACCGATGGTGCGCGATTTGTTCAGGCTTTACGCGACAGGCGAATACAGCATGAAGCAACTCGAAACGCTGTTTTACGAACAGGGATACCGTAATTACAACGGCAACAAGATTGCTCATACCACAATGTCGGGTATCATATCCAATCCGAAATATAAGGGCTATTATGTAGGCAACAAGGTTCGTATTGTGGATATGTTTACAAAAAAGCAGAAGTTTTTGCCTCCCGAAGAATGGGTCATGTTTAAAGATGAAACAGGAGAAATTGTTCCCGCCATCGTATCCGAGGAATTATGGGATAAAGCAAATGAGGTATTGACCCGCAGAAGTGAGGATGTTAAAAACCGTCAGGGTATCTGCAACCACGCCAATCTCCTGACAGGAAAATTATACTGCGCCCATTGCGGTGCAGCATATTACCGCCGTGAATCCAAAAGCAAGGACGGCACGGTCAATTCCAAATGGGTCTGCTCAGGCAAGATAAACAACGGTGCTGATTCCTGCCCATCTTTCCCAATCTACGAGGATGAGATCAAACCCATCCTGTTCGAGGTATTCAGCGAAACACGGGTGGATGTGGAAGCCTTGCTTGCAAGCTACGAAGAAATGTTCCGGTCAATGGAAGCAGATGATGAAACCGCGGGACAGATGGAAGAACAAAAGCGGATTATAGCACTTGCCGACCAAAAGAAAAATAAACTTCTCGAGCTTGTAACGACAGGTGCCATTACAACGGCAAATTTCAAATCCATGACCGCCTCCTGCGACAGGGAGACAGAGGAAGCGCAGAAAACGCTCACAGAACTTGAAGAGCAGCTATTCACAAAAGAGGAATACCGCAAGCACATCGGCGAGGTAAAAGCAAGACTCGATGCTGCTGTCCGTGACGCAAGCACAGGTATGATTACAAACGAATTTGTTGCCCAATATATTGATAAAATCATAGTCACATCAGATGGAAATGATACAGCGAAGCTTGAAATCAAGATATTTACGGGCAAAAACACGGAAAAATACCTGCAAAAGCTCAGAAAAAGAGCCTCTGCGCGAAGCGCCGACCGGAGCCCGCAACTTGCGGGTCGTACGGGTGTCATGTCTAAGAAAATGATCGAGTCATATGAAAATTCGATCAAAACAAAGTAAGGTTTAGTAACGCTATAACTTTATAAAAGGAAAAGCTCTCCGATTTTTTTCGGAGAGTTTTTTCTCTGAAGTGAATAAAGCAGAATTTAACGGCAAGAATATAAAAAACAAAACTACATACAAAAGGAGAAATCTTAAAATGAAATTTATAACGATATTTGCTTCTCTTGTTCTTTGTCTTTGCATGATATGTTCCTTTATTCCCTCTCAGAGCGATATGCGCATATACACGGACACCGTAAGACTTCATGTGATCGCCGAATCGGACGACAGTGCCGACCAGCTTATAAAGCTTTCCGTAAGAGATGAGGTCGTGGAATATCTGTCAGAACTTGCAAAAGAGGCACAAAGCGCAGAAGAAACGATAAAAACAATAAATGACAACCTTGACGATATCCGCCGCGTTGCCGACAGCGCGCTTGAAAAGCTCGGCTCGGACGCAAAAACCGAGGTGGTGCTTTCAAGCGAATATTATCCTACCCGCAGCTGTGAAAATATTCGTCTTCCGGCAGGTACTTATACCTCTCTTAAAATAAAAATAGGAGAAGCGCAGGGACATAACTGGTGGTGCGTGCTTTATCCTCAGCTTTCACACGGAAGCGCTTCGGTGGACAGTACGCTTATAAGAACGGGCTTTTCCTCCGACCAGATAGAGCTGCTTACCGGAAACGAAAAAATAAGATATAAGCTCAGATTCAAAATACTTGAACTGCTCGGATAAAAAACACGCGGCTTTTTTCAAAGAGCCGCGTGTTTTTAACTTTTAATTGATTTTTTCTTTTTCCTGTGATAAAATATCTTCGGGGGGGATAACGGATGGAACTTGAAAAGATTGTTGCGACAAACATCACCGAGCTTCGCAAAAGCAGGCAATGGACTCAGCTCGAGCTTGCCGAAAAGCTTAATTATTCGGATAAATCAATATCGAAATGGGAACGCGGCGACGGCATGCCCGACCTTAAAACGCTTTGCAAAATGGCTGAGCTTTTTTCCGTTTCGCTTGATTTTTTTGTTACGGAGGGCGCTCCCGAGCAGCTGAAAAAATATTCCGCGCCGAAGGAAGAAAAGGGTTACAGACTTGTAATAGCACTGCTTACGGCAGTCGGCTTCTGGACAGCGGCAACGGCATTTTACATATACCTTATGATATACAAAAGCATAAACGCATGGACGCTTTTTATCTGGCCTGTGCCGCTGTCGTTTGCGGTAATGTACCGTTTCAATATGAAATGGGGCAGGAAATGGCTCGGACTTGTCTGCTCGTCGGGCTTTTGCTGGACGCTCCTTGCGGCGTTTTATCTGCAATTTTTAAGCTATAATTTCTGGCTTTTGTTTGTTGTCGGAGCACCGATACAGGCTGCGCTCGTGCTTTGGTGGATAGTCGTCGTAAAATACAAAAAATAACGGATTTTTTCGCCTCAGACCGGGCTCTGCGCGAAGCAAAACAACAAAAAGCACCGCCGTGGCGGTGCTTTTATTGTTTTTTACAGCACAAGCGCTATTACCGAAAGCGCCGCAAGTATTGTCGGCACGGATATTATCGCGCCGTATTTTACAAATTGCCCAAAGCCGAGCGTCACCTTGTAGCGTTTCAGAAGCGACATCCACATAATTCCCGCAAGCGCGCCGACGGGCGTAAGAAACGCGCCTATGTTCGAGCCCGCTATCGCGCCGTATGCGGCGGAGGTCAGAAGCTGCTTCGGAAGCGTTTCCATAACGGGAACAAAAAGCACGCTCATGGGAATATTGTTTATCAGATTCGCCGCAAGCACGATAGTAAAACAGACAGCACATGTTCTGCTTTTCAAAGCTTGAACACAGGCAAGCACATCATAGCTGGCCTGTGTTCAGCTAATAATTGTTCAGTGTGTTTCAAATTACAGAGAATTAGATCATTAAATATCTTCCTTGCCTTCAATCTTCATTATAGAGGCACACGGTGGACCACCACAAACAACACCTACCCATGTTTTGTTTATCTGCTTTCCACAGACTCTACATATATCTGCATATTCGTAATAATGGCGAGCACCCGAATGATAGTTGTTTCCTGTAGGCTGGTTAGCATAGTCGTGATATCTATACAACCGGTATGAAATTTGTCCAATATAAGAATTTGAATAATAATTCGATGGAACACTTCCGATTGAGTGTATGTAAGCACCTGCTTGCCCCCATTTAGAGCCAATAGTCAACTCTCCAGAAGACCCCACACTATACACTACACCGGAATGTATTGGGTTTCCATTAGCATCCATATATACAATGATATCATTTATTTGAGCTGAAGTAACTACCGAACAAGCACTATCGAGTGTAAATTGTGTTATATCCATTATCCAGTACGGATTAGTAGCAGAATGGCGATACCAAGCATATGAGTGACAATTATAAACGGTAGAAGCATTATACAAGCGAATGTTGCCATCATAATCATAGTAACTATTAATTTCTGAAATTTCTGCAGATGTCCATTCACGATGAG
>CAVKJG010000051.1:0-11774 GCA_963656825.1 Sphaerochaetaceae bacterium
GTCATTTACCGCATCGACGGAGAATTGTTTTTTTTCAAAAAATGCCGTAAGCGCTTCAGCAAGGTCAAGCTCGTCTTCGGCTATAAGCAAACGCATTGAAATCGCCCCCTTTTTATACTATTATAACTCCGGAAAATGTAAAAATCAACAGTCTGAATCAAAGAGACTCCGCGGAAGCTTCTTTTCCGCATATTACGTTGAGATTGCCGTTTCTGCAACGTATTTCATCAATAAATTCTTTGGGTATCTGGGCGGTTTTGAGAATCACGCGGTAGTGGAGCTCATAAAGAGTTCCCATGTTTGAAGTTTTTACCTTTTCAAGAGAATGTTCCTTTGTGTATTTTTCAAACAGATCGTCGAAAAGACCGTCATAGTCGAGGTTTTCCGGTATTGTGATTTTAAGTGTGCGTTCCGATGAGTCCTTTGCTCCGAAGCTTACGGAGGTAAGAATTATCATCGCGGCTGCAATGATAACAAAGAATATTGCCGCCAAAGCCACATATCCCATTCCGGTGGCAAGACCTATTGCCATTGCAAGAAATATAACGCCTATTTCCTTTGCCGTTCCGGGAGCGGAACGGAAGCGTACAAGTCCGAAGGCGCCGGCAACGGCAACGCCCGCACCTATATTTCCGTTCACAAGCATTATGACCATCTGAACAACTGCGGGGAGGATTGCGATGGTTATGGCAAAGCTCTGTGAGCATTTTGCCTTGAACATTCCGACAAGAGCCGTTCCTACACCGAGCGCGAGCGACACGGCGGTACATATTAAAAATACAGATAATGTAATTTCCGTTCCTATAATTGAGTTAAGCACTGCAAAGCGCCTCCTTTTCATTTTTTGTATTTCCTTTTTTTATCAAATGCTCCGAGTAGCATGTTCCGTATTTTGAAAACGACGTCGGGAACGCGCCTATCTCCGAAAGCAGATTGCTGAGCCAAAGCGGACATGCGCCCGGTATTTTTATCTCCATAAGAATGTTGTCGGTTTCGATTATCGGCTTGCCGTAATCTCCGCATCTGAGGTCAAGGTCGGTGCTGCGCCATCTCATATTCGCGTCGAATGTAATACGCAGCTCGGGATCTTCGGTTCCCGCATAAGCCACTCTGTCATACGCTATAAAAACCTTCGGCTTTGCTTTGTAAAAACTCTGAAACCATTTTATTTCCTTTTCGATCTGAGCGTCGTTTGCTCCGATTGCCGTATTTTTGAGAAAAGCATCTGCATTCTGCGCGTCGGTCGATATCCTTCTTTTATATACAACGCCGGAAAATTTCTTTTTCAGCTCCACAAAAACCTTTCCGTTGTTTTTCGGAATTCCGTAGCTCCTTACGCGCAGCTTTTCTTTATATACGGGCTTTTCAATGGAGGCTCTTATAAGCCGCCAATCGTCCGTGTCGTAATAAATATTGCATATTGTCGTTTTGCCGTATTCGTCGGGCTTCATATACTGCCTCATACCGCAAAGCATTGCCGTATATTGAATAGGTGAAAGAAAATATTTGCTTTCATATCTTTGAAAGCTGTATTTTATAGCTCCTGCCATATGCGCCACCTCCTTGTGTGACTATATGGTAAAACACCTACTTAAAGAGAACCTAAAGAAAATTTTTTGATTTCTTTAGGTAGTCTTAAGCTTTCGGGTTTATGCTGTGGTCCGAAAATCCGAAGGAGGATATTACAATGAAAAACACAAAAAGAATAATCGCATTGCTTCTTTGCGTACTTATTATTACGTGCATGCTTTGTTCATGTGCAAAGACAGACAGCGGAACAGACGCAATCACAACTTCTGCCAACACAGGCGCAACCGAAACGGTAAGCAGTGACATTCAGTCCGTTCTTGACAGCACGGTGGAAACTCCCGATATTACAAATGCCACCACAATAGAGCTTTCGGACGAAACGACAGCTTCCTCCGGCGGAAATGTAAAAGCGGAAAACAACGTCACAACGATAACAACCGGCGGGACATATGTTTTCAGCGGAACTGTTTCCGAAGGAAGAATCATTGTCAACGCTCCAAAAGAAGAGGTTACTATCGTTCTTGACGGAGCCGATATAACATGCTCATACGGAAGTCCTATATATGTATATAAGTCATCGCTTACCACAATATATCTGGCGGAGGGAAGCGAAAATACGCTTACGGACGGAAGCACATACACTTTCGACGACGAATACTCCTCGTCCGAAGATGAAGAACCGAATGCCTGTCTTTATTCAAAATCGGATCTTATTATTGCGGGAAGCGGCAAGCTTACGGTAAACGCCAACAATAATAACGGTATAACAAGCAAAGACACTCTTAAAATCGAGGGCGCATGCATAGAGGTTACGGCAAAAAATCACGGTATTAACGGCAAAGATTATTGCGTTATAAAGAATTCCGAGATAAAAGTTACAAGCGGCGGCGACGCGCTGAGATCGACAAACGACAGCGACACAACTCTCGGATATGTTGCAATTGAAAATTCAACGCTTGATCTCACAAGCGGCGAAGACGGAATTCAGGCGGAAACAAGTCTTTCGATAAGCGGCGGAAAATGCACTATAACATCGGGAGGAGGATCAACCGGAAAGGTAAGCTCGGATATCAGCGCAAAAGGAATCAAAGCGGGAGCGTCGATAGTTCTGCTCAGCGGAGAATACGAGCTTGATTGCTGTGACGACGCGATACATTCAAACGGAAATGTTTCGATAAGCGGCGGAGCATACAGCATAAAGACCGGCGACGACGGCGTTCATGCCGACGAAAACGTAAACATCACAGGCGGAGAAATTACAATAAGCAAAAGCTATGAGGGCATAGAAGGCGCTTCAATAGATATTTCCGGAGGAACGATAAGCATTGTTGCAAGCGACGACGGAATGAACGCAGCCGGCGGAAACGATCAGAGCGGATTTGCGGGTCGTCCCGACACATTCGGCACATCTTCAAATTATTATATCAATATTTCCGGCGGCAAAATAACAATAGACGCTTCCGGCGACGGAATAGATTCAAACGGCAGCCTTACGGTTTCGGGCGGAGAAGTATATGTAAACGGTCCGACAAGCAACGGCGACGGCGCGCTCGATTATGACGGAACGGCTTCTGTAACCGGCGGAATAGTAGTTGCTGTAGGCTCTTCCGGAATGGCGCAGAACTTCGGAAACGGATCGACGCAGGGAAGTATATTGCTTAATTACTCCTCATCGTCAAAGTCCGATATCGTGCTTAAAGACTCATCCGGAAACGTACTTGTAAGCTATACCCCCTCAAAGAGCTATAACAGCGTTGTTATAAGCTGTCCGTCGCTTGTGAAGGGCGGAACCTACACAATAACCGCTTGCGGACAGACGACGGAGATTACCCTGACAAGCCTTATTTTCGGAAGCTCCTCGGGTATGGGCGGAGGCGGCAATCCCGGCGGAGGCGGTAATCCCGGAGGTCACGGGGGAAGACCTTTCTGATACTCATAACGAAAAGAGAGCATTTTACAATGCTCTCTTTTCATCGTTTTCGGATCGGTTACCGGAATACGCCGCTCGGTTTACGGCAAATAAATACAAAATATAGCCCGATTTTTCTTTTCTACAATTGAACGATACGGCTCTACTCCGAAAAAATTGTATTGAAAATAATCGTTTCGTATGTTATAATACATTTACAAGAACTTGACACGGCAAAGGAGCAATACGATTACATATGGCAAACTTCACAAAGCAGGCAATTAAATCCTCATTCATGAAGCTGCTCAACGAGCAACCTTTGAATAAAATCAGTGTAAGAGATATCGTTGAGGACTGCGGAATAAACCGTAACTCTTTTTATTATCATTTTCAGGATATACCGTCCCTTATCGAAGAAATAGTCAAAGAAGAAGCGGATAAAATAATCGCGCAGTGTCCTACCGTAAATTCTCTTGAGGAGTGTGTTGATCTTGCGTTCAGGATGGCTTTGGAAAACAAAAAAGCGGTGATGCACATCTACAATTCCGCAAACCGTGATATTTATGAAAAATCCAAGATGAAGGTCTGCGAATATATCGTATCCGCTTACTGTGATACTGTTTTCGGGGAACATGCCGTCAGCGAATATGACAGAGCAATTGTTATAAAATTTCTTAAATGCGAGCTTTTCGGGCTCTCTTATGAGTGGATAGAAAAAGGTATGAAGGACGACGCAATAAACGAAATGTATCACATAATTGAAATGTGCCGCGGACTTCCAGAGGAAATTATAAAAAGAAGCAAAGAAAAAAGCTCAAGCGAAAAAACATAAAAGCAAAAACGGTGCAACAATTGTTGCACCGTTTTTGCTTTATCAGTTGTTTTTAAGAAATTCCGAAACTTCAGCCATTGTGGGTATCGAAGGGGAAGCGCCTTTTCTTGTTACGGCTATCGCAGAAGCGGCGGAAGCAGTTCT
Organism: Sphaerochaetaceae bacterium; assembly: GCA_963656825.1. Taxonomy (GTDB): domain Bacteria; phylum Bacillota; class Clostridia; order Oscillospirales; family CAG-272; genus CAG-841. Next base: position 4,416 of record CAVKJG010000051.1, read on the forward strand.
GAGCGCTTCCTCGGCTGTCTTGCCCGAGGACACCGATGAAATGAAAAATCCTGTGAAGGTATCTCCGGCTGCGGTAGTATCGACTGCCTTGACAGGAAATATACCGAACGAATATTTTCCGTCCTTGCCGCTGTATCGCGCGCCTTTATCGCCGAGAGTAAGAACCGTGCTTATTTCCGGAGCCTTTTTTTCAAGCTCGGAAATGATCTCGTCGGGATCGGTTTTTCCCGTCATATCGTAGCCTTCGGTTTCGTTCAGAAGCATATAATCGACAAGGGAAGCGTCAATGCTTTTCAGCGCTTCGTCCATTGGAGATGGGTTAAGAACGACCTTCATTTTTTTGGCTTTTGCCTTTTTCATTATAAGGTCGAGCGCGTTTATTTCATTCTGAAGAACTATAAAATCGCCTTCGGAAAATTCGGAAAGGACAGAGTTTATATATTCTTCGGTCATACATCTGTTTGCGCCGCCGTAAATTACAATGCGGTTTTTACCGCTCGGATCCACCTCGATTATCGCGTGTCCGGACGGCTCGCTCACCTTTTTTATAAGGTGAGTGTCAACGCCCGTATACGAAAGCGCATCGGTAAGCATATCGCCGTCATTGCCTACGCAGCCGGCGTGAAAAACATTTGCGCCGGCTTTGGCAAGCGCAATGGACTGATTGAGTCCTTTTCCTCCGCAGAAGGTTTCGCGCTTGAGCGCGCTTATTGTTTCGCCGGGAGCCACGAAATGCTCGGTGCTGTAAACATAGTCGCAATTAAGCGATCCGAAACTGAGAATTTTCAAATCTGTCAACTCCTTATTTTATATTTTCGGGGAAGAAATCAAGCGTTTTCTTTGCCATTTCTTTGATTGAAACTTTATCGAAGCCGAATATAGACGCGCAAAGTGTGTCGTTTACTCTTCCGCCCCAGTATTCCGGAATATTGCTTCCTCCGAGAATCACGCCGAGTATCGAACCGGCAGTGGCGGCATTGCAGTCGGTATCAAAGCCTTCGCTTACGGACAGGCAAACCGTCTTTCCGTAATCTTTTTCTCCGTAAAGAAGAGAAGCCGCAACGATTATTGCGTTTGAGATGGTATGACACCAATCGTAGTTATCTTTTTCGTTCCATTTTGCGTGAAGCTTTTTCCATACGTCTTCGATGCTTACGCCGTTTTCGTAATCTGCTATGACTTCGCTTATGCTTTCGTAAAGTCTTGACGTTTTGGGAACATACGCAAGTCCCGTTTTAATAATTTCCTTGATGTCATCAGTGCCGAAGGCTGCCGCTATCATAGCGGAAACCCACATTTCGCCGTAAATGCCGTTTTTAACGTGAGAAATCGACGCGTCGCGGAAAGCCATCGAGGCGGCGGTTTCGGGATCGCAGGGGTTTATATATCCGAAGAAATCTCCGCGTATCTGCGCGCCGATGTATTCTCTGTAAGCATTTTTGTATACAGCCGAAACGGGAGGACGGAAGCCGTTTACAAAGTTTCTGTAAGCAACGCGTTCCGCCGTGCAGTAAGCGTTCTTGCCCTGACGTTCTATCCATACGTTCATAACGTCACCCGGAGTAAAGTCGCGGCCGTATTTTTTAAGGATTATATAGCCTATGAGAATGTAGTTTGTGTCGTCGTCGACGGGCATCATTCCGAAATCGGAGGGATAAGCTCTCTTGTCGATAGGGAAGGCGATATCCTTCATAACCTCTTCGGTTATTTCTTCCTTTGAAATGTAGCGCGATATTGGATAGTTGTTTGTTCTTTTGAGGATTTCGTCAAGCGTGGGCTTGTGAATTCCTTCAATGGGCTTTCCGAGATAGCATCCGCATATTCTTCCGAGCCATCCGCCGTATACTTTGTCGAAGGCGACATCTTTTTCGGGCATTTTCAATTCCGTGTGTTTTTTGTCGCAGAGTCTGAAAATATGTTCATAATCGGAAGGCTCCGTATATTTGTAGCTTTCCGCCTGCTTTGCATCGCGCACCATTTTATAAAGAATGTCAGCTATCTCATCCTTTTCAAATGTTTCTGGCATCGATGCCACGGCGTCGAAAAGCGCGGCGTATTTGCCGAGATCCTTGCCTTCGTCTATGCTTTGTTTATATTCTGTTTTAAGCATTTTGCCATACGACTCCCACGAGCTCCAATTGTCATAGTCGGGAAAATCGTTTATGCCGTCGGAGCTTGCATTTCCTTCGGCGGCTTCGCCTGCAAAGCTATCAAGCGTTACACCGAAAACATCAGCCATTGAGATAAGGTGAGCAAGATCGGGTGTTGCTCCGCCGCTTTCCCATTTCTGTATGGCTTGTCTTGAAACTCCGAGAAGCGCGCCGAGCTTTTCCTGAGAAAGTCCCATGCGCTTTCTTTCGCATATTATTTTTTCAAAATTGAACATTGTGGTTTTCCTCCAAAAACAAATAAATTTCCACATTGCCTATTGTAACCGAAACATTGCAATAAGTCAAGCAAATTGCAAAAGCAAATTGAGTAATTTACAGAAAATTCTTTAAGTTGTAAAGCAATCGCAAACAAATTTTGTCCGATAACGGCAAATAAACGTTTTTCTATTGAAAAAAACTTTATTATGTGATATATTTATAGAAAATTTTATTGAAAAGGCTGTTATTTTATTATGAAAATCGTAGTTAAAGTAGGCACTTCAACGCTTACTCACATCACCGGATGCGTGAATATAAGAAGAATAGAAAAGCTTGTCAAGGTGCTCAGCGACATCAAAAATGCGGGCAATCAGGTAATACTTGTTTCATCAGGAGCTATCGCCATGGGCGTAGGCAAGCTCAACCTCGAAAAGCGCCCGTCGGATATTGCCGGAAAGCAGGCGGCGGCAGCAGTAGGGCAGTGTGAGCTTATGTATACATACGACAAGCTGTTTTTGCAGTATAATCAGACGGTCGCGCAGATTCTTCTCACGGCGGAGGACCTGAAAACTCCGGACAGACACGCAAAATTTGAAAATACAATGCAAAAGTTGCTTGAACAGAGAGTGCTTCCGATAATAAACGAAAACGATACTGTCGCAACGGACGAAATAAAAATAGGCGACAACGATACGCTTGCCGCAATCGTTGCCGAAAGCACGCAGGCGGATCTTCTTGTTCTTATGTCGGATATAGACGGACTTTACGACAAGGATCCGCACAAATGCAACGATGCCGTACTTATCCGCGACGTATTTGAGCTGACAGACGATATAATGGCACTCGGAGGAGATGCCGGTACAGCCAGAGGAACGGGCGGAATGGCAACCAAGCTTCAGGCGGCAAAAATAGCAAATTCCGCAGGCTGCGATATGATAATAATGCATGGAGATAATCCCGAAAATCTGTACGGTATAATTGACGGAAATCCCACAGGAACAAAATTTCACGCAAAGAGAGTGTAAAGAAAATGCAAACACGGGAAATACTCGCAAGAGCAAAAAATGCGTCAAAGGAAATGCGCGGTTTCGGAGCCGACGACATCAACCGTGCGCTTGAATATATGGCGGAGGCTCTGGTTGAAAATTCGGGCATTATATTGGCTAAAAATAAAATCGACATTGATGCGGCACGCGGCAAAATAAGCGACGTCATGATAGATCGGCTGGCTCTCGACAAAGGGCGTATTGACGGCATGGCGAAGGGAATACTCGATGTGGCGAAATTGCCTTCTCGGATAGGAAATGTGCTTGAAAGGGTAGAGCGTCCGAACGGGCTTATAATCGAAAAAGTAAGCGTGCCTATGGGAGTCATTGCCATAATCTACGAAAGCCGTCCGAACGTTACTTCGGATGCGGCGTCGCTTTCGCTGAAAAGCGGCAACGTATGCATACTTCGCGGAGGAAAGGAAGCTTATAATTCGTCAAAGGCAATTACGGAAATACTCCGATGCGGGCTTGAAAAAGCAGGCTTACCCAAGGACGCGGTTCAAATTGTTGACGATATTTCAAGAGAAAGCGCAAAAGAGCTTATGCTTGCAAAAGGTTATGTCGATCTGCTTATACCGAGGGGCGGCGCGGGACTTATCCGCGCCTGCGTAGAAAATGCGATCGTTCCGTGTATCGAAACGGGAACGGGAATATGCCACATTTATGTTGACAGGGACGCTGATTTTTCAAAAGCACTTTCAATAATAGAAAATGCAAAGACAAGTCGTCCTTCCGTTTGCAATGCTGCGGAGGCTTGTCTTGTTCATAAAGATATAGCGCCTGAATTTCTCCCGCTTCTGAAAAAACGTCTGGTTGACGAAAGAGCGGAAAAAGGATTAAAGCCCGTAACGCTCAAGTGTGATGATACCGCGCTGAATTATATCGATGCGGCAAAGGCTGAACCGAGTGATTTCGATACCGAATTTCTTGATTATATCATGGCTGTGAAAATAGTTGATTCCGTACAGGACGCGGTGGAGCATATTGCGGCACATTCGACGTCGCACAGCGAAGCCATAATCACGGAAAACAAAGCTACCGCCGACTATTTTCTTTCAAATATTGACAGCGCCGCGGTATATGTCAACGCCTCGACGCGTTTTACCGACGGAGGCGAGTTCGGACTCGGTTGCGAGATGGGAATATCCACGCAAAAACTGCACGCTCGCGGACCTCTCGGGCTTCGTGAGCTTACAACATATAAATATATTATTCACGGCAACGGGCAGATCCGCTGAGTGAAAAAAGGAGGAAAAATGCTTAACATCGGATTTATAGGCGCCGGAAATATGGGATATGCGCTTGCAAAAGCTGTAAAAAACAGTACGGTCGACACCCGAATTTATATATCAAACAGAACTAAAGAAAAAGCTGAAAAAGCAGCCTCAGAACTTGGAATATCGGCATCGACGAATGAAGAAATAGCCAAAAAATGCGATATTATTTTCTTTGCAGTAAAGCCTGACGTATTGCCTGAAATGACAGACGGCATAAAGGAAATTTTGTCCGGACGAAACGACTTTACGCTCGTCACTATGGCGGCGGGCATAAGCATTGAAAAAATAACTTCTTATCTCGGCTTTTCGTGCCCCGTGATAAGAATTATGCCGAATACTCCCGTTTCAATCGGGGAAGGAATGACTTTATGGTGCGCAAACGACCTTGTATGCGACAGTACAAAAGCGGTTTTCAACAATATCCTCGGAAAATCGGGAACTCTTGACGAAATAAAGGAATCGCTTATTGACGCAGGGAGCGCTGTTTCGGGCTGCGGACCGGCGTTTGTATATATGTTTATCGAGGCTTTTTCGGACGGCGCGGTAGAATGCGGACTTTCCCGAGAAAAAGCGCAGAAATATGCGGTTCAGACGCTTATAGGCGCCGCTTCGATGGTTAGCGAAAGCGGTATGCACCCCGGCAGTCTGAAAGACGCAGTGTGCAGTCCGGGAGGTTCGACCATCGCGGGCGTGCATGCGCTTGAAAACGGAGCTTTCCGCGCAACTGTTATCAATGCGGTAAAAGCATCGTTTGACAAAACAAAGAAGCTTGGAAATTCATAAAATCCGTGCATAAGCTTTTGTAAGCGGAGAGAGCGTGTTCCAAAGGTAAGGTAATGAGCGATCAGAGGGGAACACGCTCGCGGAGCGTTAATTACACGACAAACGAGTATATTCGGCGCAATGTAGCCGCACAGAGTGAATTATACAAAATAGAAATTTTATATAAATCGGGGAAGTAAAAAAATAAAAAACCGGATAGCTTCAAAAATTCTTTTCGAATTTTGATTTTATTCCGGTTTTTATTACGGATTTACTTATTTCATTAAATGCATTTTTACAAGCGCGTTATATATTTTTTCTCCGTGCGGAAATATCATTATATCTTCACGATTAAAATCTCTCAGAACAAAAAGTAAAATAAAATATGCGAATACCGTAAGAATTATCGACACGATTGTTGCTACGGTAGGATGTCCTGCTCGGCATATTACGTTATATGAAGTCAGGGTTATTACCGATGCAAGTCCTGACGCAGCCACAGGCTTTACAATAAGTCTGAAAATATTTATTTCAGAGCTTACATATTTAAGCACGAATATAAAATTCACTGCCGCCATAACAAAATAACTTACAAGCGTTCCTATCGGTGCGCCCAGTATTCCTATCGACTCAACCGACATAAGCGCACAGCTTACAACCGCCTTTGCTGCTATTCCGCAAAGCATTGATATTATAGGCTTTTTCTGATAATGGCAAGCCTGAAGCGCCGCCGATGTGACCGTAAGCATCGCCGAAAAGAATATCGCCGGAGATAATATTGACAAAAGCGGTGCCGCACTTGCTACCGAAACTTCGTTTGAAAATAAAAGGCTCAGTATCGGTCCCGACATGATTGCCATTCCTATGGCACATGGTATGGAAATTATTACCGTCATTTTGGTCGAAGCGTTTAGGACGTTTTTTTCTTTTGTTTTGTTTTCAGCTGCTCTTGCGGCTGACAATGCCGGCGCAAGTGATGTTGAAATGGGATAAATAAATGCCGACGGCAAGTGGAAAAGAGTTACCGCAAGGGTTGTATAGTTTCCGTATGCAGCTTCCGCCGTTTCTGCCGAAGAATATCGTTTTATAATATTTATTATGGTAAATGTATCTATGGTGCTTGTCAGATTGAGCGCTACCGAGCTTAACATTACCGGTACGGATATAAGAAGCAGATTTTTAAGTATTTTCTTTGACGATGAAACCGTTCCGTCATCCTCTGCAAGCGTATAGCTGTAATCCTGTTTGTGCAAAAGCTTTGCACATATAAGAAAAATCAATCCGCACGCTTCGCCTATCGCAACGCCCGATATCGCATATGCCGCACAGATTTCTATGCTTTTTCCCGTTCTTACAGCCCATGTTCCGAGAACTATTCCCAAAACAAATTTGCCTGCGGATTCTATTATTTCCGAGCATGCAGTGGGAAACATATTCTGATGTCCCTGAAAATATCCGCGTATGGAGCTTGATATGCAAATAAGAAAAAGCGTCGGCGATATCGCCATTATAGCCCATTTTGCGTCATTGGAACCCATAAGTGACGCAAGTCCGCCCGAACCAAACAGCATTACAGACGTTCCTATAGTACCGAGAACGAAAAACAAGCATACTGTCGTGCGGAATATCCGCCTGACTTCAAGCTTTTTTCCTTTTACTCTCGCCTCCGATACCATCATTGATATTGCGGTCGGAAGTCCTGCCGTCGATACAAGATACAAGGTTGTAAACAGATTATAAGCTATATTGAAATAACTCATACCTCTGTCGCCCAAAAGCTCGTGCAGAGGTATTTTGAATAAAACGCCTATGACTTTTACAATTATATTGGATATCATCAATATGATCACGCCAACAATAAGTCGCGGTTCTCTGGCTTTGTTTTTCTGCATTGCATTACCT
>CAVKJG010000052.1:0-6161 GCA_963656825.1 Sphaerochaetaceae bacterium
ATACTTATCATCATATTCATCGAACCGGAGGCTATCATCGGATAGCATCTTTTTTATTCTCTCGACATCTGTGCAGACGGCTTCACTCGCAGCACTCTGCTTCTTGGCGATCTCAAGCTGTTCTCTCAAAGCTATGAGTTGCTGATTTAATTGAGAGATTCCTTCAAGAAAGCGAGACACATCACCTTCGGTCTTCGCGCACTTCTCAACGGCGTTATCCATTTCTGCCTTCACTCGTTCAATGCTCTGCTCTATCGAATAGGCATCAAGCACTTTGCTGTCGCCCGTGACTGCATACATAAGATTGGCAGAAAGCAAATCAAACGCTTTATCCTTAACGCTTGCCACTTGGTTCAAAGCATTGCAGATTGCCTGATGCAACTTGGGTTCTTCAACAGTAATGGAGCTGTGGCAATACTGGCTTCCATGTTCAAGTCTGCTGATGCAGCGCCATACAACCTTGTTTCCATCTTTCCTCACCCACACCCTGCGTCTATATGCACTACCGCAGTCACCGCAGTACAACTTTTCAGAAAGCGCATACTTCCCACTGTATTTTGCCTGTTCGGTTATATTCAGATCAGAAATCTTATGCTTACTTGTACGCCGTGCCATCTCGGATTGAACTGCCTGGAAAATATCCCTTGATACGATTGCCGGATGATTATTTGAAATAAGATACTTTGCCATTTCCCCACGGTTCACGCGAACCTTTTTGGAGATGCAGTTCTCGGTAAATGTCTTTTGTAAGAGCATATCTCCGACATATCTCTCATTTGTAAGGATGTTCTTTATCTGCTCCTTCGACCACTCGTTCTTTCCTTTCAACGTCCGTATGCCTTTTGTTTCAAGGTAACTTTTCAACTGATCCAAGCTTGAACCCGCAAGGTACATCTCATATATTTCCCGTATTGCCTCTGCCGCCTCCGGCACGATCTCAGGCTCACCGTCCTCGCCTTTGCGATAACCGAGGATGTTATAGCGGAATGCGAATGTTCCGCTTTTCATTCTCTGCTGAATGCCCCATCGCACGTTTGCGCTGATGTTTTCACTTTCAGCCTGTGCCATAACGCTGTGTATGCCGAGAATCATTTCCGTGTCGGAATTCATGGTGTTAAGGTTCTGCTCCTCAAAGTAGACGCCTACACCTATGGCTTTAAGCATACGGCAGTATTTTAGGCTATCCACGACGTTTCTTGCGAAACGCGCAACCGACTTTACAAGGATCAGCTTTATCTTGCCTTTCTTGCATTGACGGATAAGCCTTTGGAAATTCTCACGGTGATCTGAGGTTCCCGTAAGACCGGGGTCTGCAAAGATTCCCGCAAACCTCCACTTGGGGTTCTTGGCAATATAGTCAGTGTAGTAGGAAACCTGTGCATCGTAACTCTCAAGCTGCTCATCACTATCGGTAGAAACACGGCAATAGGCAGCGACATCTAACATCTCAAGCTCGCTGTTCTTCCTTGAAAGAATTGGGTTGGCTTCGATCTTCGTTATTGTTTTAGGCATAACTGCGTTCATCTTTTTTCTCCTCCTTATTGCCTGTTATCTGTACCGAGTTCTTAAACTCAATGGTTATGGTTCCTTCCATATTATATATGAGCTTTGCACATACATCCTTCAGCAAGCTCTCATCAAGCTCGGTCAACTTCGACCTCTGCATTTTTTCCACGATATATTCTGTGTACGCATCTGCCGGATTCTCGGTACAACACTCAAACTTCATTCGTGCATACTCAAGAATTGCCTGCTTAACAATGTTGAACTTCAAGTCCGCCTGGTCAAGCAGTCGGTCAATTTCTTTTCCTTGCCGGATAACCGCTTGCGAAGGATTGTATGTATTTTGATCCGCTTTTGTCCTCAATAGCGTCGGGTTCTCTATCGTGCGGTTCAGCGTGGATATGATGCACTCTGTCAGATACTTGTCCGAGAGATAAACATCGCTCTTACACCCACAAGCGCACATCCACTTTTCCCTGCTACGCCATTTGCCAATGCGTTTCATTCGTCCGCCGCAGTCTCCGCATTTCACATTTTCCCGAAGGTAATCTATCAAAGGCGAGACATCTTTTTGGGCACAAGCCTTTTCCTCTTTCCTTTTGATTGCTGCGCTATACAGTTCTTCACTAAGTATCGGAGGATAGTCATCGCCGCCGATATATCTCGAATTGCCTACAATACGATGCACCATGTTTTTGTTCCACTGGCTGTTATCCCCGAAGTATCGGACGGACATCTCTGTCAGCTCGGAAGCGATCTGAACGAACGTCATTCCCGCAGCATATCTACGGTATATCTGTTCTATGACCTCTGCTTCACTTACACATACGGTTATTTTTCCATCTTTCATTTCATACCCGTATGTAATCGTTCTTAATGCCATTTTGCGACCTCTCTTATCTTCATCTCAAGTCCACCAGTCAAAACGTAGGTGACTCCCCCGTCCTGCTCTGCATATATCATCGTGACTATCTTCTTCATAAGCTCCGTATCTGCCGACAACAGTCTATCGGGCGAATCTTCCAATATCCTTTTCAGCTCTTTGAGATCGGCTATACAATGCTCTTCTTCATCTTCGGATATGAGCTTGCTTCGTCTTACCCGAAGCTCCGCGATCCTCTTTTTGAAGAAATCGTTCTTCTCGGTAAAGGTCACGTTGTCGATGATGTTCTGCGCGTAAAGCTTTGCATACATATTGTTCTGCTCACTGACCTTCATGATCTCGGCGTCGATCTCGGCGATCTCCCTGTTCCCTGCCGTCAGCTTGTTTCTGAGGAAGACCAACTGCGAGATGGTATCATCAATCAGAACTTTTTCGTTTTGGCGCAGGATGTTATACATACGAACGAAGGCGTCATCAAGCTCCCTGTCTGAATAGGAGCGTGTTTCGCATTCCTGTCCGGCAGTTCCCTTCCTGCTACACACCCATAGCCTTTCCGTCTTAAACTGCTTACTTCTGAACTTCCATCCGCAATAGCGACATCTGAATGGCACAGGGTATGTAATCGGATCACGGTTCTTGTGTCCGTGTGTCTCTCCTCGTTCTTCAAGCAACTGCTTGACTTTTTCAAAAACCTCTTTGGAGATAATCGCTTCGTGCGTTCCCTCGGCATAGTACATATCGAGTTCGCCGCGGTTTGGTCTGTTCCGCAGAGGTAACTGCGCAGGCGTAAAGGTCTTTTGAAGTAACGCATCCCCTATATACTTTTCATTTGTAAGAATATAACGGACACGGGGTGCGTTCCATAGATCAGAGTCCGTTTCCTTGAGCCTGGCTGTGATACAGTTTATTCCCACACCCGAAAGATACCAATCGAAGATCTGACAAACGATAATCGCTTCGGCTTCGTTGATAACCAATGTTCCGTTTTCAAGGATATATCCATACGGGGCGTGAGAAGTAATGTATGTACCGTCCTGCATCCTCATTCGTATGGAGGTTGATACTCTTTTAGATGCAGAAAGCGATTCACCTTGAGCAAATGCGCTCTTTATGTAAAGGAACATCTCATTGTTCATGCTCTTGGTGTCGATGTTGTCGGTTTCAAAGTAGACTGAAACACCACATTCACTCAAGAGGCGAACCGTCTCAATACACTCAAGAGAATTTCTCGCAAAGCGCTGTACGCTCTTTACGATCACTCGGTCTATCTTTCTGTTCTGACAGTCCTTGATAAGCCGCTTAAAATCCGTTCTCTTGTTGACCGACGTTCCTGTGATACCTTCATCCGCATATATATCAACAAGGGTCATATTATCGTGTGAGTCGATATAATCACTGTAATATGCAACCTGTGCCATGAAGGAATTGACCTGATCTGCGGAATCGGTACTGACACGGCAGTAGGCAGCCATACGGATCAAGTTATTATTTGCGTTTGCCACTGTCGGCTTAATGATCTTTACTTCTTTTGTTGCCATACGACTGCCTCCTTTCCGTTTGCTGTATATATTTTACTCTTTTATGTTCTCGACCGCAAAGGTGCGAACATAAGCACTCTCCCGTTATCATACTGAAAGATTTTCCGTTCTCTCACCAAATCTTTCAGTATGATGAACAATTCTCTTGACAAACAAGAAAATTTGCAGTATAATAATACCGGAGGTGATCTCATGATAGTCCGTGAACACTATATCAAGGATGTTCGTCCGTTTTACAAGTCAGACTTAATTAAAATCATTACCGGCATTCGACGTTCCGGTAAGTCTGTCATTTTGGAACAGATCAGAGACGAGATAGCACAAACAACAGATAATATTCTCTATTTGAACTTTGAAGATAAGAAAGTATCGGCAAATATCACGACCTGCGACGCCCTGCTTGCATATGTTGAGGAAAACCGCAAGTCCGGTAAATGCTTCCTTTTTTTCGATGAGATACAAACACTTGACGGATGGCAGGATGCCTGCAAGACTCTTCGTTTACACAACAATTCTCTTTTTATTACCGGTTCCAATTCAAAACTCTTGTCCGGCGAATTCACAAAGGAACTCAGTGGAAGGTATGTAGCTTTCCGCATTCGCCCGTTTGTATACAAAGAAGCACTTGAATATTGTCGTGAACTCGGCAAAGATCTGTCGGTTACCGATTATCTTGTTTGGGGCGGATTTCCAAAGAGATTCGAGTTCGACTCTCCCGAAGCAAGAGACAGATATTTGAATGACTTGGATGACACCATTGTTATCAATGACCTGATCCGTCGTTACAAGATTCGCAAAGCAGAACTGTTCAAGAGTCTGGTCAACTTCGTTCTTCGTTCCAACAGTCGAATCGTATCTGCCAATTCCATCCATGAATATATCAAGCGAGAACACGCCGACTGCTCCGTTAATACGATCATGAAGTATCTCGGATATTTGGAGGAAGCATATATCATAGAATCTGTCAAGCCTTACTCGACCAAAACTAAAAAGGAACTCAGTTACTATACAAAAGTTTATAATGAAGACGTTTCTCTTAACTCGATACGTTGCCTGAATAATCGTTATGATCTGTCTCATAATCTTGAGAATATCGTTTTTCTTGAATTGATCTATATGGGATATGATCTATTCGTTTTCAACAACAGCGGAAAAGAAATCGACTTTCTTGCTGCAAAAGACGGATTACAATATTATGTTCAGGTGGCTCTCAGTGTTGCCGAGGATAAGGCTTACGAACGGGAATTCGGAGCATTCAAAAACATTGATAACCTCTCTCAGAAAATCCTGATTACAAATGATGACATCGACTATTCAACAAGCGTGGTCAAGCATATTAAACTCAAAGATTTTCTGTTGATGACTAATTTGTAATTTAACTCGCTCATGCTACACAATTTTGAAATAGTATGAGTAACAAATACTATAGTATCTATCTGCGGCAATCTTTTGCGGTTGCCGCAGATTTACATTTTGTGCCACCGCAATCACAGTTCAATCGCCCTGCAATTCATATCCTTTGCGTTTTTCTTATTCAACCTGTCTGCCTGTTCCGGCGTTAAAACCTTCTCCTTTAACATCTTACGAACCCAGGATAACGACAGCAGATAGACAAATACATTTTCATCCTGCTCGCTCATTTCTTACCTCTGTTCTTTTCTCTCCTGCGCTTTCTCTCAAGCGCGAATTGCTTCATACTTTCCTTATCCAGCACACCATCCTGAATCTTGATGGCTCTGTCTACCAAAGGGATATACTCAGCCGGAAGTCTTCCGAGATACCTTTTCAAACGAGATTTATCAAAGGTAAATCGCTGCTCAAGCATGACCATTGATTTTTTCGGCAAGGACTCACACTTGAAAACGACGTGCGTCGGAAAATATGTTTTCTTAATCTGGCTTGTGATCGCCGCAACTTCGACTGTCGGGCTGTATCGCAATCCGACTTTGTTCTGCACGACCAATGCAGGTCGTTGCCCACTCTGTTCGGAGCCTACCGTGTTGTTCCCGAAATCGACGAAGTAAATATCACAACGCTGTATCCGGTGATTTGTCTTTTGATGCTGTACAAGCTTCTGATGTGTTCCCATACTCGCACCTCAACATTCATCCCACAACACTGGCGAATTGCTTCTCGCAATTTGCAGGCCGAGTTCGTACAGTTCCTCGTCTTCAATCTCAATGTGGTTTTTCAACTTAAAAATAAAGCGGAGGAAGCTATATATTGCTTCAATATCA
>CAVKJG010000052.1:6171-11030 GCA_963656825.1 Sphaerochaetaceae bacterium
TTCCCAATGGGAATTTCAGCTGTAAACCCTGTTCCGGGATGATAGTATTTGCATCGGATGCCACACAACCATCTTTTGATGTTTTCATATTCATCATCGAAGGAGTCGCTGATCTTATCCAGGATCTCATCGCATTTTTTCAGATGAACAGCGTAGTTAACATTATTCCTTGCTGATTTCTTCAAAGCGAAGAATTCTTTCAGGACTGATCTGAATTCCATAAAAGACATACAATCGTGTATTTGATTTTGAACTTTCATTATGTTTATCTCCTTCATATGTCAGAACAGGTCGTTGTCGCCTGTATCAAGGTATTCCGTTGAGAAGCCCTCATCTTCATTTGCTGCCACCACAAGGCTGACGATGTATGGAATATGTTGTACTCTCAGGAATGGCGCGGACAGTAACTCGCCAAAGGTCATATCTCCGAAAGACATGTAATCCGCCTGTCTGTCATAGGCAACGGCAATCGTGTTTGCTTCCTGCTCGATCCGATATGTCGTTTCAAAAGGATTTGAGAAAGCTGCTCCCCGACCCCTGTTTTCTTCACGATACACAGCGACGGCAACTTCGATGAGTTCGTCTTCGTCAAGCTCTGCGTTCCGCATAACTTCGTAAATCGGCTCGTCATAAAAATCGTAGATAGAGCTGTAACCACAAGACTGCAAATCTTCGGCTACGCATTTGGACACGTCCCTGTCCCAAGTAAACTGTTCAATAAATCTTCTGCGTCTTTCCTCGCAGCTCGCTGCCATGCAGCATCTTTTCGTGTTTCTTTTCATTGCAATACTCCTTTTCCTTTTGCGAAAAATGAATATCCATTATGATCTCCCATACACGGGGTGCTTTGTCTCATAATAAATATGTAGGAAAGCAGTCATCTCTTTGAGTTCCTGCTTTCAAGCACCTTCTATTTGTCCTCGACACCCCGGGTGCGTCACTCGGTTTTGCAACCGGCAACTATGGGAAATCAGACAGGCAACCGACTGCGTTTTCGGTCTCATAGGCTCTTACCTCTCCCGGGTACTCCGCGAGCTGCGCCCTTCGGCTACAGAAGTATCATTGTCCCTTGCATTTGTGATCGCCACACTTCGGGAGCAACCCGAATTCACCTGTATAAGATTGATCGCTCGCTTTCTTATGTAAGGAAGGTCTTCGCGCGCTTACAGGATCGGCTGACAGACTCATCGCCCGTCAATGCAAGTAACGTACCTGCTGAATGGATATTCAATTTTCAAGGTTCGTTGAGGTCGATTTTTATCTCCTCACCTATTAGCGAAAATCGGGGGTTTGGGTAAGTAGTTTTTAGCCCTTAAAATAAAATTTTTTAAATTTTTCTATTCTTTTTTGAGCGCCATCGAGTGAAAGCACTATTGCAATGTGCGATACGCCTTCTTCAGAGGCAATATTTCTGACAGTCATGCCTTTGTAATAATGCTTCCAGTACCTTATCTTTTGAGCCTCGGTAAGTCCGCAACAATCTAAAATCTTCATTGCATTTTCCCAAGTCTCAATAGGCGGGTGCTCCATTTCGTCCATCTCACGGATCAGGCATTCTTCGGGCGATTCCTCTGTGTCGGCAATAGATGCTTCATCAAAGGAAATGACTGAGGTGCAATTCCGTTCCTCAAGATAATCCGAACCCGCCATATTCTCATAGGACTCATCAGAGTGTTTCTTCAAAGCGTCAAATTCTTCGACACTCATCACGGTTGCCGGTAAAAGGCTTGTCGTCTTCCCGCCTTTGGCGTTGGTATGTACGAGGATGATGCCTTCCTCGGTCTTGATATATCTGTCCGTTTCTCCGTTTGTGTAAAGGTAAACGATGTCATCCGACTTTCTGTTGCTCTTGTATAAATCGTGGTTATTCATTTCGTAATCTCCTTGAATTTTTGTTTTTGGGTTAAAATCAAAAATTCGGAGATTACGGATATTTAGCTAAGTAGGGCTGCCATGCGTTTCTCATCTTCTGTCCTTTCCGGGCAGACAGATAGGCAAAATGCAAAAGAAAAAAAGAGCCTGACAAACAGACTTATCCTTCTCTTGGATAATGTCTATCTGTCAGGCTCTTAGCGATGCTATGTCGGGTTCAGCTCTCTGCGACAAATTTTTGGCTATGCTATGTGTCCATCACGATTCTCACTTAACATCATACTCACTCAAGGTATGGAGCACTGTCGAGTTCGACCTTCTATAACAAAGCCTCATTCCTATTCAATTTTCAGAACAATCAATCATGTTCTTTGGATCGATAAGCGATGGGATCCCTTTTCGGATTCCACATACATTACATCATTCAACACCTCGACTGTTACACCGTTTGGGGTTACATTTGCAACTAATTCGCTTTTGCATTTGAAGCATACAAGTTCAAGACCTTTAAGCTCATCTACTTTACCATATTTTGTTCCGCACACGGGACATACGACTATCTTCTTCATTGTTATCCTTTCTGGTTGTTTCCCGTAGAGGAAACACCAATTGCAAAAAAATCAGAGTATGGCGGCAAATAACGGGGCATCTGCCGCCGCACTCATTATTAACATTTCGTTTAGTTAATGAGTCCGTGTTCTCTCATGCGGATCTCCATCGTTTTACAGGCAACGCCGAAAAGCGCCGCCATATTGGTTACAATCGTTGATTGATTACCACTTGCCATCAAGCGGTAATACGCCTTCTTCATCTGTCCTGTCGGGATCAGAATATAAGAACATAGCATATTGGCTTCTCGTTCAATGTCGTCATCCTCAACGTACTCATCTCCTTTATTTAATGCCGGAGATTGACTGCTGCCCGAGAAATACTCTTTATGATAGATATAGTGTGCCAACTCATGAGCATAGGAAAACCGAAGCCGATTAGCATACCTTCTATCCTGAGTCAGTCGGATATCTATAAGCATAGTCTTGGGCGGAACATCAATCAGTGTATACTGTTGTTTTTCCATATCATAAATAGGCGCATGACCACCATCGAAAATCATCTGTCCGAGGGTTCTCAGAGTCTTTCTCATATAATGATATTCGATTGAAATGCCATAATAATTCTCTATGATTTCTTCAATCGGGACAGAACAAGGTTCCCCGCACACAAGCTGTGGATCAACCTTTTTTAATTCCCGCAATGCAAGTTGTTCCATTCTTAAATCAGCTTTGCGTGGTAGGTATGAATACTTCATCAATTATCTGTCCCTTTCCTTTTGGCAGTAAGCTTTGCCATAAATTCATGCCAGTCCTCATCTGTGGCATCCATATCCCGTGCTGTACGAAGCGCGGTCAGAATGACGCGGTTATCATTCAAAAATCCTGTCAGATCCTCCGGCACCGCATTCTCGGTGTTCTTGGAGTTCGCCGCCAGATCATACATTTCTGCACGCTCATCGGCAGTCAGATTCAATACTGTATCAATTCGTTCCAGCACCTCTGCTCCTGGTGCCGGCTTTCTGCATTTTTCTATATTACAAACATATTCGGGTGATAGATCCACGCGCCGTGCAAATTCCCGGAGCGTAATGCCCCTCTCTTTCCGCACACGAGTCAGAAACTCACCAAAAGTTTTGTCCATCATATTCACCAATCCTTCTACCGCGTCATTTCCTCGTCGGGAAACATCGTGATTAAATTATACCACATCGCTGACGATTGTCAATAGCATTTTCGCAAATGAAAATGAGGTGGGCTGATTTACGCCCACCTCATCAAAATTTTGCATTTTTTATGAAAAATTTATCACGTTTTTTTTAATCGAACTTATGTAACATCTTATCAAACTCAGATTTAACCGATTCTGGAGCAACAATGCGAATTTTTCCGCCATAGTTAAATATCCACGAAAAGAATGTTGAGCCTACAGAAACTTCTACCATCACTTCAAAGCATTTATCATCTTTAGGATTGATTTTAATATCCTCGCCAAAGCGATCAATAATACGATCCATTACATCATAAGTGCAAGAAAGTGTAACTTGTTCGGAGGCTTCACCAAACATTAAAAACTTCGATTGTATCTCTTCGGACAAATCAAAATCGTAAGCGGCATTGGAATCCACATCTGAAATCGTCAGACTCTCTATTTTGTCAATACGATAGCTGACAAGCTTCTCGCCCGATTTGGGAAATCCTACTACATAGTAGCTGTCCATATTCCACACAATTGCCATCGGACTGAAAGTATAGGTATACCCTTTGTATTTTAAAGAGCGTTTCCCGTCTCTGTCGTATTTTGCATATTGAAAATGCACGATCTTCTTTTGATCAATCGCAAAGTTCAATGCGTCTATCGTATAAAACAACTTATGATTGTTTATTTTGGGTTTGCTCACGACAAGATTACGACGAAGACATTCGTGTTGATGTAAGCTGACAAGTGCGCCCATCTCTTCCACGAGCTTCTGTGTTT
Organism: Sphaerochaetaceae bacterium; assembly: GCA_963656825.1. Taxonomy (GTDB): domain Bacteria; phylum Bacillota; class Clostridia; order Oscillospirales; family CAG-272; genus CAG-841. Next base: position 10,570 of record CAVKJG010000052.1, read on the forward strand.
GTTTTTCGGATAGAAAAGATGCCGAATGAACAGCGTCGATAAGCATTTTTATTTCGGGTAACTCGAATACTCGAGAACCGATAAAATACCTGTTCTGAGTACTCTTTACACAAATGACATCAATACCGAACTGTTCAAGAAGCTCTATATCGGCTGCAACCGTTTTACTTACTGCCTGTATTCCGACACCGGATAGATGATCAACTATTTGAGCAAGTGTCGCCATGTGTTCATCATCTGTATTTTCCCATAGATATTTCAGTATGTATAATAGTCTCGCTTGGTTATTTGCGTGTTGCATAGTTTCTTCCTTTATTTTGGAAGTTTGATTCCACGACGTTTCAATTCGTTTTCCGCATTTTCAATTTGTTTTAAAACATTCTCCGTAGGTTTCAACAAACGATTGCCTGTAATAATATTAATAAGCATATCCTTCGACATACATGTATAATATATAGGGT
>CAVKJG010000053.1:0-11018 GCA_963656825.1 Sphaerochaetaceae bacterium
TTTGGAAAAGAAAAGTAGGCAAAAGAAACTTCGGTTATCGGGGACGATATACAGATTTTTTAGTACCTGCGCTGACGTGGCTTATTGAAAAAGCTAAAGAAGCTTTAGTTATCGGCGTTTGATTTTCTTTTTCAATTATTTTCATTTTTCGTTTTTCTTGTGTTTTCTTTTGTTTTTACAAAGTTTATTATGTTTACTTTTCTTTTCAAACAAAATATCAGCATAAAAAAATCCGTGCGTCGCAAATTAAAAGCGGCACACAAAAAAGTGCCGCATAAACGCGCCGGCGGAGCGTTTATGAAAAAAACTTCCGCCGGAAAGCGGAAAAATGACGAAAAGCAAAGCGGCTACACGGCTGATTGTTTTTTTGACCGCGATAATGATTTTTTCGGCAATAGGCGTCTCTGCCGCAAGCGGAGATACGCTTATTGCCGCAGGAACGCCGCTCGGCGTCCGGTTCAGGACAGACGGCGTTATGATAACCGGAATCCGCCCCGTCGGCGACGGAAAAATATCTCCGGCGCTTGACGCGGGACTCCGCAGAGGCGACGTGATAACCTTCATAAACAACAGCAAGGTTCAGAGCGCCGACACTCTTATCGACGAGGTGAAAAGCTCCGAAGGCAATGTGACAATAAAATACCTTCGCGCAGGCAAAGAACTTACGGCGACTCTCACTCCGCTTCCCGACTCCGACGGAGAGCGGAGGCTCGGGCTCTGGGTTCGCGAAAGCGCGTCCGGCATAGGCACGATAACCTTTATCGATCCGTCCGAAAGCACCTTTGTGGGACTCGGCCACGGAATATGCGATCCCGAAAGCGGGGCGCTGCTTCCCATGGCGGAGGGCACGGTTGAAGACGTTATTCTCACGGGAATAACATCGGGAAAGCGCGGCGCACCGGGCGAGCTTCACGGCTTCTTTTCCGGAAAGCAGAACGGCAAGCTTTCCGCAAACACGTTTTCGGGCATAACGGGAGTTCTTTCCTCCGTTCCCGAAGGGCTTGAAAACGAGCTTTATCCGATAGGAAAAAAGAATGAAGTACACGAAGGCGAAGCTTATATTTTCACCACGGTTGACGGAGAGGGCAGAAAAAAATACAGCATAGAAATATCAAAAATAGATTCGGGCACAAGTCAGAAGAACTTTACCGTAACCGTAACCGATCATTCTCTTCTCGAAAAAACGGGCGGCATAGTTCAGGGAATGTCGGGAAGTCCGATAATTCAGGACGGAAAGCTGATAGGCGCAATAACTCACGTTCTTGTTTCCGATCCCGCCTCCGGCTACGGAATTTTCATTGAAAATATGCTTCCCGCTTCGGATGCGGCTTCTGTTTACGATATCGCGGCATAAAAATCATAGGTCAAAATCAAACAAAATAATATATAAATCCGAATAAAAACGCCCGTCATGCGTCACTGCGGCAAAAGGCAAAGAAATAAACCGCTTTTCGCCCGTCGCCGATCGACACGCACCTCGGGCGTTTTTGTTTTATTATAATTATGTATAATAAAGCAAAGGACGTGATATATTGCAAAACAAAAATTTTGTCCGCACGGGCAGTATGCCGATAGAGGAATACGGAAAAAGCCCTGCAAGAAAGCTTCTCATACGCGCCGTATATGCATCGGGAGCGTTTCTGCTCGGACTTCTGCTTTCCGGAGCAAAAGCCCCGCTCGATACATACCCGTTTATAATCGCGCTCACCTCGTCCCTTACATCGGGCACGGGCTTTGCCTCGCTCGGAATCCTGTGCAGGCTGACCTTTGACGGCTCGATCGGGGCAAGCGCCTTTACATACTGCGCGGCGGCAATACTTGTATGCGCTGCGCGATGGGTATTCTGCTTTCTTTTCGCAGACAGATCCTGTCTGAAAAGCTCGGGCAGACTTACCGACGACGCGCTTACAAGAGTGCTTACGGCTTGTATCGCCTCGATCGGCGGCGCGCTTGTGACGGTTTTCGTCTGCGGATTCGATACGGTTACGATAACGGGCGGAGTATTTTCAGCGTGCGCTTCGGGCGCGATGACCTTTCTTTTCGTTTCGGTGTTCGACAGACGCTATTTTTTCCCGTCGGCATATGAGGTCGGCGGAGCGCTGCTTTTGTTCGGAGTAACGCTTTCCCTTTCCGATATAAAGCTTTATTCGGTATCGCCGTCGCTTGTTTTCGCGTTCGGGGCGGTGCTCTGGTGCGGATACTGCGGCGGATGGGCAAGAGGGTGCGCTGCGGGCTTTGTCGCCGCGCTCGGTTGCGGCGGCGGACTTTGCGCCGAGCTTGCGTTTTTCGGAGCGCTTTCCGGACTGTTCTTCCCCGTAAACGCGGTAGCCGCCTCCGCCGCGGGACTTATTGCTGCGATAACCTGCGGAGCGGCAAGCGGAGGAACGGAAAAGGTGCTTTCGTTTCTTTTTGAAGCGCTTATCGGAACATCTGTGATAACCGTTTCCGCGATACTGAAAATAATGCCGAAATACACGCCGACGGAAGAAAGCTCGGCAGGCGTGCTTTGTCACGATATAACGGAGAAAAAACGCGAGGAGGACAGAGTAATGAAATTAAAGCTTTTATCCGAAGCTATGGCTTCGCTTTCTCAGGTGATAAAAAACATATCTGAACGTATGCGCCGTCCGGATGAAACCTCCCTTGCAAATATGTGCCGCGCGGTATGGGCGGAAAAATGCTCCGGCTGTCCGCTCGAATGTCCCTGCAAGAATATGTCGTCGATATCCTCCGACACTCGCTTTGAACGCTTTGTTTCAAAGCTGATGACCTCGGGCAGACTTCCCTCCTCGCGCCTTTCGGAGCTTACGCGCTGCAAATGTCCGAAAAGCGACGAAATAACGGACGAAATAAATCTTCGCGCTTCAAAAATGATAGAATACGCATTGAAATTTGACAAAACGGGCGTGTTTGCCTTCGACTACGGCGCAATGTCCCAAATGATGTCCGACGCCGTGGCGCAGAGCGGAGTCGGCTACACAATTGACAGGACGCTTTCCGAAAGGCTTTCGAGAGCGCTGCTCCGCGCGGGACTTGCCGCCGAAAACGTCGTCGTGTGCGGAGACAGAAAAAAGTACATAGTCGCAACGGGGACTTCTCTCCTTTCGGGGACGCTCGGCGCGGAGGACATAAGAAAAATCTGCGAGGATATATGCGGCGCAAAATTTCTTTCTCCGGAATACACGGTCGAGCGCGGATGCGCCGCAATGACCCTTGAAGGCGCAAAAAGCTACGGCGTTTCGTATGCCGGAAAGCAGTCCGAAAAGGAGGGCGAGCGCGTGTGCGGCGACAGCGTATCCGTGACGGAATCCGCGGACGGACGCTTTTACTGCTTTATCTGCGACGGTATGGGAAGCGGAAAAACAGCCGCATTTACCTCGCGCGTCTGCCGCGTCTTTCTTGAAAAGATGCTCGCCTGCGGCAACGACAAAACAACCACCCTTGAAATGATGAATATGTTCCTTAAAAATCGCGGCGCCGAATGCTTTGCCACAATAGATCTGCTTGAAATAGATATGCACACGGGAACAGCCTCGTTTATAAAGAGCGGAGCGGCTCCTTCCTATATAATACGCGGCGGAAAGCTTTACAGAATATCGTCGGGAACGCTTCCCCTGGGAATACTTTCGGACATTTCCGCCGAGATAACGGAATTCGACCTGAAAACAGGCGACGTTATAGTAATGGTAAGCGACGGAATCTGCGGAGATCCCGAATTTGACGGAACGTGGCTTGCCGATTATCTTACAAAAGAAATATCAAGCGATCTTGCTCTGACGGCGGAAAAAATAATGCTGCGCGCCCGCAGGGAAAACAGGCGCAGCGACGATATGACGGTGGAGCTTATCCGTATAGAGCCGCCCGCTCCGGACGCCCGCGATACCGTTCCCGTTATGCTTGAGGAGAGCGCGGTTTTGGGAGAAGATTTTGCGATTTAATCGGAGCATACAGGACAAAAATCGAGCATTTCGGCGAAAAACAGAGGAAAATCGGGGGTAAATTCCGTTATTTTCGCGTAATTTCGATTTTTTTAAGTTTTTTTCAAAAAAATATTGCATTTTGAATATATATCTGCTATAATGCTCTTGTGAATTTCGGGCGGGGCTTCCGTCCGGTCGAAAAAATATTTTTTGATATTGTTCACGGCACTTTTTATGCACGGAAAATTTCGGTTTTTCGTGCATTTTTTTAAATCCGGAAAACCGGAAATTTTTAATTAAAAGTGGGAGCAGAAATGGATCGTAACACAAAAATCATCGAGCTTAGAAACATTTCAAAAAGCTTTGACGGCGAACCCGTACTCAAAAATCTTTCTCTTGACATTCACGACAAGGAATTTATCACGCTTCTCGGTCCTTCGGGCTGCGGTAAAACGACAACGCTTCGTATAATAGGCGGATTTGTCGAACCCGACGAGGGCGACGTCTGCTTTATGGGCGAAACGATAAATGACCTTCCCCCCTACAAGCGCAACGTAAACACCGTTTTTCAGAGATACGCGTTGTTTCCTCATCTGAACGTTTTTGAAAACATCGCGTTCGGCCTCCGCGTTCACCGCACACCCGAAAAGGAAATCGTCGAGCGCGTTGAAAAAATGATAGCTCTTGTAAACCTCAAGGGCTTTGAAAAGCGCAGCGTGACCACGCTTTCCGGCGGTCAGCAGCAGAGAGTTGCAATCGCCCGTGCGCTTGTAAACAACCCCAAGGTGCTGCTTCTGGACGAGCCGCTTGCCGCGCTCGATCTCAAGCTCCGCAAGGATATGCAGAAGGAGCTTAAAAACATTCAGCAGCAGACGGGCATAACATTTATTTACGTTACGCACGATCAGGAGGAGGCGCTCTCCATGTCCGACACGATAGTGGTTATGGCGGACGGCGAAATTCAGCAGATAGGCTCCTCCACAGATATATACAACGAGCCGAAGAACGCTTTCGTTGCGGACTTTATCGGCGAATCGAACATTCTTGACGGCATAATGCTTGACGACCTCAAGGTTAGATTTTCCGGTCACGTTTTCGACTGCGTTGACAAGGGCTTCGGAAAAAATATCCCCGTTGACGTCGTTGTCCGTCCGGAAGACGTCGATATCGTGCCGACCGACAAGGGTATGCTGCGCGGCATCGTGACCTCCGTAACCTTCAAGGGCGTTCATTGGGAAATAATCGTCGATATCGGCGGCTTCAAATGGATGATACAGACAACCGACTACTGCGCGCCGGATTCCGAAATAGGACTTTTCATCGAGCCCGACGCCATTCACATAATGGAAAAATCGGAATACTCCGATATGTACGGTGACTATTCGTCTTACAGCGAAGAGTTTGACGAGCTTTCCGACGCCGGTGAAGATGACGAGGAAGAAAACGAATCGGAGGCGGAAGAGGAATGAGAAAGACATCGTTTCTTGAAAAATTCGCCGCCGTACCGCACATCATATGGATATTGCTTTTCGTGGTAGCGCCTTTGGTGTTTGTTGCTTACTTTGCCTTTACCGACACATACGGCAACTTCACTTTTGACAATATCTCAATGCTCTCAAGCTACTTACACATATTTCTTCTTTCGGTGTGCTTTGCGCTTATTGCAACGGCGATATGCATAATCATCGGATATCCGCTCTCATTCTTTATATCACAGCTCAAGCCGAAAACACAGAAAATACTTGTCGTTCTGCTGATGCTTCCGATGTGGATAAGCCTTCTTATCAGAACCTATTCTCTCATGGCTATACTCGACAACGGCGGACTTCTCAATTCCCTGCTCGAACAGATAGGTCTTGCCAAGGTAAAGATAGTCGGCACGTCGGGCGCGGTCATTCTGGGTATGGTCTATGATTTTCTTCCCTATATGGTGCTTCCGATATACACAACGCTTTCAAAGCTCGACAAAAGATATTTTGAAGCGGCGGCAGATCTCGGCTGCAGCGGAACGCAATCGCTTTTCCGCGTAGCCTTTCCGCTTTCGCTTCCCGGCGTTGTTTCGGGAATAACAATGGTTTTCGTTCCGTCAATAAGCACCTTCTACATTTCGCAGAAGCTCGGCGGCGGCAGTTTCGATCTCATCGGCGATACTATCGAAAGACATTTTCAGAACGTCAGCACCTATAACATAGGCGCGGCGATATCGCTTGTAATGATGATACTCATAATCATCTCCGTTGCGGTAATGAACCGCTTCACCGACGGCAGCGAAGGCGAAGGAGGTATTATTGTATGAAAACCTTGTCCAGAATATATATACCGCTTATATTCGCGCTGCTTTATGCGCCGATACTTGTGGTTATAATCTTTTCCTTCAACCGAGCAGGCTCGCTCAATCACTTTTCAACCTTTTCACTGCACTGGTACAAGGAGCTTTTCAGCGATTCCACAGCGCTTACGGCGCTTAAAAATTCGCTTTCGCTCGCGGTGATATCGTCGCTTCTCGCAACGCTTATCGGCACATTTGCCGCGTTCGGAATAAACGCTATGAGAAACCGTCACCTTAAAACCGCGGTGATGTCCGTGACAAACGTCCCGATGATGAACCCCGATATCGTTACGGGCGTGTCGATGATGCTTCTTTTCGTCGCGGCTATGTCCGTTCCGTTTATACCGATAAAATTCGGCAAAGCCACTATGATAATCGCGCATACCACATTTTCTCTGCCGTATGTCATTCTGTCCGTGCTTCCGCGCTTCAAGCAGATGGATCGCTCCATATGCGACGCCGCGCTCGATCTCGGCTGTACGCCCGCACGCACGTTTTTCAGAATAGAGCTTCCGATGGTGCTCCCGGGAATAATATCCGGACTTATGCTCGGCTTTACGCTTTCGCTCGACGATTTCGTAATAAGCCATTTCGTTTCCTCTCCGGACTTTCAGACGTTGCCTTTATACATCTACAACCAGACGGCACACGAGGTAAAATACAGTATGTATGCTCTCTGCTCGCTTATGGTGTTCGCAATACTTATACTGCTTTTCCTTGTCAATTTTGCAGGCTCGTTCGGAAAGAAAAAGCCGAAAACGGCAGGAGGCGCAAAATGATGAAAAAAATCGTTTCCGTTTTCTTTGCCGCATTGCTTTTTGTTTCGGCACTGATGCTTTCCTCCTGCGGAAACACGGACGGAGAAAAGGATCTCGGCGACGCCGTAACGCTTTACGTTTACAACTGGGGCGAATACATTTCCGACGGCTCCGACGGCTCGCTCGATGTGAACCGCGCCTTTGAAGAATACTGCCGCAGCGTTCTGGGCAAAAATGTAAAGGTGAACTATTCGACATATTCTTCAAACGAGGATCTCTACGCAAAGCTTTCAAGCGGAGCGGTCAGCTATGACGTTATCATTCCTTCCGACTATATGGCGGCGCGGCTTGCCTCCGAAGGACTTATAAAAGAGTTCAATCCTGCCGAAAGCATTGAAAACTACAAATATATTGAAGACCGTTTCAAAGGACTTTACTACGATCCCGACGAAAAATACAGCGTTCCCTATACGTTCGGCACGGTCGGCGTTATCTACAACACCAAATACGTCCCCGAGGACGAAGAAAACATCGGCAGCTGGGCGCTTTTGTGGGACGAAGATTACACGGGAAACATTCTTCAGTTCAACAATCCGCGCGACGCCTTCGGAACGGCGCAGTTTTATGACGGAACGAGCGTAAACTCCGAAAATCCGGACGATTGGCGCTCCGCACTCGAGCTTCTTGTAAAACAGAAATCCATAGTTCAGGGCTATGTTATGGACGAGGTTTTCAACAAGATGAAGGGCGGAAGCGCAGCCGTCGCGCCGTATTACGCGGGCGACTTCTTTACCATGTACTCCGACAACGAAGATCTTGACTTTTTCTATCCCGAGGAAGGGACAAACGTCTTTGTCGATGTTATGTGCATACCCTCAAGCACGAAAAATTTCGATCTTGCAAAGGAATATATAAACTTTATGCTTTCGGAGGAGATCGCCGTTGCAAATGCGGAATATGTCTGCTATGCGTGGCCGAACACTCTTGTAAAGAACAATGAAGAATATATAGAATATATGACCGAAGAAGTCCACCCCGACGCGATATCCATTCTTTACGATTTCGATATGTCGAATATGGAATTCTTCTATGACCTTCCCGACGAAACAAGAGCAACGATGAACTCGCTCTGGGAAGACCTGAAGATCGAAAGCAATATCGGTATTGCGATATATATTATCTGCGCCGTTATAATCGTCGCGCTGATTTCCGTCTTTACCGTAAGATTTATAATAAAGCGCAGAAGAAAATATTATTTTGATAAATACTCTGCAAACTGAAAGGAGATTCTTGACAAAATGAAAAAGGCTTCGCGCATCATATGGGGAATTCTTATCCTTGCGCTCGGCGTTATCCTTTTCGGAAACGCGGCAAAGCTGTGGGACGTAACCCTTTTCTTTGACGGCTGGTGGGCAGTTGTTGTAATGCTTCTGGCGCTGTTTTCAATCTGCACCGACAAGCCCAACATTGTAAATGTTTATTTTCTGCTCTTCGGCGGCGTTATGCTTTTCAAGGAACAAGGCATATTCATAGCAAAGGATACAAGCTCATGGCTTATAGCGCTTGCGCTTCTCATTGTCGTTGGAGGAATAAGCGTAATAATCCGCGCGGTATCAGGCTCAAAATAAACGCCTGCCGGATTCCGATAAGAAACAAAAATCCTCACGGCGGTTGCCGTGAGGATTTTTTATTTTATTTTTTCTTTTCTTCAAGACGGTCAAGCACGAGCCTGTATCCGTCGCTGCCGTAGGAAAGGCACTTACCCACACGGCTTATCGTCGCCGTGCTTGCGCCTGTTTCCTTTGATATCTCCTGATAATTTTTCTTTTCCGCAAGCAGCCTTGCAACCTCAAATCTTTGTGAAATATCAAGAATTTCCTTTATCGTGCAGGCGTCCTCGAAAAATTTATAGCATTCATCAACGGTTTCAAGCGAAAGTATCGCTTCAAAAAGAGCGTCCGTCGCAGAAGAGCGCAGTTTATCCATAAAAATCCTCCGCAGATTTATTTGCTTTAACAGTATATCACTTTATTTTGTTAAAGTCAAGTAAAAAATGAAAAGTCGGAATGTAGTCCTTTACAAACCCCGAAAACGTGATATAATGAATATAACCCATATACTTTGAAGGAGATGACAGATATGTGGTTTATATTTGCGATTTTATCGGCTGTGTTTGCCGCGCTTACGTCGATACTTGCAAAGGTCGGAATAAACGGTGTAAATTCCAATCTTGCGACGGCGATACGGACGATGGTTGTCGTGCTTATGTCGTGGGGAATGGTTTTCATAACAAACGCGCAGAGCACAATAACAGAAATAGACCGTAAAAGCTGGCTGTTTCTTATTCTTTCGGGACTTGCGACCGGCGCGTCGTGGCTTTGCTATTACAAGGCTTTGCAGTCGGGCGATGTGACAAAGGTCGTCCCGATAGACAAGCTCAGCGTTGTTTTCACGCTTGTGCTTGCGTTTGTTTTCCTGCACGAAAAATTCGATATAAAATCGCTTATCGGGTGTATTCTTATCGGCGCCGGAACGCTTGTAATGGTTCTGTGAGCCGCGTCCGGTACGCTGCAAAAAAATTTTATCTGCGGAGGATAGCGAAAAATGCAATCCATAAGAGAAATATATAAAATAGGAAGAGGTCCTTCGAGCTCGCACACGATGGGTCCCGAAAAAGCAGCAAAGCTCTTCCTTCAAAAGCATCCCGACGCCGACAGCTTCAAGGTGATTCTTTACGGCTCGCTTGCAAAGACGGGAAAAGGTCATCACACCGATCTTGCGATAAACAGCGTTCTCGGCGAAGGCAGGACAAAAATAATTTTCGACACGGAAACAGTCAATCTTCCGCACGAAAACACAATGGATTTTATCGCTTATTCCTCCGGTAAAAAAGCCGGCGCAATGCGCGCGCTGAGCATCGGCGGCGGAGATATTTCGGTTGAAGGCATGCCGTCGGTAACGCCTGCGGAAATTTATCCGGAAAACAGCTTTGCCGATATCGCGGCATACTGCAAAAAAAACAATCTGCGCCTGTCGGATTACGTTTACAAATACGAGGGCGATGAAATAAAAGAATATCTTTTTCTTGTCTGGTCAACAATGAAAGCCGCCGTCGCAAAAGGACTTTCCGAGGGCGGCGTACTCGAGGGCGGGCTCGGCGTACAGCGGAAAGCGGCAGTGCTTTTCGGTCAGCATCCGAAAAACGAAACCGACGCAAACAGAGAAAATCGCATTGTCTGCGCTTATGCCTTTGCCGTCGGCGAGCAGAACGCCGCGGGAGGAACAGTCGTTACCGCGCCCACCTGCGGAGCGTGCAGTGTTCTTCCCGCCGCGCTTAAATATATGCAGGAAACGCACGGCTTTTCCGACGAAAAAATAATAAATGCGCTTGCCGTCGGCGGCATTATAGGGAATATTGTAAAAACAAACGCCTCGATAAGCGGCGCGGAATGCGGATGTCAGGCTGAAATGGGTACGGCTTGCTCAATGACTGCCGCTGCCCTTTGCGAGCTTTTCGATATGACTCTGAGTCAGACGGAATATGCCGCAGAGGTCGCAATGGAACATCATCTCGGGCTTACCTGCGATCCCATCGGCGGACTTGTACAGATTCCCTGCATCGAACGCGGAGCGGTTTCGTCCATGCGCGCGATAAACGCGCTCAGTCTTGCAACCTTCCTTGCGGATTCAAGTAAAATTTCCTTTGATAATGTCGTTAAAACAATGTATCGCACGGGCAAGGATATGAATGCCCGCTATCGCGAAACCTCCGAAGGCGGTCTTGCTTACACATATAAAAAATCCTGACCGTACTTTTCTTTGGAAAAGAAAAGTAGGCAAAAGAAACTTCAATCATCGGGAAGGATATGCAGATTTTTTAATATCTGCACAGACAGGTTTACAAAAAAGGCAAAAGAAGCTTCGGTTATCGGGAGCGATATGCAGATTTTATAAAGCCCTCTCCGTCACGGCAAGCCGTGCCACCGCCCTCTTCTCGGCGAAGCCTGCTCG
>CAVKJG010000054.1:0-10965 GCA_963656825.1 Sphaerochaetaceae bacterium
ACACCTGCGCAGCATCGCGGATTTCATTAACACCAACCGCGACAAAGTGGGCAAAGCCACACACAAGCTTGCCGACAACATGGAAAAGCTTGAAGACGCATGGCGGAAAAAGGTCATTCAATTTCAGATTCCGATCTTCTCGGAGGGCACGAAAGGCGACCTGATTCTCCGCTTTGATGATGTAATTGCCGATGCGCTGGAGCTTGGTGCACTTCGGATAGAATCCATCCGACTGACCGACGAGCAGGAACTGTGGCTTGCGGAAGTGACACCGTCAAAAGTGCCGCTCCATGTGACGAGAACGCTGCTGGAATACTACCTTGCCAACAAGTCCGCAGACAGTGATTGGTGCGTCATTCCCGTGACGAATGTGGAGGCGTATCTCGGCAGCTCGGCACTGGGAAGAACGTATATAAATCAAATAACTGTAGAGTTTATGGAGAAGAGTAACAATTATAGTATCTGTATGTTCAAAGTAAATACAATACACTGATCTACAATTGTTATAGCGGGGCGTGAACCACGCCCCGCTATCTTATTGACCAATATCAAAAATATTGCAAATTTTAAATAAACCTACATCACGAAAGGCTACCGTATGCATCACAGGAAAGATGTATATCAATGTTTGCGGTCTCGATTGTAACAAGTAGAAATTTGTGTTTGAATGTTCCAACGCCATACGCAGTATTACCGGATTTTGTGGCATTACCATTGCTGAAAGACCAGCCACTTGCGTAAATTGTTTGTGTATATGTAGCACTTGTGCAAGTTGATGAAACGCCTTTCACAATCTCAAATTCAGCGAATAAAGTATATTTCCATTCGAGATTGTTATTTTTGTCATAACAAGTAACAACTTTATCACCTGCTTGAGTGAATGCTGTAGAACTTTCAGATGTTAATGACAAAGTTGAAGTGTTTTCGGTTATCACCGTTGTTATAATGTAACTTCCATTATCTAAATAGATGATATCCGCTGAGTTTTGATTACTCAACGCAGTATTATTTGTAGCGAAAACAGAGGGGACTAATGCGAAAATAAAAAGAAATGCTAAAAAAATAGAAAATAGTTGTTTTTTCATGAGTTTGCTCCTAAAATCATCAAGATATTAAACTTACAATTTATCTGTAATGAGTAGTTATAGTAATCGTGTGATCACATTGTATAACTTTAATCAGTATAATAATCGCTATAGCGAGCGCCAGCAAAAGGACTACGGACAAAATCTTGTAAAATATGAATCTCTTCGCTTTTTTGTGCAGACGCTGAATATCTTCTGTTGACGCGAACGATTCTGAAATATCCTTGGGCGTGCCGAATCTGTTTTCAATATCGTTGATTGTTATTTCCTCATCAGGGTGTTCTTCGATATATTCATAAATTCTGTTTTTAAGTTCAGATATAAATGCAAGCTTTATACTGCCCGGACAAGCAAGTAGCTTTTTTATTTCGGAGCAATATTTTTTAATATCTTTATTGATTGTTTTCTTCATTTGGTTTTCCCTCGACAGAATAATTCATAATCAGATTTACACCCTCGATGATTTTTGAATACACATCGATTATTGTGTTTAAATATTCGACTCCAAGTGGTTCAAGGTGATAATAAACGCGCGTTCTGCGCTTTCCTACAAGGACTTTGTTTTCGGAAATATAGTTTTTGCCGATGAGTCGATACAGGGGACCGTACAAAGACCCCTCTTTGATGTCGATCAGTCCCTTTCCTCTTATATTCATTTCACTTATCATCTGATAGCCGTACATATCTTCATGCGACAGCATTTTCAGAATGAGCATTTCGAGAATTCCCCTTTTGAGGTTTTCTTCAATGTCGTTTCTTTGTATCATTTTTCTTTCACCTATTTTAAGCGCTTAATAGCGTAATCTACTATATCATACAAATATCGTGTTGTCAATATTGCTTGTGACAAAATATGCTTGACAAAATTGATTTCGCGTGGTAATATGAAGTAGCGAATAGAATGAGTGCTCGTCAAAGTTTGGCAAACACCGCGTTGCCAACATTGCTTACAACAAATATATTTGTTGAACTTAATTGACAAATGCCACAATATATGATAATATAATATTGGAAATATTGTGAACATAGAACATTGTTGCAAGCACTGCGCACGATATATCATTCGGGTGGGGGTGTTGAAGATGATTTCGCTGAAAAAGTATTTACGCGGCTTTGGATTTATGCACTTGACGGGAGGCTTCTCTTCCGTAGACCATCGCCTGCAGATCATTTGTATGGGCGGGTAATCAGACTGTACTTGTGTTTTGGTTATCCGCTTCCCGCAGAAAAAATGAAAATTTTAATCGAAAGGAAATCATAACCATGAAAAAGAATTTGTTCAGAATTATTACAGCTACTCTGCTGATTGTTTCTATGTTTGCATTTTGTGTTACGGCAAATGCTATGCATTATATGGAGTATACACGCAATACGGATGACCCGACGTTTACGGTGTTGGGCTCTCTTCAGGCAAACAAATATACGGAATCCGGCGTATATGCTTTCCAAAGAATTTATGCAACAAACAGATTTGACCCGACGGGAAACGGCACACCGACCTATACTTTGCTTGATATGCAAATAATTGTCACAGGATCGGGTGTAACGTTGCTTACTCCTATTGTTGCTTCTCAGGAGCGTGTTATTATAGGTCAATTCATCCGTACTGAAGATGTGCGCCTCTCTCAGGAAAGCGGAATCACATTTTTACTTGGAAACTATTATGCGACCGTTCCGGGCTCAACTGTGTCGTTTAATCCTCCCAGTATAGAAATTTCTGTTTTTGGTTAATACATAGTTCGCACGGAGGTTGTATATTTATGATTTACAACCTCCGCTGTTTATACAGAAACGCTTTTCGACTTACTTATTATTGCTTTTGCGGCAAGGAGATATTTATGAAAAAATATAAAACCGTTATATGTCTGCTCGCGATTTTTGTTCTTTTGGCATTTGTTTTTTCCGCGTGTTCGAAGCCGGAGCAGAGCACAGATGACGTCTGCGCCAAGGGCTTCAACATTTATCTTTATGATAACATTCTCTACTATTACGACACAAGCACATTTTCGATAAAATATCAGGATCTGACCAACGTTCAGACGACGGGACTTCCGCTTTACGGAGATGTTCTGGCGTCCGGCGAAGAAAATCCGTTTGCAAATATATTTTCTCCGGCGGTTTATTTTGCTGTCGATCCGAAGGCAACAAAAGAAAACGATAACAGGCACGTTCTGGTCGGAGCGTATTACAGATACGCCATTGACAAGCAGACAAACAGAATGAAAAATTTCTATCAGATCACATCATTTGATACGGGCACAAACAAAGTGACCGTGATACAGGATGAAATTGCGGAAAATATACAGTCGCTGTGTATTTACGGCGACCGGATAATATATACGACAAACGAAGGCGACCTCGGAACGAATATTCATATAATAGGCAAAGACGGCAGCGGCTATAAGGAAATGGAGAACCCCGATAAAGATTCTTACCGTGTTCAGACCGTTTATAAAGACCGTATTTATTTTATTGACGCTGCCGGCAGGCTTTTCTCCTGCTCGCTTGACCTGGACGACAGGCAATATCTTTTCGATATTGTTCTAAGAGCGGAGATGTTTATCGTAAATGACCGTATCGTATACTGCGATAATCTTCTGGCAACGGAGTTTGACGGGGCGTCGTATATGACAGTGGATATCGTCAGCTGTCCGATTTCCGATACTTCAAAAAAAGAAAAGCTGCTCTCTGACGTAAGCATGGGAATGAACTGCGGCGATAAGTTTTATTATTATCTTTCCGAGCCGCGAAAAATAGGCTCGGCTGTTGAAGAATATTCGCATATTCTTTACGAATATTCGTTTGAAACCGGCTTGTCAAGAGAGGTTTATGACCTTGGGGATAAAGAAATTTCAAGATGCTATACGGCAATCGGCGAAAATTATATTGTATATACGGAAACCGATTATTCGTCGGGCAGTCCAGTGTCGCGCCGGATTGCTCAGAATCTGAAAACGGGAGAAGAAACCGAAGTGCCGAAATAAAAAACACAGGCATATTCAGGAAGAGAAAGGGCGGCGGTTATGAGATCCACCGTATACTATGAGATAAAAAAGCTATGCTCTCAATTGTATCTGATTCTGTTTGTCGCCGCTTTATTGCTTGCAAACGCAATTTTCTGCGGTATCTCTGCGAAAACAAATTCAAAGGGTGACAGATACAACAAATATGCCGCGGAGGTATATTCGCTGTATAAATCCGATCCGGAGCTGTTTTATAAAGAAAAGGAACGTATTGAAAACAATTTCTATTCATCGGACGACGAAGTAACGGAAAGCGTATACGGGGGCGGAGTCATTTCGGACTTTTCGCTGTTCGGATATGTCGCTTCGTTTATTGACGCGGACAAAAATTATCACAGCAGGCTGAACCTGATAATAACTCAGTCCTCAAACATAATAAAGCAGACGGAAGGCTCTGGAGGAGATGTAAATACATATAATTGCCGCTATCAGAAGCAGGTGGTGAAAAGATATTCGGCACTGAACGAAAACGTTTCGCTCGGCGACGGGATTGTTGTCGGCTGGAACGAATATTTCGGTATCGGCGCGGAAATTATTTTCGTTTTTGCCGCCGCTGTGATCTGCGCTGTATGGATTGCGGTAAACGATTATCATACGGGCTTTTACGCAATAGAAAAAACCTGCGCAAACGGCAGGGAAAGCACGGCTGCGGCAAAATATTTTGCCGCAGCGATTTCCGGCGCGGCGCTTACGGCGGCGTTTGAGCTTTCGTCGCTTCTGGCAACGTGGGCTGCGCTCGGCTTTTCGGATCCTTTTGCGCCGATACAGTCGGTCGATGCGTTTCTGCTTTGCCCGTACAACATAAGCATATCGGGATATCTGCTAATTACGCTTGTTATAAGAATGCTGACGGTTGCGGTTTTTTCGTCTGTCGTTCTGGCGGTATCGTCGGTTACAAGAAAATTTACGGCGGGAATTATCTCCGGCGCCGCGCTTCTTTTCGGAGGCTTTCTTATGTCCTCGGCGGATTTTGCAAAGTCGGGACAGGCAAAATATATAAATCTTTGGTCGATGTTCGACCTGAAAGAAATTTTTTCGAGATATCGCGCTCTTGATATTGCCGCTCATCCGGTATCGATAATACCGGTCGGCATATTATTCGGAGCTTTTCTTTTGGCTGTTTCGTTTTTTGTCTGCCGCGCGGGCTTTACCCGTGCAGGCAATTTTGCGCGCAAAAGAAAAATTTCCGGCAAAAAGAAAGAAAAAGAGCCTTGCAAGGAGGACAGGCGTCGTCCGGTCACCTTGCATAGTCCGAGCCTTTTATTCTTTGAACAGCGCAAGCGGATGTGGATAGTTTTTCTGTTTGTCGCGGTTGTTATTATAAAATGCGTATATGCCGCCGGCTGTTTTGAGATCGACGACACGTCATATAACCGCATATATACCGGATATATTGCTGAAATCGAAGGAGAATATTCAAGCGAAAAAGAGGTATATCTAAGAGACGAATACGATAGCTGTAATGCTATTGTTGAAAAATACGGCGAAAACACGGAGGCGTATTTTTCCAAAAAAATGTCGATAGACGACTATCTTGCATATTGCGCCGATTATTCGGCTGCACAGATGAAAATCCGTGTGCTCGGCGATATTATGACGCAATCCGGATATCTTGAATCGCTTTATGAAAAAGGCGTAAGAGTGTCGTTTGTAAACGAGCTGTATTGCCGTAAATATCTGTGCGCGGGAACGGACTTTATACTGACAGCTTTTTTATGTATTCTCGGAGTCAGCGGTTTTTCTATGGAACGCCGCAAAACCTCGTCCTCGTCATCGCCGTCGCTTTTGCTTTCCGTAACTCCGAACGGCAGAGCGCGCACCTACCTTGCAAAATATCTGCTGACGCTGATTTACATCGTTTCGGCGACGGTTTTATTCAAAACAATTGATTTGATCTGTTTTTCCGCAAAGCTTGGCGCATTGCCGAAAGAAGCACTGCTTGTCAGTCTGCCGCTGTATGCCTTTGCCCCGACCTCGCTTTCGGTCGGACAATATGTCTGCCTTATACTTTTGTTTTCGCTTTTCGGAGCGGTGCTTGTAATGTCGGTGTGCTTTTCGATATCGTATTTTATAAAAGACAATCTGTCCGCATATGTGACATCGGCGATAATTATGTTTGCTCCCGCACTTTTGCAGGCGGCGGGAATAAAATTTTTCGGATATATCGACATAAGCAAACTGACGGACGCAGATTCATTGTATCGGCTGTCGGCAGAGGTAATGCTGGACGCCGTATATGCGTGGTTTGCCGTAGCATATGCCGCCGTATTTATATTTGCCGGAGGAGCTTTTGCGCTGTCGCTTGCGCGTATGAATAAAGGAGGAAAATTATGATTTTATCAATCAGGGAGCTTAGCAAGGCATACGGTAAAAATCAGGCGCTTTCCTGCTTTTCCGCAGATTTTCAGCCCGGAATATATGCGCTTTTGGGCCCGAACGGAGCGGGAAAGTCGACGCTTATGAATATTATTACGGATAACCTGAAAGCAGATGCCGGCGAGATCACATTCGGAGATGACGGAAAAGAGCCGGAAAACATCAAGAATATGGGCGTGGAGTTCCGAAAGAAATTGGGCTTTATGCCGCAGTATCCGGGGCTTTATCCGAACTTCACGGTCGAGAGCTTCATGTGGTATATGGCGACCTTGAAGGACATGGGGCGCGGGCTCGGAGGAAAAGAGAGAAAGCAGTACATAGCGGAGCAGATAAATGAAATTCTTATCGCGGTTGAGCTGGACGACGTTTCAAAACGCAGAATCGGAGCGCTGTCCGGCGGAATGAAGCAAAGACTTGCGCTCGCACAGGCAGTGCTCGGAGATCCTGCGGTTCTCATTCTTGACGAGCCTACGGCGGGACTTGACCCGAAGCAGAGAATTACAATCAGAAATTATATTTCACAGATAGCATTGAACAAAATCGTTATAATCGCAACGCATGTTGTGAGCGACGTTGAGTTCATCGCGCGTGATATTATCATGCTGAAAAATGGCGTTATAATTGAAAAAGCTCCTCCGCATGAGCTGATCAAAAAAATCGACGGCAATGTCTGGAGTATTCCCGTCGGCGAGAGTGAAGTTCCCTCCATGCAGGAAAAGCACCGCGTGATAAATATTGCACGTGATGAAGATGACCCGCAAACGGTCAGACTGCGCGTCATTTCCGATGTCAGACCGACAGAGACGGCAATAAACGTGCCGTCCACCCTGGAGGACTATTATCTTTACGTATTCAATGATGTGGGTTCGGCTTGAAAGACATGGAGATATCTTAATGCTTTATCGCATGCCGAATGCAACAGATTTTGCTTACATTCGGGATTTTCATTGTGTGATCTGGTCAATACTATATCCAACCCAACAGTTTACGGAGGTTGATATGGATAATATAAGCAATCTGATATTGCAAAAAAGGAAAGAGCTGGGGCTTACGCAATCAGAACTTGGTGCGATGCTTGGTATATCGGGAAAGGCGGTTTCAAAATGGGAGCGCGGCTTGTCTGTGCCATGCGAAGAGCATTTGGAGAAACTTATCGACCTGCTCGGTTTACCGGTCGAGCATGGGACGGCAGAGTCGGAACAGCCGCCGACATTTCTGTCAACCGTTAAAAGTGAACTGATTCGGATTCTTTCTGCCGGTGTGATGATTGCCGTCTGCGTATGCAGCATGGCAGGAATAATATCAACCGACTCTACCGTGGTTTCCCTCGGTTTCTCGGCTGCTCTTTTCTGCTTTTGCACAATGATAAAAGGATAAAAGAAAATCGCTGTTTGTCAGGACAGCGATTTTTATTATTATATTCTCTAATTTTCAGTGTATATAGCGTTTTCTGTACATCGGCTTGAGATAATTCTTTCGCATATCTCTCATTGAGCCGAAAAAAGCCTCTTCGGATTTTGACATGATATGATGTTCATCTTTCAGACAGACAAGCTCCAATGTGCAAAAGAGGTCGGCGACCTGAAATAACCTGTAATCGGCAGGAAGCACCTTTCGGAATTCCGCTTGCGGAAGCATGACGGCGAAAACAGAAGCCAAGAGCTTGTTCAGTTCAACTTGTCCGTTATCATAATAAACGATAATCTTGTCAAATTGCGCAAAGAAAGCATATTCTCCGCGTATGAATGCAGAAAGCTGCTTTGATAGCGCAACCGTCAAGCCGAGCGAATCCGACATGCGCTTTTTCTCAACCGAAAAAGTGATGTATGATATATCGCAATTTTTAGCTAATGTCAGAATACGGTTAAGGCATTTTCTGCGCTCTGTGATTGAAAGATTTTGATAATCTTCCTCGCGGCGTATGATGGGACCGGCATGGAAACAATGCTTCACATCAAAACCAATGTCTGCAAGTCCATGTTCCAAATGTCTTATCTGAGCTTCAATTGAGCTGCGCTGGTCATGAAATACGAGTGTAAACAAATAGAACGGCGCATGAGGCTCGTATGTGCCGAAATCGCCCGATTCGTCAACGAATATACTGAGTTCGCTCATCATTTACACTCCTTTCAAAGAAAATGGCGGGGAACATCCCCGCCGCAGGTGGACCCGGGTCCGGAGACCAGCCCATCTTCTTTATTTGTATTATACCATACTTCCGAAGAAAATGCAATACCCTTTATCGAAAAAACATTTCATTTCCCCGGCGGGATTTTCTCCCATAATCAGTATATGCGCAAACAAGGGATTTTATACTCAGGCAACAATTAAAAATTATGTACTGATATTCCAAATGTCTTATACGGTAAGGGAAAACGAGTACCGTACGGTTATTTTGTGTCCCTGTGATATTCTGTTGTGGCGGTCGAATTTCATAGTTCGTATGGGGTTCATATTGTTAACCATCTGACCGCCAACGGAGCCTGCCTGCTTGGCAGTAAGGTCACCGTTGTAGCCCTGCTTAAGATTTACGCCGACTTCGCCGGCAGCTTCCATTTTGAATCTGCTGAGGGCTTCCTTAGCCTCGGGAACGAGAGATTTATTGCTTGCCATCTGAATGTTCTCCTAAAAAAATATAATTGTTTACAGGCATCTTCATTTTGCGCGCCCGAAGGCATCGCCGTTTGAAGCGCCATATCGGACGCGGCACGTTTTTTTGCTTTGTCCGATATTATTATTTTCGTCTTAAATGTTTTTATAAGTGGCAAATTTTTACGATGAAAAAATCGAGCGGCAGTGTATGGAGCATACCCGTAAAGCGAAAAGGATATTTTTGCCGCGCAGGAAAAGCACCGCGTGATAAAATTGCACGTGATGAAGATGACCCGCAAAACGGTCAGACTGCGCGTCATTTCCGACATCAAGCCGACGGAAACGGCAGAAAACGTGCCGGCAAGCCTTGAGGATTATTATCTTTATCTGTTCAACGACGGGACTTCTGCCTGAAAAAAGAACCTGCATAAAAACTCTTTATTTCAACGCATTTATACTTGCAACTTCTCTTTTGTTGTGATAAAATTATAAAAAACAAAAGTCAGGAGAAAAAATTATGAAAATGATATTTCGCTGGTCGGCGGGAAACGATATAGTACCGCTTGAATATATAAGTCAGATTCCCGGAATGACGGGCATCTGCTCCGCGGATTATGAGGTTGCCGCGGGAGAAGAATGGAAGCTTGAAGATCTTCTGAAGATCCGCCGCGAATGTGAAAAGAACGGACTTGAATTTGAAGTTATCGAATCGATACCCGTTTGCGAAGAAATAAAGCTCGGTACGCCCGATAAAGATAAATATATTGAGCTTTTCTGCAAGGATATGCGCGTGTGTGCGGAGGCGGGAATAAAGGTTGTATGCTATAACTTTATGCCTGTTTTCGACTGGACGAGAACAAATCTCAAATATAAAAATAAAGACGGCTCGACATCGCTTGCAATGTTTTTTGAAGATCTTAAAACACTCAATCCCGCAGAGGGAGATCTCAGTCTGCCCGGCTGGAACGACAGCTATACAAAAGCCGAAATACGTTCTCTTATCGACGCTTATAAAGAAATAGGCGAAGAAGGACTGTGGAAAAACCTTGAATATTTTCTTAAAAAGGTTATACCCGTCGCCGAGGAGGTGGGCATAAAGCTTGCCATTCATCCCGACGATCCGCCGTATCCAATATTCGATCTGCCCAGAATAATTACCTGTGAAGAAAATCTTGACAGAATGTTCTCGCTTGTTCCGTCGCTTGCAAACGGTCTTACGCTTTGCACAGGCTCGCTCGGATGCTCAAAAAAGAACAATATGCCGAAGCTTGCCGCAAAATATGCCGCACAGGGAAGAATTCATTTTGCGCACCTCCGCAACGTGCATATAGAAGATGACGGCTCGTTTGAGGAGTGCGGTCATCGCACGGAGGGTGGCAGCATTGATATGTACGGCGTGGTAAAAGCGCTTGTGGAAAACGGCTTTGACGGATATGTCCGCCCCGACCACGGAAGAAATATCTGGGGTGAGGACGGAAAGCCCGGCTATGGCTTGTATGATCGTGCGCTCGGTGCAGTATATCTGGGCGGCTTGTTTGAAGCGGTTGAAAAGGACAGAAAATAAAGAAATATATAAAAAACGACGGAGCGATCCGTCGTTTTTGTTTGCGCAGTTGTCAGAAAATTTGTATGTTGTTTTCGATAATCAAAGCTCCTTTTGCTTTTTGCCCTCTCCGTCGCACTTCGTGCGCCACCTCTCCCAGAGTGAGAGGCTTGTCTATAATTTGAGGCTCGCCCTTTGGGAGATTTGCTTGGCTTGCGTAGCAAGGCGAGCAGGCGTCGCCGAGAAGAGGGCGGTGTCACGGCTTGCCGTGACGGAGAAGGCTTTATAAACTCTGTATATCGTCCCCGATAACCGAAGTTTCTTTTGCCTACTTTTCTTTTCCAAA
>CAVKJG010000055.1:0-9018 GCA_963656825.1 Sphaerochaetaceae bacterium
ATTTATACCGAAGTATAAAATAAAAATATCCTTATGTGAAGCGGATTTTGTATATCCGGCTCACGCTATGTCAAAATCGCGCGACGAAAATATAATAAAGTGAGCGGCAAAGCGCAGAGCCTTGTCCGCCCGCGGCGAATTCTGTAAATATTTGTCACAATATTTTTATATTTCCTTGACTAAACACTACGGTGATACGGAAAAAATATATTCGGAAAGAGTTTCTTTCCAAAGTATCAAAGCAAAGAGAGTGTGAAGAACTTGAATGTCAAACGAGGAGATATTTATTATGCGGATCTGAGTCCGGTCGTAGGCAGCGAGCAGGGCGGACTCCGTCCCGTGCTGATTGTTCAGAACGATATCGGCAACAGATACAGTCCCACCGTTATAGCAGCCGCCATAACAAGTCAGATCAGCAAGGCAAAGCTCCCTACGCATATCGACGTTTATGCGGAAACATTCGGTCTGGCAAGAGATTCGGTTATACTGCTCGAACAGATCAGAACGATCGACAAACGCCGCCTCAGAGAAAAAATGGGACATCTTGACGATTTACTTATGCAAAGGGTCAACGACGCTATAAGCGTAAGCTTCGGACTCGGCGCAGGATACTCTCCGCAGGAGGAGCAAAGACGCACGGAAATTCTTCCCGATGCGGAAAGTATTCCTGCCGTTACCGCATGATATACCGATTGCAAAAGCCGACGCAATGCGTCGGCTTTTGCAATCAAAAAATAATTTATTCATAAATAATTTACTTGAAATATCGGGAAAGTTGCGTTATACTATATAAAAATTCAATATTTGAAAGGTACTTTTTTAATATGCTTATGCTTCTTGATGCATCGACCTCCTCCGGCAGCACAACGACTGCGTCCGGCGGAATGACAAACTGGGTATTCTGGATAATGCTCGTACTCATCGTCGCGGTTTTCTATTTCCTTGTTATAAGACCTCAGAAAAAGCAGGAAAAAGAACAGAACGATATGAAGAATTCTCTTCAGGTCGGCGACGAAATAACAACAATCGGCGGAATAGTCGGCTGTGTTGTAAAGGTAAAGGACGATATCTTCACAATAGTTACAAGCAAGGATCGCACCCGTATCAGCTTTTCGCGTTTCGCTCTCCGCTCCATAGACCGCAGAGCAGGCGAAGCTTATGATCCCAAAAAGGCAAAGGCGGAGGAAAAGCCCGCAGAAGCCGAAAAGACAGACGACAAGTCGTCCGAAAGCAGCGAAAACAAATAAGCATAATTTGTCCGAGCCGTGCATATGTATAAAACAAAAACGTCTCGGAGGCAATTATGCGTAAATCTGCTGAAAATAATAACATTTTTGCGTGCGTTATAAAGGGCACGCTTTGGGGCATTGCGTGCGGAGCAGTGTCCCTTTTGATTTCCGCCGCAATAGGACTTTCCTTTCCCGATCCCGATAAATATTCCGCACCGCTCGCACTTGCGTCACTTTTTATTTCCGCGTTTGTCGGAGCGTTCGTCTCCGCCAAAAAGTGCGGTAGCGGCGGACTTCGCGCGGGACTGTTTTCGGGAGTTCTGTTTCTGCTCGTGCTTGCGCTTGCCGCGCTCGGCACCGGAACGTCGATAAAGCCGCTTATGTTTGTCATATGCGCGGCGGTGATACTTGTGACCTCCGCCTTTGCGGGAATATCGGGCGCAAGCCGCAAGCCGAAAAAACGCCGCAAATTTTAATCTGCACATAAAAACGCACCCCGTGGGGTGCGTTTTTATATATGCTGTCCGTCTGCGAAAAGAAATTCTTCTTTCAAACCTTGTCATTTTACACTCGGACCGCAGACGGATCGTACAAGCATCTTTTACATCTATATTGTACAATATTATTCGCAATTTGTCAATAGATTTTATTAAAATTCCACACGAGCGCCAACACAGGGGCAAATATTTTCGTCATATTTCAGCCAGCCGTCCGCGATTGCCTGCTCAAGAACATAGCCGCGCTTAAACTGCGCAAGGTCACACGCCACAGCGACAGCCTGCTCGTCGCCGGCAAAATAGTCCGGGAGCTCGTTCTTTACAATCTTCGTCGAGAACTCAGACGCAGTACGGAATATTGTTCTTATATCGTTTTCAAGCGCACGGAGAACGTCGTCCGAATAAGAAAGCAAACCTTCTTTCAGAACAACTATGTTCAGAGCGTATTTATCGCCCGCTTTTTTCACATAACCGTATTTTTCAAGCTCTTCAAGCGCACGGTCCCTTCCCGAGACATCCTCGCCGCGAGCGAGCTTTTCAAGCGTTTCCGCTTTGTCTGCGCCAAGCGTATCGGGGATTTTCCCGCAAATGTCCTTGTATCTGAATATATACTGCTCGAAGCTGCCTTCTTTGCCCGAGCCGTGACATCCGACAAATGCGGGGGTTGCGGCGTTCGTTGTCTGATAGCCGCAGATATCCCATTCGCCACCGCGCGGACGCTTTGTAAACGAATTCATATATCTTACGCAGTACCTGTCAAAAAGCCTCATTATGAGCGTCCATTTTGCCGTTTCGTAATCGACATATCCTCCGAAAAGTCCGTCGCCGAGCTTTTCGTGCAGGTGATCGACATACTGCTCCATTTTTGATGTTATCTCGCGCGTAATCGTTTCGTTGTATGCGTGGATAGCCTCCTGCGCGCTCCTGCTGATTATCGGGAACGCCGTATAGTATTTGTCGCCGTCCTTTTTGAGGAATGTTTCCCTGCGCAGAAATTCAAGCTCACATTCCATGTAAGGGAGCGAAACGCCGAGCTCGAGCGAAAGCTGCTCTGCCGTTTCGGGGTTGCCGTAAGCCTCAAGGAAGATGTTCTTATAAAGCAGGTGATCCATAAGGACACTCCAGGGCTGACCGTCAAGCCCTCTGTTTGACATATTCGCAACGAATGATATTTCCTCCGGTTTATAACTTCTGACTCCGAATTCTCTTGCCATATCCATACCTTCTTTCAAAATATTACGGGCTCGGAAAAGTCTGCTCTTGACAGTTCCCTCAGCACAACGGAGGCTTTTTGCAATCTCCTTTATGCTTCGGTTTTCCATATAATAAGCAAGGATAACGTCTCTGTATTCGCCCGCGATGAACGCAAGCTCTCGACGGAGGAGCAAAAGCTGCTCCTTCTCTATCAGCCCGTCCGAAACGTCGGCGTTGTCGGGCAGATCGTAATCCGAAATATCGGTACCTGATATCTTCTCGGATCTATCGTGCTTTTCGCTTGCCCAGACGCTGTATCTGTTTCTTGCTATCTGCCACACCCACGCAGGAAAATTTTCCGGAATATTTCTTTCCAGCGCCGAAACAATATTAAAGGAAATATCCTGCGTCAACTCTTCGGCTTCTTTTCTGTCGCTCGTCTTTTTGAGACAGAAATAAAACACCTTTTCCATATAGTTTTCGGTGTAATCAAGCACGAAGGCTTTCCCTTTTGCGTGTGAATATGACATTTTAAGACCTTTACCTTTCTCCCGCTTTCGATAAGATAGTGTTCGGATTTTTCAAAAGGTTGCAAAAAAATTTTATTTTTTTACAATTAAATTATACAGGTGCAATTGCCCCGTGTCAACAAAAGAAAAGCGGAGGCTTTCGCCTCCGCCGCAATTTTATTTTATTTACAGTCGGTAACCTTATATCCTGCGTCCGTAACCGCTTTTGAAAGCTCGGCGCAGTCAACATCATGGGAAAGTGTAACCGTTGCCGTCTTTTTATCAAGATCGACCTGTGCCTTTTCAACGCCGTCCAAAGCGGACAGCACCTGCTCCACTCTCGCTTTGCAATGGCCGCACATCATTCCTTCAACCGTAAGTGTTTTTATGATTTTCATATCGCTGTTCTCCTTATCTTTATTTTTTTCGGATATTGTATTATTGTCGTTTTTTTCTGAAATAAAATCGGGTACAGTCGCTTTTTTATGCTCCCTGTCGCGTTTCGGATCGTAAACGTTTACAAGGTTAAGTCTCAAAGCGTTTGTAACGACGCAGAAGCTTGAAAGGCTCATTGCCGCCGCGCCGATCATCGGGCTGAGCGCAAAGCCTATCGGAATAAGCGCTCCCGCCGCTATCGGTATGCCGATACAGTTATAGAAGAACGCCCAGAAAAGGTTTTCTTTTATGTTTGTAAGCACACGCCTTGAAAGCCTTATCGCGGCTGAAACATCGCAAAGCTCGCTCTTCATAAGCACAACGTCCGCAGAATCTATCGCAACGTCAGTTCCCGCTCCGACGGCTATTCCCACGTCGGCTCTTGTAAGCGCCGGCGCATCGTTTATTCCGTCGCCGACCATAGCCACGCTTCCGTACTCGGAAAGCCTTCTTATAACGGCTTCCTTGCCGTCGGGAAGCACGTCGCTTATCACGGCGTCCACTCCCACCCTTCCGGCGACGGCTTTTGCCGTGCGCCCGTTATCGCCGGTAAGCATAACCGTAACTATTCCCATTTTCTTAAGCTCCGCGATCGCTTTTGCGCTGTCTGGCTTTACCGTGTCCGCCACGGCGACAACGCCGAGAAGCTTTCCGTCCATAGCAAAATACAGCGGAGTTTTGCCCTCCGACGCAAGCCTTTCGCCGTCGGAGAAAAGCTCACCTCCGTCAACGCCGCTGTCGCGCATAAGAGCCGCATTGCCGCCGAGAAGGACTTTGCCTCCTATACTTCCCTTTACGCCGTGACCGGGAAGTGCGGTAAATTCGGAAACAACCGAATATTTCAGTCCGTCGCGTTCGGCGCGCTCGCTTATCGCCTTTGCAAGCGGATGCTCGCTTTTTCCTTCAAGGCTCGCCGCGACAAGCAGAAGGTCGCTTTCGCTTATGCCCGCGGCTGATATTATATCGGTGACCTGCGGTTTTCCCTCGGTGACCGTGCCCGTCTTGTCGAAGGCTATATACGAAATCTTTCCCGCCGCCTCAAGAGAGGACGCGGTTTTGAAAAGTATTCCGTTTTTTGCGCCCTTGCCGCTTCCCGCCATTATAGCAACGGGGGTTGCAAGTCCGAGCGCGCACGGGCAGCTTATCACAAGCACGCTTATCGCCCTTGCAAGCGCAAAGGATATTCCCCTGCCTGCTATCATCCACACGATAAACGTGACCGCCGCTATGCCCATAACCGTCGGGACGAATATTCCCGAAACCTTGTCGGCTGTTTTTGCTATCGGCGCTTTCGACGCCGCCGCGCTTTCAACCATTTCTATGATCTGAGAAAGCGTTGTATCTCCGCCCACACGCGTAGCCTCGCAGCGCAGAAAACCGTTCTGATTTATCGTCGCCGCGCTGACCTTCGAGCCTGCGCTCTTGTCCACGGGCAGACTTTCGCCCGTAAGCGCCGCTTCGTTTACCGCGCTTTCGCCTTCGAGCACAACTCCGTCGCACGGAATACTCTCTCCCGGGCGCACGACGAATATATCGCCCTTTACCATATCGTCTGCGGAAATAACGGTTTCCTTTCCGTCGCGGATAACCGTCGCCGTTTTCGGAGAAAGCTCCATTAGCGATCTTATCGCGCTTGTGGTCTTGCCCTTGCTGTGAGCTTCAAGCATTTTCCCCACGGTTATAAGCGTCAGTATCATCGCCGCGGATTCAAAATACATTCCGTGAAGAAGCGTGTGCAGCGTTTCCGTATCGGTTGTCACGCACATTTTGTAAAGCAGTGCCACGCTGTATATAAACGCCGCCGCGCTGCCCATTGAAACGAGCGTATCCATATTCGGCGCGCCGTGAAAAAGTCCCTTCGTGCCGCTGATAAAGAATTTTTGATTTATTATCATAACGGCAGCCGTTATTATAAGCTCCGTCACCGCAAGGACAAGGTGATTTTCCATAAACTCAGGAATCCGCCAACCCCACATAACGTGCCCCATTGATATATACATAAGCGGAACAAGCAGACAGACAGAGGCTGTCAGCCTGAAAAGAACCTTCCTTGTTTCCGCGCCGTCGTCGGCTTGCGATTGCTTTTTTTCGGTGTTTTTTGCAAATACGCCCGCGCCGTATCCGGCAGAAGAAACCGCCGCGCATATTTTTTCATCCGTTGCGGGAGAATCGAATGTTACGACCATTGAATTTGTAAGCAAGCTTACGTTTACATCTTTTACGCCGTCAACGCCGTGCACAGCCTTCTCGACATGAGATGAGCATGCCGCACACGTCATTCCCGTAACGGAGAATTTTTTCTGTTGCATATATGCCTTCCTTTCCCTTTTGAAATCAAGATTATTATATACCGCGTTTTTTTATTTATCAATAGAAAATGTTATAAAAGCGCAAAATTTTCATCTTCGGAAGGATGCGCACGGACGTCCGGAAATCCGCGCCGGAAATTTTTGCCGCGCAAAATTGTTTTTCGGGAAAATATGAACTTGTATTTTATCGCGCGATATGATATATTAGTAATAAATTCTTTTTTCGGAGATTTGAAAATGTTCAGAATATTATCGAAAACCGTGCTTAATCCCACAGTTGTGAAAATGAATATAGAAGCTCCGCTTGTCGCGCGGAAAGCCGAGCCGGGACAGTTTGTAATACTGCGCACAGATGAAAACGGCGAGCGGATACCGCTGACAATAGCCGGCTTCGACCGCGAAAAAGGCTCTGTAACGATAATCTTTCAGATAGTCGGCTCGACAACGCGCCTGCTCGGCGAAAAAAACGAGGGAGAATACATCTCCGATTTTGTCGGTCCGCTCGGCAGAAAAACCGAAACCGACGGACTGAAAAGGGTTGCCGTTATCGGCGGCGGCGTAGGCTGCGCGATCGCGCTTCCGATAGCCGAAAAGCTTCATTTGCTCGGCACTACGGTTCACAGCGTCGTCGGCTTCCGCACAAAAGAGCTTGTAATTCTCAAAGACGAATTCAAAGCCGCAAGCGAAAAATATTTTCTGATGACGGACGACGGCTCCGCAGGCGAAAAAGGGCTTGTCACAGACAAACTCCGGGAGCTTATAACATCGGGTGAAGAATACGATGAAGTGATAGCAATAGGTCCGCTTGTAATGATGAAATTCGTAAGCAAGCTCACAAAAGAATTCGGCATAAAAACCGTAGTCAGTATGAATCCGATAATGATAGACGGCACGGGAATGTGCGGCGGATGCAGACTGACCGTAGACGGAAAAACGGTTTTCGCATGCGTTGACGGGCCGGATTTCGACGGTCACAAGGTCGATTTTGACGAAGCGATAAAGCGCGGCTCGATGTATCGTGATTTTGAACGCAGACGCTATGAAGAAACCTGCAACCTTCTGAAAAGAGGTGAAAAATAATGCCGAATATGTCGCAAAAGCAAAACCGCATGGCAGAGCAGGCTCCCGATGTCCGCAACAAAAACTTTTCCGAGGTTGCGCTCGGATATACAGCCGAGCAAGCCATAAGTGAAGCAAAGCGCTGTTTAAGCTGCAAAAACAAGCCCTGCACGCACGGATGCCCCGTCGGAATAGATATTCCCCTGTTTATAGAAAAAGCCGCTCAGGGCGATTTTGACGGCGCCTACGACGTCATCTCGCGATCAAGCTCGCTGCCCGCAGTATGCGGAAGAGTCTGTCCGCAGGAAACGCAATGCGAGCACAACTGCGTAAGAGGCATAAAAGGCGAAGCCGTAGCCATAGGAAAGCTCGAACGCTTTGTCGCCGATTATCATGCGGAAAAGCAGACAAAAGCGTCAAAGCCGAAGTCAAACGGACATAAAATTGCCGTGGTAGGCTCAGGTCCGGCAGGACTTTCATGCGCCGGAGCGCTTGCAAAAATGGGCTATGAGGTAACCGTTTTTGAAGCTTTGCACACCGTCGGCGGAGTGCTTGCCTACGGAATTCCCGAATTCCGTCTGCCGAAAAGCATTGTAAAACAAGAAACCGATGAGCTTATTTCTCTCGGCGTGGAAATAAAAACAAACACCGTAATAGGCAAAACGCTGACGCTCGACGAGCTTTTTGACGATTTTTCCTACGAAGCCGTATTTATAGGCTCGGGCGCGGGACTGCCGCGTTTTATGAACATTCCGGGCGAAAACCTGAAAGGCGTGTATTCGGCAAACGAATTTTTAACACGAATAAACCTTATGGGCGCGTACAGACCCGATTCCGCAACGCCTGTTTTTACAGGCAAAAAAGTGTTTGTTTCCGGCGGAGGAAACGTTGCAATGGACGCCGCGCGCTGTGCAAAACGGCTCGGTGCGCAGGTCACAATAGTTTATCGCAGAACCGAAAACGAGCTTCCGGCGCGAAAGGAAGAGGTTGCCCACGCAAAGGATGAAGGCATTGAATTTTTAATGCTTAGCACCCCCGTTGCAATAGACGGCGACAATGACGGAAACGTCCGCGCTGTGACCCTGAGAAAAATGCGGCTCGGCGAGCCTGACCAAAGCGGCAGAGCGCGCCCCGTCCCGATTGAAAACAGCGACTATTCACTACCTGCCGATTGTGTTATTATCGCCGTCGGAACGTCGCCAAACCCCCTGATAAAACACTCGACTCCCGACCTTGAAACCGACAGTCGCGGCTGTATAAAAGCCGACGAAAACGGCATGACAAGCCGCGACGGAGTGTTTGCCGGAGGCGACGCCGTGACAGGTGCCGCAACCGTAATTCTGGCGATGGGAGCAGGAAAAACCGCCGCAAAGGCGATAGATGAATACATTAAAAACAAACAGTAAAAACCGCACCCGAACGGGTGCGGTTTTTATATCTTGACTTTTCCGACAATTTATGCTATAATTTCACCGGAAGCTGTCAAGCACGGCGGCGGTTGACTTCCCTCTCTTCGAGGGAGGGACTTTTTTCTCCCTCAGATCAGTTTGAGGGAGGTGATATTATGACAGACCTTATCTCACTTTTCATAGGATTATTTTCCTTGATAATAGATATCGCTTCATACATAAGCAACCAAAGAAAAAAGAAATAACCGCCAGCGACCAAACTTTGTGGTTATTTCTTAGCCATTGATTTGGGAAGCCAACCGTTGCCGGACAGCTTCTCTTCTCATTTGTATTATACACCATACAGTGCGATTTGTCAACACTTTTTTATCTTGACT
>CAVKJG010000056.1:0-8508 GCA_963656825.1 Sphaerochaetaceae bacterium
TTTACAGTAAAAATAGTTTTATAATTCAAAACAAACGTTTTGTATAAGGTTCGAGTAAGACTAAGAGAGGCAAATACCCATAACGGAGGATGCCGACTTATGACAACCAACAAACCCAAGAAAAAGCAAAAGCTACGAAATAATGAATATTACAGTATTCAGAATCAATTCGATACACTGTATGAAAAGAGCAAAAGCAATACAGTTTTCAAGGATTTGATGCCTTTGATAATAAGTGAACAAAACATCATGCTTGCTTACAGAAACATCAAAAAGAACAGCGGCAGTCACACAAGAGGTGTTAACAGTTCAACGATTGTAAACCTCGGAGAGAAAGAACCGCAAAAGCTGGTCGATTATGTAATACACAGACTTGAAAATTTTACCCCTCATGCAGTAAGGAGAGTTGAGATTCCCAAACCCGACGGAAGAACAAGACCACTTGGAATTCCGACCATTGAGGACAGGCTTATCCAACAGTGCATAAAGCAGGTTCTTGAACCTATCTGTGAGGCAAAGTTTTACTCCCATAGTTATGGCTTCAGACCAAACCGAAGCACTCACCATGCCATAGCAAGAGCGATGTTTCTGGTCAATTTAAACGATTACCATTTTGTAGTGGATGTTGACATCAAAGGCTTCTTTGACAATGTAAATCACGGGAAACTGCTCAAACAATTGTGGACATTAGGGATACAGGATAAAGAGCTATTGTCTATCATATCCAAATCATTAAAAGCACCGATTAAAGGCATAGGAATACCCGACAGAGGCATTCCACAGGGTGGGCTTGTAAGTCCGCTATATGCAAATGTGGTCTTAAATGAACTTGATTGGTGGATTGCAAGCCAATGGGATACCTCTCCTGTTCGGAAGAGATATCTTAGTCGCCCAAACTACAAGGGAAACGGAACTTTGAAGAAGATTTATATTGTCCGATATGCAGATGACTTCAAGATTTTCTGTAAAACCCGAAGCGAAGCAGACAAGGTCTTCATTGCCGTGAAACGATGGTTAAAGGAGCGATTGATGCTTGACATTAGCCCTGAAAAATCAAAAGTAGTTAATCTGAAGAAGAACTACTCCGACTTTCTGGGCTTTAAGCTCAAACTACGTAAGAAAAGTGGAAAATGGATACTGAAATCACACATGGCGGACAAGGCAAAGGACAAATGTAAATCAAAAATCAGAGAAGCCATTGCACAAATCAGAAAAGAACCCAATCAATGGAGCGTTATGAGATTCAACGCAACAATTCTCGGATTGCACAATTACTTCAAAATCGCAACCAATGTTTACGTCGATTTTGACCGCATAGCCTTCGATGTCAGAAAGACACTCTTATGCAGAACGAAAACACACAGAACAAAGACAGGCTCAAAGAGCAAAGCATTTCAAAACTTCTACGGTGAGTTCACGGGAAAGGTGTTCTATGTTGAGAAAATGGCACTATACCCCGTTAATGGTGTAAAGACCTCGCCGCCAATGTGTTTTACACAGTCAATTTGTAATTACACACAAGAGGGGCGAAGAAAAATACACGAAATGCAAAAATCAGTCAGCCCTCAAATATTACAGTATTTGATGAGGAATCCGATTAAGGGAAGAAGCGTAGAGCTTAATGACAACAGAATTTCAATGTATGTAGCTCAAAGGGGCAAATGTGCTATAACGCATGAGCCACTGGAAACGAAGGACATGGAAGTTCATCATATCACCCCTATTGAACTTGGCGGTAAGGACAACTACGAAAATCTCGTTTTAGTCACCTATATCGCTCACAAGCTGATTCACGCAACCACTCCAGAAGCCATAGAAAAATATAAAGAAATGCTGAACAATGTCGATGTTAACTGGACACGGCTTAATAAACTTAGGTTGTTGGCTGGAAATTATAAAATATAAAATAGGTAAATATTGATGGGGCGCCGTGTGATGGGAAACTATCACGCACGGTGCTAAGCGGGGGAAAATCCGGAGATTACTTCAAAGGATTACCTATCGCAAAAGATACTCAGAGACACAGGCTATTTGCTTCGGGAGAAAGGTTACGACGTTCGTATCCTTGATCTTATTAACATGGAGAAATCCGACTGCTACAATCCGTTCCGGTATATAAACTCCGAGAACGATGTGCAGAGGCTCGTTACCAACCTTTTCAAGTCCACAACGCCGAAGGGCAGCTCAACGCAAGACCCGTTTTGGGACAATGCGGCAAGTATGCTTCTCTCGGCGCTTATTTATTACCTTCACTACGAAGCTCCAGAATATGAGCAGAATTTCGGGGTGGTCATTGAAATGCTCCGCGAGGGTGATGTGGACGAAGAAAATGACAAGCATGACAGCGTTCTCGATACGCTGTTCGGCGACCTTGAAAAGCGAGACCCGTATCATATAGCGGTCAAGTATTACAACGAGTACCGTTCGGGTTCGGGTAAGACACTGAAATCCATTCAAATCACGTTGGCGGCACGACTTGAGAAGTTCAACCTTGAAAGCCTTGCTTCCATCACGGTCACGGACGAATTGCAGATGGACACGATAGGCAAAAAGAAAACGGCACTGTTTGCGCTGATACCGGACAACGACACAAGCTTTAACTTCCTTGTATCTATCCTTTACACGCAACTGTTCCAACAGCTCTTTTACGTCGCCGATCATGAATACGGCGGTTGTCTGCCTGTGCCGGTGCATTTTCTGATGGATGAGTTTGCGAACGTCAGCCTGCCCGATGATTTCGACAAGATACTCTCGGTCATGCGTTCGCGTGGAGTAAGCGTAAGCATTATCCTACAGAACCTCGCACAGCTCAAGGCTCTGTTTGAAAAGCAATGGGAATCTATCGTCGGTAACTGCGACGAGTTTGTATATCTCGGCGGTAACGAACAGAGCACCCACAAGTACGTCAGCGAACAGCTCGGTAAGGCGACTATCGACACCAACACCTACGGCAGAAGCGACGGTATGAGGGGTAATTTCTCCACGAACTACCAGATCTCGGGACGAGAACTTATGACACCCGATGAAGTGCGATTGCTTGACAACAAGTATTGCATTACCTTTATCCGAGGGGAAAGACCTGTCCTTGACTACAAGTACGATATTCTGAAGCATCCGAATATTGAACTGAGCCACGACGGGAAAGCCAAAGCCTACGTTCACGGATTTATGCCGGAGGAAAGAGTGGTACTTCATGACACGCCGCTTGATGAATGTATCGACATCACAAAAGATGTTGAGACGGATATGGCAAGTAAGCCTGATAAGGAATGTCAGGTATTTGCGGAAGATGAATTTGAACAATATTTAATCAAAGAGAAAGGGAAAGAAAATGAAAAAGAACAACAAAACAAGAATGCCTGAGAAGGCAAAGAAGGCACTGAGAATCTGGTCGTGCGTCGTCATCGCCGTATTCTTGGTAACGGCAATGGCAGTCACCTGCTTTGCGGCTGATGATGATCCCATTACGGTGGTAAACAATCTGTCCGACTTTATGTTCGGACTTGTAAGAGCTGTCGGTATGATCATGCTCGGCTTTGCGGTCGTGCAGATCGGTCTGTCGCTAAAGAGCCACGATCCGTCTCAGCGAGCCAACGGTTTTCTGACGCTTGCGGGCGGCATTGTCATTACCTTCGCTAAAGAAATCCTGAATCTTATCACAGGCGGTTGATGAGAAGTGTAAGCAGGGCGGATGTAAAAGTCCGCCCGATTCTTTAGGAGGTGATGATATATGTCAAACAACTGGATCGTTGAAAACATACAGAACGCCATAGACACATGGAACGATAAGTTCGCGGAAATATGGCGTCTGTTATCCGAATCTCCGACAGAGTTCAAGGGTGGCGCGATATGGAATGTTATGGTCAACATCAATGATACGCTTAAAGCAGTAGGTTATGCGCTTTTGGTGCTGTTCTTCCTCATGGGTATCATGAAGCACTATAACTCATTTCAGGAGATCAAGCGTCCCGAACAGGCACTCAAGCTTTTCATCCGTTTCGTACTGGCAAAGGCGGCGATCACATGGGGACTTGATCTGATGATGGCAATGTTTACAATCGTACAAGGCATTATCTCAAGGATCATGGGTTCGTCCGGCATCGGCGGCGGTGGATTGTATATCCCAAGCAGTATGGTACAGACGATAGAGAACTGCGGATTTTGGGAGTCGATCCCACTATGGGCAGTAACGCTGATAGGCAGCTTGCTTGTGTGGGTGCTCTCGTTTATTATGATCCTCACTGTATACGGCAGATTTTTTAAGCTGTATATGTTCGTTGCAATCTCTCCGATCCCGCTTTCAACCTTTGCGGGAGAGGAAACAAGCAACATCGGCAAGAGCTTTATCAAGTCTTATGCGGGAGTGTGTCTTGAAGGTGCGATCATCGTGCTTGCGTGTATCATCTATTCAAAGTTTGCAACCTCTGTTCCGTCCGTGGACGCGACCGCTTCTGCGATCACGCAGGTATGGACTTACGTTGGGGAACTGCTCTTTAATATGTTGGTACTCGTCGGAACGATAAAACTGTCGGATCAGGTAGTGCAGAAAATGATAGGAGTGTAAGGAACTATGGAAGTAAAGATAAACAAAGAAATCAAAGAGTACAATGAAACTATGTTTTTCGGTTTATCGGTCAGACAGTTCATATTTGCAGTCCTTGCTTGCGGCGCGGCAGTCGGAATTTACTTCGGCTGCCGTTCCTTTATGGGAACCGAAACGCTGTCGTGGGTATGTATGCTCGGAGCCGCACCCTTTGCGGCGCTGGGCTTTATTAAGTACAACGGCATGACGGCAGAGAAGATCGCAAAAGCATGGATCAGGTCTGAAATACTGATGCCGAAAAAGATACTGTTTGGCGGAACAAACAAACTAATTAAATCGGAGGACAAAGGAAAATGAGTCTATTCAAAAAGAAAAATCTCACGGTAGTGGAAGACGCAGTACCCGCAACCGTGGAACAGGCGATACCGATCTCGGACGTATACGAGGACGGTATCTGCCTTGTCGGACGAAACTTGTGGTCAAAGACCTTTAAGTTCTCCGACATCAACTATGCCACCGCTTCAAAGGGGGATAAGGAGAATATGTTCTTTGCATATTCCGCAATTCTCAATTCCTTTGATACCGGTGCAATGACGAAAATTACGATCAATAACCGCCGGATGAATCAAAGCAAGTTTGAAAAGGAAAGTATGCTTGAGCTTTGCGGCGACTCTCTTGACAGATACAGAACGGAGTATAACCGTATCCTTACGGATAACGCCAATATGTCAAGCGGCATTACGCAGGACAAATATCTTACGGTAACGGTTGAGAAGAAAACCATAGAGGAAGCGAGAACCTATTTCAACCGTATCTATGCCGAGTATTCCGCACTGTTTTCTGCACTCGGCTCACGACTTGATGAAGTTGAAGCGGAGGAAAAACTGCGTATTATCTTCGATTTCTTCCACTACGGAAGTGAGGAAGATTATCACTATGACACAAGCCGTTATGAGAAGCGCGGGTACAGCTTCAAGGACGCCGTTGCCCCCGATTCCTTTGAGTTCAGAAGTGACTTCTTCAAGATGGATGGACGGTACGGCAGAGTTCTGTATCTGCGTGACTATGCCAACTTCATCAAAGACAGCTTCATGGCAGAGCTGACCGACATCGACCGTGGACTGATGCTGTCCATCGATGCAAGTCCCATTACGACCGATGAGGCGATCAAACAGAGTGAAAGCAAGCTTCTGTCCGTCGAGACCAATATCTCCAACTGGCAGAGAAAGCAGAATCAGAACAACAACTTCTCGGCGACGATCCCTTATGATATGGAACGTCAGAGAGAAGAAAGCAGGGAATTTCTCAATGACCTTGTGGCACGAGATCAGCGAATGATACCGGCGCTTATTACTATCGTGCATACAGCGGATACGAAGGAGCAGCTTGATGCCGACACCGAATCTATTCGTCAGTGTGCACGAAAGCACCTTTGCTCTCTGAACATCCTGCGTTGGCAGCAGCTTGAGGGACTCAATACCGTTCTTCCGTATGGTGTGCCGAAGCTCACCATGCGCAGAACCTTGACGACAGAATCTCTTGCGGTATTTATGCCGTTCAGAGTACAGGAAGTGACACACAGAAACGGTATTTACTTTGCCAATAACGCCATCAGCAAGAATATGATCATGGTCAATCGTGGGGAACTGCTCAACGGTAATAGCTTTATCACAGGTGTTTCCGGTTCGGGTAAGTCGCTTCTTGCAAAGCAGGAGATCATCAATCTGTTTCTGTCGAATAAGAACGCAGATATTATCATCATCGACCCCGAGAAGGAGTACGGTAAGATATGCGATGCTTTCGGCGGCGAATGTATTGAGATCTCCGCAACGAGTAAGCACCATATCAATGCAATGGACATCAATATGAACTACGGCGACGGACAGAACCCTGTCACGCTGAAATCCGAGTTTATGCTGTCCCTTTGTGAGCAGGCGGTGTCGTCGCTCGGTCCGAAGCAAAAGTCCCTGATCGACCGTTGCACGGCAAGTGTGCTGAATGAATATATGCTTGGAGGCTTTTCGGGCAAGGCTCCGACACTCAAGGATTTCAACGAGTCGCTAAAGAAGCAGCCTGAACCCGAAGCAAAGGATATATCGCTGGCACTTGAGCTTTTCACAAGCGGTTCTCTTGATACCTTTGCAAACGAAACCAACGTGGATGCCGGAAACAGACTTGTTTGCTATGACATTCACGATCTCGGCAAACAGCTTATGCCTATCGGTATGCTTGTTGTCCTGGATAACATCCTCAACCGAATTACGGCGAACAGGGAAAAGGGAAGAAGAACGTATATCTTCATTGATGAAATTTATATCCTTTTCAAGCATGACTATTCGGCGAACTTCCTGTTCACGTTGTGGAAACGTGTTCGTAAGTACGGAGCGTATATCACGGGTATCACGCAAAACGTCGAGGACTTGCTTCAGTCGCACACCGCAAGAACCATGCTCGCAAACTCTGAGCTTGTTGTAATGCTTAATCAGGCAGCAACAGACAGAGACGAGCTTGCCGAACTCATGGGCATTTCGGAACTTCAGATGAGTTATATCACCAACGTAGACTGCGGACACGGACTTGTCAAGATCGGTGGCGCGTTGGTGCCTTTCGTGAACAAGGTGCCGAGGGATACAAAGCTCTATGCCTTGATGACAACCAAATTCGGTGAATCGTGATGCCGAGCATAAAGACACGCGAATCCCTCAGAACCATAAAAACCTTTGATCGGGCGAAAACGCTCGGTCAAAAGGTTAAAAATGGGGCAGGGGAGGTAAAAGAGTACGGCGAAGAATTACAGAACACGCGCTACGGGAGTGCAAACGAATATGCCGGCAATGCGGTTGAGAACACCGAAAGGCGCACGGCAAGAAATGTTGCCTATGGTGCAGGTAAGATTGGGAATCGGGGACTAAAAGAAACGCGAAAGAACATTCTGAAATGGCGCAACCGTCAGAAGAAGTTCAAAGTGAAAGTACGGCAGCCGAAACAGCTTCCCGCTACCAAGCGCCCTGCTTTACCATCTGCGAAAACAACGGCAAAAACGGCGCAGAAGGGTGTAAAGACCGCACAGCGAACAGCTAAGGCGGCGACGAAAACCGCAAAAGTGACCGTAAAAGCTGCGCAGAGGGCGGCACAGGCGGCAAAAGCAGCGGCGAAGGCAACCGTGAAGTTTGTAAAGGTTGCGGCAAAAGCCATTGTTGCCGCCGTAAAAGCTACGGCTGCGGCAATCAAGGGGATTGTAGCGGCAATTGCCGCAGGCGGTTGGATTGCCGTTGTGGTCATTCTCCTGATTTGTATGATCGGACTTGTGGTAGGATCGGTGTTCGGAATTTTTGCTCCAAACCCGGATAACGAAAACGGTATCACGATTGTTCAGACGGTACGCGAAGCAAATGCGGAATACGAGGCACAGATTGCGGAGATAAAGAGCCGATACGACTATGATATGTGCTTTGTAACGGGTGAGCCATGCGAATGGAGTCTTGCTATCGCTGTATATGCCGTCAAGACGAATCGGACAGAAGATGTCGTGACCTTTGACGAAGCGAAAGCGGAGGTTCTGAAAGAAATCTATCGCCGCTTGAATCGTATGGATGTCCATACAGAGCAGATCGCGGTGAAAGAAACGCACCTTGAAACACAGGAGGATGGAAGCTTTGTGTCGGTCGAGCATGAAGTCGTGAAAACTTATTTGTATATTGACACGGTTTCTCTAACCGCAGAAGAAGCAGCGAATCTTTACGGCTTTGATACGAAGCAAAGGGAACAGCTTGGAGAATTGCTTTCCGATAGAAATAAAGAGATGTGGGATGGCTTGTTGTCATAGGTATTTTGCCTTGAAAG
The DNA here is from genome assembly GCA_963656825.1 of Sphaerochaetaceae bacterium. Lineage (GTDB taxonomy): Bacteria > Bacillota > Clostridia > Oscillospirales > CAG-272 > CAG-841. The sequence continues at coordinate 8,387 of CAVKJG010000056.1, forward strand.
AATGCCGAAAATATGGTATAATAATTGTGTGAGAAAACACGGACGGGGCATTCGGCAAAACCAATGTAAGCAGAAAAAATAATGGCTTGCAACCGATTAATAAACGATTAAAAGAACAAATA
>CAVKJG010000057.1:0-8118 GCA_963656825.1 Sphaerochaetaceae bacterium
ATGACCGAGATCATGCCTGTTCCAAGAAATTTGAATTTTACTGTCTTACCAGCAGAGAGCCTTTGCGGTGCTGTTTTTGTTTTTTCTCGGTGAATACTTTGCATATTGCAAAGAAAGCCCTGCCCGCTCGGAAAATTTTTATGCATAAACGGGCGACCGCAAGTATAGATTTATACTAAAAACGGAAAGGACTGTCCTGCAAAATGGAGAAAACGCCCGTAATTGCGCTTGCCGGCAATCCCAACAGCGGAAAAACAACGCTGTTCAATCTTCTTACAAAAAGCGGAGAAGCCACAGGCAATCGCGCCGGAGTTACTTTCGCCGCAAAAAGCGCAAAGCTGCGGTACGGAAAACACAAAGCAAGAATAACCGATCTTCCCGGGACATATTCGCTTATGCCGTATGGGAATGAAGAACAAGCCGCCGAAAAATTTATAAAAAGCGGAAGCGCGGATATCGTCATAGACGTGGCGGACGCAACAAATCTTGCGCGGAGCCTGTTTCTTGCAACCGAGCTTGCCGAGCTGCAGCCGAAAACGATTCTTGCGCTGAATATGGCAGACGAAGCCGCTCGCGACGGAATAACAATAGATGTTCAGAATCTGTCAAAAGCTCTCGGAATACCGGTAATTGCAATATCGGCTGCGAAAAATGACGGGATAGATAAGCTTCTTTCGGCGGCAATGAATATAAAGTCCGCAAATATAAGCTACGGTTTTCAAAACGGCCGCGAGCGCAGTGCGTTCTGTGAAGCGCTTGCAAAAAAAGTAACGCGCGGAGAAACGCAAAAAGAAAGCTTTTCCGACCGTGTTGACAAAATCATCTGCAAAAAATACATAGGACTTCCGCTGTTTTTTATTATAGTTTTTCTTATGTTTACCGCGACGTTTTCAGGTCCGGTAAAACAGCTTTCCGAGCTTTCCGTCGCGCTTTTCGACAGGCTTTCCGAAATTGTATCTGAGAATCTCGGAAATACAAATATCCCCACCCTGCTCGTCGGACTTATTGCGGACGGACTTCTCCGCGGAATAGGCTCGGTGCTTTCGTTTCTGCCGCAGACGGCGGCATTGTTTTTCGTTCTTGAAATGCTTGAAGATACGGGCTATATGGCACGGGCTGCCTACGTTTCGGACGGACTCTGGCGCTCTGCCGGACTTTCCGGAAAAGCGTTCATTCCGTTTCTGCTCGGCTTCGGATGCACCGCCTCCGCCGTTATGTCAACCGAAACGCTTGACCGCTCCGAGCGCAAAGCCGTGATATATTCCTTGCCGTTCATACCGTGCAGTGCGCGATTGCCGGTTTTTACGCTGATAATAGGAGTTTTTTTCCCGAAGCACCCTGCCCTCGCGGCGTTTCTTATTTATCTTCTCGGCGTGATTACCGCTTATATAAGCGCGCTTATTTACACAAAATCAAAGCCCGGGCGCACAGCTCCGCCGCTTACGATCGAGCTTCCGAAATACCGCCTGCCTCATCTTAAAAACCTGACAGTCGCGATGAAAACAAAGCTGCTTGCGTTTATATCGCGCGCAGGCACGGTCGTACTTCTTTGCAGCGCCGTGATGTATCTGCTCTGTTCGTTTGATCTGCATTTCGGATTTACCGCCGAGCCGTCCGAAAGTCTTATGGCAAAAGCCGGAGGCTTTATCGCGCCGGTGCTTTCGCCGATAGGCATCGGGGACTGGCGCATAGCCTCCGCTCTGCTTTCGGGATTTTTCGCAAAGGAAACGATAGTTTCTTCGCTTTCGGTAATGTGTCCCGAGGGGATTTTTTCCATTATGGGCGTGCCGGAAGCCGCCGCTATGTGCGTTTTTGTGCTGTTATATTCGCCGTGCGCGGCAACCGTTGCCACCGCAAAGCACGAGCTTGGAAGGGCAGGCTCGGCTTTATATATCGTAAGATGCCTGATTTTTGCCTTCTGCGAAGCCTTTCTTGCAAGGACTCTTTTTCGCGTTTTGGGCATTTTTATGTAAAAGAACGAAAACTTTTGTCGAAAATGATTAAATATAAAAATTTTTATTATATTATTTTTGTCAATTTTTTATTTTTTAATGAAAATATGCTTGACAATCTCTTCCTTTGCTGATACAATGATAGTGTGAATATTATTTGTAGAAGTATTGTGAAACTCATATGCAACAAAGTTCCGAAATGCAGCAGCTTATAAACGATATAAAAAACGGCGTTCCGTTGTCGTTTGAATCGGTCTATGCGCTGTACATACCGCTTATAAATTCCGTGGCGGAAAAATACAGCGGCAGTGCGCTTACCGGCGCCGAGCTTGAAGATTTGCGGCAGGAAGCCGCCATCGCCCTTTATGACGCGGCGCTTGCGTTCAATCCCGAACGCAACGTTTCGTTCGGACTTTACGCAAAAATCTGTATAAAAAACAGGATAATATCTTACCTTCGCACCGTTGGCGGAAAAAGCGTGAAAGCAGAGTCGCTCGACGCTCCGCAGACCGCCCTTGAAGGCAAGAGCGACATAACCCCCGAAAAGCTTATAATCAGCAAAGAATCCCTTTCCGATCTGGAAAGACGCATCTCCCTTTCCCTTACGGAGCTTGAACGTTCCGTGTTTGATCTTTACCTTGCCTCCGCCTCGTATGACGATATAGCGGCGGCACTCGGAAAACCGAAAAAATCAATTGACAACGCGATGCAGCGAATCAAAGCGAAATTAAGAAAGCTTTTATAACATTTTTTCAATACCGCACAAGCGGGAAAACATATCAATCATATATCCCCAAAATAAAACCTTCTTGTTTTGTTTTCGTTTTTCGTGTGCCCGAATAGCTTAATGGCAGAGCGTTGTAATTTATTTAACCGGAATTCCAAAGGTGTCGGTCTGAATCCGTCTTAGGGCAAAATATTTTTCATACAAAACAAAGCGAGGTAGAACAAATGTATCAGGACAAAACATTGGTTTGCAAAGATTGCGGAGCCGAATTCGTATTCACAGCCGGCGAGCAGGAATTCTATGCAGAAAAGGGCTTCCAGAACGAGCCCCAGAGATGTAAGAGCTGCCGTAACGCAAAGAAGAATGCAGGCAAGCCCCAGAGAGAAATGCACACTGCAATCTGCGCGAACTGCGGAAAAGAAGCCAAAATTCCTTTCGAGCCCACAAGCGACAGACCTGTTTATTGCAGCGAATGCTATGCGGCAATGAGAGAAGGCAAATAAGTTACATTCCGAAAACGATACGGCAAAACCCCACCGACACGGCGGGGTTTTTGTTTTTGCGCCGGCTTTTTGAAAAAATCGTAAACACTTTCATCCGAGATTGACAAAAGCCCTGCGGCTTGTTATAATAAATATAAATTTATTTACGGAGCTTGAAAATGAAAAAAACAAAAATCGCGGCGGTGCTTTTTTCCGCCGTTATATGTATACTCGCGCTTACCTCCTGCAAGGATAAAAACGGCGTGCCGAGCGGCATGACCGAGGTCGTCTCCGAATATACGGACTTCCGTCTGTTCGTTCCGGAAAACTGGACGCCGGACGTGACCACGGGCTTTGTCAGCGCACAGACGCTTGACAAAAGCAACATTTCCGTTCAGGTGATTACCACTCAGGGCATAGTCGCAAGCGAGAGCGACGCCGGATATACGATAAAATACAACGACGTGACCTACGCGGGAGTATCGAAATTCTTTGAGGATTACTACTTTGCCTCCCTTTCGCAGACGCTTTCCGGAGTAAAGCTCGAAGAGCAGTACACAAGCGGACAGTCGCTCGGCGAAAACACCTACGCCTGCAAATACATCTACACGGTTTCTGCCGACGGCACGGACTACAAAATCATGCAGATACTCGCGCCGAGAGGAAACAAAATATACGTTTTCACCTATACCGCGACATCTGAAAATTTCGCAAGCCATACGGACGACGTTGAAAAAATAACCGAAAAATTTATTTTTGCATAAAAACGGGCAGATAATCTCTGCCCATTTTAACGGAGATACAAAATGATTCACTATCTTGACAACAGCGCGACGACGCCGCTGTGCGAGGACGCCCGCGCGGCAATGCTTTCCGTAATGGACGAAAATTTCGGAAATCCGTCAAGCCTTCACGCGATAGGCGTAAAAGCGCAGGAGCTTGTCGATGCGGCGCGGAAAAGCATACTTTCAACGTTTCTTCCGGCGGGAAAGCGCGGAAAGCCCGAGCAGCTTGTTTTCACCTTCGGCGGAACGGAGGCAAACAATCTTGCCTTGATCGGCACAGCGACTGCAAAGCCGCGCAACGCAGGCAAAAAAATAATCGTCGGAGAAACGGAGCATTCCTCCGTTATTCAGGCGGCGGAAAGACTTAAAGCTCTCGGCTTTGATGTCGTTTTCATTCCCTCGCCCGAGGGCGTATGGGATATGGAAAAATACGAACGTGAGCTTTCTCCCGATACGATTCTCGTTTCGGCAATGCTTGTAAACAACGAAACCGGCGCGGTAAACGACATTGCAAAAATCGCCGCTATGGCTCGCCGCGCAAATCCGGAGGCTGTCGTTCACTGCGACGCTGTTCAGGGCTATATGCGACTTCCCAAGGCTCTCTTTTCCTCAGCCGATATGGTTACCGTAAGCGCGCATAAGATCGGCGGTCCGAAGGGCGCGGGAGCACTTTTTGCAAGCGAGGACATAATAAAGCGAAAAGCCGTCATTCCCGTGATATTCGGCGGCGGTCAGGAGCACGGACTCCGTTCCGGTACGGAAAACGTACTCGGAATAGCCGGTTTTTACGCGGCGGTCGGATATTTCGGCAAAAATCAAGCCGATATCGCAAGGCACTTCGACGGGCTTTACAGCTATGCCCTGTCGCGCTTTTCCGGGCTTGAGAGCATCGGCATAAGCCTGAATATTCCGAAAACCGAGCGCGTTGCCCATCACATTCTCAGTGTGACGGCGCACGGCGTGAGAAGCGAAACAATGCTGCATTTTCTTTCGTCGCGCGAAGTATTCGTTTCGAGCGGATCGGCGTGCTCATCGAACACGAAATCAAAAAGTCACGTTCTCAAAAGCTTCGGACTTTCGGACGAGGATACGGATTCCACTCTTCGTCTCAGCTTCGGCGTCGGAACTTCAGAGGACGATATAGACGCGGCGGCGGAAGCGTTTGCGGAAGGCGTAAGAACGCTGTCGCACAGGAAAGGCTGAAATGGAAATTTTATTGAAGATAAAAACCTCCTCCGTCGAAGAAACGGAAAAGGTCGGCTTTGAATTTGCAAAAGGGCTTGCCGGCGGCGACTGCATCGCAATGAAAGGCGATCTCGGCGCAGGAAAGACGGCATTCGTACGAGGAATGGCAAAGCTTCTCTGTCCCGACGCAAGAGTGCAGAGTCCGACGTATACCGTGGTCAATTCGTATCGTGGGAAAATACCACTTTACCACTTTGATATGTACCGCATAGACGGCGAAGAATCGCTTTACAGCACGGGATTTTTCGATTATCTTGACGCAGGCGGAATATGCGCTGTCGAATGGAGCGAAAAAATCGAAGATTTTCTTCCCGAGGGTTGTTATACGGTATCCGTGACAAAAAGCGGCGAAACGGATCGCGAAATAGTTATAAGCAGGTGAGAAAATGAAAATTCTTGCAATAGATACAACGGCAAAAACAGCCGCCGGCGCTGTGTGCGACGACGCAAAAGAAATCTGCGGCTTTGCCGTCACGGGCGGATTTACCCACAGCGAAACCATGCTTCCCGAAATTGACAGACTGCTTAAAAAAGCAAAGCTGTCGATCTCCGACATAGATATGCTCGCGGTATCGGCAGGTCCGGGTTCGTTTACCGGCGTAAGAATAGGCGTTTCGCTTATAAAAGGACTTGCGTTCGGAAGAAACATTCCCTGCGTGGGAGTTTCGTCGCTTGAAGCGCTGTCGGAAAACGCCGACGGCATCGGCGGCAGATTTATCGCCTGTCCCGTCATGGACGCACGCAGAAATCAGCTTTATAACGCGATTTTCCTCTGCGACGGCGACAGAAAAGAGCGCCTCTGCGAAGACAGGCTGATATCGGCAGAGGAGCTTGCGTCAGAGCTTTCGGAGCTTTCGCTTCCGGTATACTTTTTCGGCGACGGCTACGACATAGCAAAAGCCGCCTTCCCGCAGGCAAACGACACGCCGCAAGAGCGTATACTTCAAAACGGCGCGTCCGTTGCGAAGGTCGCATTCAAAGCTTACGCAAAAGCCGAAGACAAATCCGTTTTCACGGATTTTGCGCTTTCACCGTCATACCTCCGTCCCTCGCAGGCGGAAAGAGAATATAACGCAAAAAAGGAGAAAGAATCAACATGAAAAAAATCGCTCTCGCCGCCGACCACGCCGGCTATCTTCTCAAAGGCAAAATCATCGCTCATCTTACCGAAAAGGGTTACGAGTGCGTGAATTTCGGAACGGATACGGCGGATTCCGTAGATTACCCCGTATACGCAAACAGGCTTTGCGAAAGCATTCTTTCCGGAGAATGCGACTGCGGAATTCTTATCTGCGGAACGGGCATAGGAATGAGCATCGCCGCAAACCGTCACAAGGGAATCCGCGCGGCGCTTTGCTACGCGGAAAACTGCGTGGAGCTTACACGTCAGCACAACAACGCAAACGTTCTCTGTCTCGGGGCAAGAGTAACGGACGAGGACACCGCAATAAAGCTTGTCGATACGTTTCTTTCGACGGATTATCTCGGCGGAAGGCACGATAAAAGAATCGCAATGCTCGACAATTGACCGATACGGAAAGCAAATGAGCTTTTGCCGGCAGGGCAAAGGCTCTTTTTTATTTATTTTGCTATATTTATTCTTCGTTAACAATATATTTACTTGACTTTTTATGCGGACAGGTGATATAATATAGCGTGTGGAAGATTGCTTGTTTTTTAACGGGCATCCGCAAAATCCAAACAAATAAAATTTGAAAGGAATTTATCCGGCATGAAAAAAATAGTATCAATTTTTCTCTGCGCTCTTATGATTCTTTCCGTTGCAGGCGTCAGCGCCTTTGCAGGCAGCATAATCTATGCTGACGGCGTAAACGGTTCAAAGATCGCGTGCATTGATTTTCTTGATTTCTCAAAAGAAAACAACGATTGGTGGGCAGAACAGAACGCAGACGGCACATGGACGACAAAGGACGTCATGATGTCCCCCACAGACGACAGCGGCAAGGTTTGCGGCGCTTATATAGCGGACGTAAAAGCACTTGCAAGCTATATGACAAACAAAATTTCGTGGAATCTTACCGACAACGGCGAGGTTCTCAACGTAAAGAGCATAAGCACGGCAAACAACCCCGGCATACCCTTCTGTCTTGACGACGCCGGATTTGATATAACAGCCAACCCCGAAATCAAGGGCGGTATGGAATATGTCAAGATCCGCATAAGGAACTACAGCTCTGCCGACCAGATTTCTTTCGGCTTCACAGCGACGTCAATCGGCGGCGGCGGCCGTAAATTCATAGAGAATACAATATCCAACCTCGATATCGAACCCGTATCGTCGGAATGGAAAACGTATATATTCAGCATGTCCGAAATCAACTCCGCAACAAACTTCGGCGGAACGCTTGAAGTAAACAAGGAAACAGGCGTCGCTTCTCCGCGTTGGGGCGGCAAAATTCAGGATATACTCTTCTTCCCCTTCGGCTACAAAGTAACCGACGGAACAGGCGCATACGAAGGCGCCGAAATGGATATCGACTATATTGTTTTCGGTACAAAGGATTATGTAACAAACTACAAGAGCGCTCTTGAAGAAAAGGAAGAAAAGGTTTCCAAGATCGAAATCACAAAGGCTGCCGAAAAGACCTCCTACTATGTAGGCGAAACTCTCGACCGCACAGGTCTTGAAGTAAAGGCTACCTTCAACGACGGCACAACCGAAATTCTTGACAGCTACAACGTTCTTTACAACTTCAACGAAGAAGCTGCCGCATCCACTGTTACAATAAAATACGGAAGCGCTTCCGTTTCGTACAACGTGAAGGTAACCGGTATAAAGGATATCGCAATCGAAACTCCTCCCACAACGACAACCTACGATATGGTCACCGTCAAGAGCGGAACCTTCGCTCCCGAAGGTCTTACGATAAAGGTAAACTACAACGACGGCACATCCGTCGTAAAGG
>CAVKJG010000058.1:0-1039 GCA_963656825.1 Sphaerochaetaceae bacterium
AAATACAACCGAAAATAAGGAAAATAAAAATAAAATGAACGAAAAAATCACGCTCCGCACGGACGCCGGAAAAAGAAACGCGCTTTTTGCCCTTGCAGGCATACTTTCCGGCATTGTAAACGGCCTTCTCGGTACGGGAGGCGGAATACTTACCGTACTGTTCCTTTCAAAAATATATGCAAAAGACGGCTTATACAGTACAAAGGATATATTTGCAACAACGCTCTGCTCCTCGGTTATAATGTCCTTGGCATCGCTTATGTTCTATCTTTCGGGCGGATGCTTTTCCGCATCCGACAGCGCCGTTTATATGCTTTTTGCCGTGCCGGGCGGCGCTATCGGAGCTGTACTTCTCGATAAGCTCAGCTCAAAAACAGCAAAGCTCATCTTTGCTCTGCTCGTCGTGTGGGCAGGCATAAGCATGATGATAAAGCTATGAAAATACTCGATGCCATCGTGGCTTTCGTCGCTTCCGCGCTCGCCGGCACAGGCGTCGGGGGCGGAGGACTTCTCGTTATTTATCTCACGCTTGCGCGCGAAACGGCGCAGCTTGCCGCGCAGGGAATAAATCTTTCTTTTTTCGTTGCGGGAGCTGCATCCGCCGTGCCGATACACATAAAGAAAAGAAGCATAGATCCTCTCGCCGTTATTTTCATAGGAGCGTTCGGAGCAGTCGGGGCGTACATCGGACTTACGGTAGCAAAAAGCATCAGCCCGTCGCTTCTTCGCAAATTATTCGGCGCGTTTCTCGTTCTTTGCGGGCTTAAAAGTCTTAAAAAGCTTTGAATTCAAAAATACTTTACAAAACAAAGCCCGATTATTATTGCAAATATATTTTTATTATGATATACTATTGTAAGATTTAACCTCTTTTTTTGTAAATCAAACGGCAATAAAAAAGAAAGGCACCGAAAATGAAGCGAAAAACCATAATTTCCATCATACTTGCAGCGTGCTTTATGATCTGCGCCGCCGCGCTGTACGTATCAGCCGCCGACGCAACGATCCTGACAAGCAAAAACGGACTTTACAAATACAC
>CAVKJG010000058.1:1049-8016 GCA_963656825.1 Sphaerochaetaceae bacterium
GGACGAAAACAACAAGGCAACGATAGTCGCCTACTCCGGCACGGACGAAACCGTTATAACAATCAGCCGTATAGACGGCAAGTACGCCGTCGGCGCGATAGGCGATTCTGTATTTGCCTCAAGCACCACGCTTAAGGAAGTGACGATATATTCCTCCGTCACAAATATAGGCGCCGGCGCATTCATGGGCTGCACCGCGCTTGAAAAGATAAGCTTTCACGGAGACTGCAACATAACCGAAATCGGAGATGACGCATTCTACGGCTGCACCTCTCTTAAAGAATTCAAAATATCGAAAAGCATAAAGACGATAGGCGCAAGCGCATTTCAGAACTGCAGCTCCGTTTCGCTCGACTTTTCCGACGCAGGCTCGCTTACCTCGATAGGAAGCTATGCCTTTGCCGGCTGCGCGACCGCAAGCGGAAACAAATTCGCCGTTGAAATTCCCGCTTCGCTTACCGATATAGGCTACGGCGCATTCTACGGCTGCTCGGGAATAACCTCGTTCTGGGTTGAAAACGGGAACACAAAGTTTTCCTCCGATGACGGCGTGCTTTACAGCGACGGCGGCGAGGTTCTCGAAATATTCCCCGTTTCTTCGTCCGCGATAAGCGACGGAACGTTTACCGTTCCCTCTCATGTGAAAAAGATAAAGGGAGGCGCGTTCGCCGGAATAACGGAGCTTAAAAAGCTTGTCATAAGCGAAGGCGTGACGGAAATAGGCGGAAATGCGTTTTACGCCTGCAAATCGCTTGAAGAAATCGTTCTTCCCGAATCGCTTGAAACGCTCGGCTCGTATGTTTTCCTTGACTGTTCCGCTCTCAAATCCGTCACGATACCCGAAAGCGCAACGGATATCGGCGCGTTCCTTTTCAGAGGCTGCTATGCGCTCGAAAGCGTAAAGCTTCCCTTTGCTCTTACGGAAATACCGACAGGTATGTTCGATTCCTGCATTGCCCTGAAAAAAATAGAGATTCCGTCCGGCGTGAAAAAAATATCGCAGTATGCGTTCAACTACTGCTCAAAGCTCTCAGATATAACTATTCCGCCCGCTGTGACGGAAATAGGAGCGTATGCTTTCAGATACTGCTCCTCGCTTGAAAATATAAGACTTGAAAACGTAAGAACGATAGGCGCGTTTGTTTTTCAGAACTGCATTTCGCTCGAAAGCGTTTATGCTCCGCATATAACCGTCATTCCGGCGTTTGCGTTCACAAGCTGCACCGTGCTTTCAAAAATCGAATTTTCCGACGACGTAACATCCGTCGGCGCATATGCGTTCTTTGCCTGCGATCTTCTCGAAAGCTTTGATATAACTCCCTCTGTCGAAGCTGTCGGAGATTTTGCATTCGGCAAATGCATAAAGCTTAAAAAAGCCGTCATTCCGGCGACTCTCAAATCGCTCGGAATAGGCGTATTTTCTGCTTCCGGAATAGAAAGCGCGGTTATAGAAAACGGCTTTACCGTCGTTCCCGAACGTACCTTTGAATCCTGCAAAAAGCTTTCGTCCGTAACGCTTCCCTCGGATATCGAAGAAATTTCGTCCTCGGCATTCGCGGACTGCGTTCTTATAACGGACATAGGCAATCTTTCCTCACTCAAAAGAGTCGGCGCAGGCGCATTTTACGGTTGCCGCAGTCTTACGAAAATATATACAGGCTCGGAGGATACAACCATCACAGCCGGAACGTTTTACGGCTGTGACGCTCTTACAAATGTCATAATCCCCGCAAGAATAAAAACCGTTGAAGCCATGGCTTTTGCTTACTGCACGATGCTTGAAACCGTAACCTTTGAAGAAGGCACGGAATATATTTCGTCAAGCGCATTTTCGGGCTGCACAAAGCTTACAAAGCTTTCGCTCCCCTCAACGCTCAATATTATTTCGTCAAGCGCGTTTGCCGGATGCACAAAGCTTTACGATCTTTCCGTTCCGAAAGGCGTTGTATATATAGGCGAAAACGCATTCCAGTCTACAAAATGGCTTGCAAACCAAAAGGGCGACTTTGTTGTTGCCGGCGACGGCGTTCTGATAAAATATCAGGGTAGCTCCGCCGTGCAGACAATGACAATTCCCTCCACCGTAAAGCGTTTACCCGCATACTGCATAGTTGACGCAGGCTCGTCGCTTTCGCTTGTAATAATTCCTTCAAGCGTTGAATATATCGCAAAATATGCCTTTGCGAAAATCGTTCAGTCGCAAAGCTCAACCGGTGAAACCGTTGACAGCTACAGAATAAGATATCTCACCCTGTGCGCAAAGAAGGGCACTTATGCCGAAGCCTTTGCAAATCACGAATATTACACCTTTGAAGAGCTGGACTGACAGGATAACATAAAAAAACCGCCCGTGCGACAACGGGCGGTTTTTTTGTTTTTGATTTTACTGTGCGAAATATCTTGAAAGAAATTCCTTTGTGCGCTGCTTTTGAGGATTTCCGAAGATGTCGGCGGGAGCGCCTTCCTCCTCTATATAGCCTCTGTCCATAAAGATAACGCGGCTTGAAATATCGCGGGCAAACGCCATTTCGTGCGTTACGATTATCATCGTAAGGCCTTCCGCGGCAAGCGATTTCATTACCGAAAGCACCTCGCCCACCATTTCGGGATCGAGCGCCGAGGTAGGCTCGTCAAAGAGTATCACTTCAGGCTCCATACAAAGCGCGCGGGCAATTGCAACTCTCTGCTTCTGTCCGCCCGAAAGCTGACGCGGCTTTGCGTTTTTATATGCCGCCATACCCACCTTTGAAAGATATTTTTCCGCTCTTTCTTCGGCTTCCTCCTTTGAAATTCCGAGCACCTTTTCCGCGCCTATAGTACAGTTGCGGAAAGCTGTCATATTGTTGAAAAGGTTGAAATTCTGAAAAACCATCGTCACCTTTGAACGATATTTTGTAAGGGATATTTCCCTGCCCTGAATATCCTCGCCGTGAAAGAATATGTTTCCCTCGGTGGGCGTTTCAAGCAGATTTATACAGCGGAGCATTGTGCTTTTTCCCGAGCCTGACGAGCCGATAACGCTTATGACGTCGCCCTGATTTACCGAAAAAGAAATATCGTGAAGAACGTCGTTTGCACCGAAAGACTTCTTGAGATGAGAAACTTCAATTATGCTGTCCATGGTGTTCTTCCTCCTTTATGTGAATTTCGGCGTCGGGATCGGATTGCGAACCGCATATCGTATACGACGATGAGCCTTCAAGCTTCTTTTCGGCAAATCTGAGAAGACGCGTTACGGCGAAGGTCATAATGAAATAAATAATGCATATTACGGTATATGTGGCGAAGTTTTTCAGCGTCATTCTCGTAATCACGCCCGCCATGTAATAAAGCTCCATAACGCCTATTACGTTCAGAACCGAAGTATCCTTTATATTTATAACAAATTCATTGCTTACGGACGGAAGAATATTACGCATAACCTGCGGAATAATGACATAAAGCATAGTCTGCGCGTGCGTCATTCCGACGGCATAAGCGCCCTCCACCTGTCCTTTTTCTACGGAAATTATGCCTCCGCGGACTATTTCCGACATATATGCGCCCGTATTTATCGAAACAATAAATATACCGGCAGGAACAAGCGGCAGGGTATTTCCGCCGTTCATAAACGCATATCCCCAGAAAATAACCATTGACTGAACCATCATAGGCGTTCCGCGGAAAACTTCGATATAAACGGCAAGTATGCCGTTTATTATTTTGTGAAGCACGCGCAGAACTCCATTCCGCGATTTCGGCGCCGTTCTTATAACGCCTGTCAGCAAGCCGATGATCAGACCTATGACCGTTCCCACAAGTGCAATAAGCATCGTGTAGCCGAGTCCGCTGAGCAGCTGCTTATGATATCTGACAACTATATCCCAAACCTCATTGAAAAATTCCACAGCTCTTTATCCTTTTGAAAATTATTTATTATATATTATAACAAGGTTGCTTCTGTAATAGCAGTTTGTGAAGTCAACCTCCTGCTTTCTTTCCTCGGTAGGACTCATACCTGCGATTATGCCGTCAACTGCGCCGCTCTGTACCGCGGGAATAAGAGAATCCCATTCGTTTGCAACGATTTCAAGACTCATTCCCAGCTCTGCTGCAATATATTTTGCCATCTGAACGTCATAGCCGTTTGCATATGTGTTTGAAGAACCCTTTATCGGAACGGCACCGTTTGCCGCCGTCGTCTGAGTCCAGTTGAAAGGCTCATATGCACATTCCATTGAAATTTTCAGTGTGCCGTTCGATGTATCGGTGTTGTCGGAAGTGAGCGCATAAGTCAGGTTCAGTTCTTTTTCCGTATCCTTGCAGACTTCGAATATCTGATTCATAAGCTCAAGCTTTGTATCCTCGGAAACAGCGTCAAGGATAGTATTTACTTTTTCGACAAGCGGCGAACCCTTCTTGAAAGCAACCGCTATACCCGTATCGTCGCCGGTAACGGAAAATCCCGTTTTGTTGTTTACAAAGGGCAGATAAGCTATCGTATCGTCCTTCAGCGTTACGGTAAAAGCGGTAGGCTCTTCAGCGATATAACCGTCTATTGAGCCGCTTTTAAGCGCCATAAGAAGCGCGGAAAAATCCTTGTATTCCTTTTTGGTAACGCCGCTCATCTGTTCGTTCATCGCCTGAAGATGAAACGTACCGCTCTGTGCGGCTATGACGGCACCCGTGCCGTTTATCTCCGAAAGGCTTTTTGCGCCGGAGATATCAACCTTTTTTCTGCTGCCGCCGCAGGAAGCAAGCGCCATGATAAGCATGGCAAGCGTCAATATTACCGAAATAAATCTTCTCATAATTTTTTCTCCTTTTAAGAAAACCGAAATTATAATTCAAAAAAGAAAAAGTCGCGGTGATAACCATCACTGCGACAAATAATAAAAATCAAGTCCGATGATAGCTCTCCACCTAAGTGACAGTACGGCAGATATTATCTGCAATACCGGTTTACACGGCAAAATCCGTACCGTATACCCTCGGCAGTGTTTCCTTTCGCACGGAAGCGGATACTTCTCGTTCGCGTTACTTATAAACACCGCGCCTCTACCTAAAAAACGATATTCAATTTTGAAATTATATGGGGAGTATATCACGGTAAGCTGCGCTTGTCAATACTTTTCACAAAATTCCGTCAATTTTTTTGTGAAAATTGCGGTTTGAAAGGAATACGGCAGGATATTCCGGTATTCTTTGTTTGGCATACAAAAGCTTAAAAACAATATTCAGTCTTGGCTGCGTTTTAATTAAAAGGCATCTATAAGCACTCACCGATTGACGAGAGAGCTTATAGATGCCATAAGATTTTATAACAACGGACTGATAAGATTTACGGAGTCAAACGCTTGGGACTGCGGAAAAGGAACATCGCTTCGTTGATATGCAGACCTGTAAGGAGCATAGTAAGGCGGTCTACGCCCAATCCGAAGCCACCGTGAGGAGGACAGCCATACTTGAAAAATTCGAGATAGAATTTTACATCTTCCGCCAATCCTTTTTCTTCTGCCTGCGCTTTCAAGATATCGTATCTATGCTCTCTTTGTGCACCGGTAGTAATCTCAACTCCACGCCAAATAAGGTCGTAGCCCTGAGGAACACCATGCTCGTCACGCATATGGTAGAACGCGCGTTTTTCGGCTGAATAGTCGGTAATAAAGAGGAATTCGTGGTTATATTTACGCTTTACCCACTCATAGCTGAGCCTTTCGGCATCGGTAGTCAAATCGCCCTTTTCGGAGTCAGGAACCGTGTAGCCGAAATCCTTTTCCAGATTTTCGTATAATTCAGACAAGGTGATAACAGGAAACGGAGTGGTAGGAACTACTACCTCAATGCCGAATATTTCTTTTATCTGATTTCCAAGCTCGTCCTTTACTTTGCCCAAAGCGTAGGTAAGAAGTTCCTCCTCCATCTTCATAACATCGCGGAAGGAAGTGATATAGCTGAATTCTACGTCAAAACCGGTAAACTCGGTGGTATGCTTGTTGGTATATGATTTCTCGGCGCGGAATACGGGACCGACCTCAAAAATTCTGTCAAAACCGCTTGCCATAGCCATCTGCTTATAAAACTGAGGACTTTGAGCAAGATATGCGTTGCGGTCAAAATATTTGACCTCAAAAACCTCCGAGCCGCTCTCACTCGCCGCACCTATAAGCTTGGGGGTATGTATCTCCAAGAATTCGCGTTCATACAAAAAATCGCGCATAGCTTTGGTAAAAAGCGTCTGAGCCTTAAAAATCAGTTGGTTGCGATCCGTACGCAAATCGATCCAGCGATAATCCATACGGTCATCAATTCCGGAACGAGCTACGGCAGCCTTCTTTTTAGTAGCAGGAATATCCTCGCGTTGTATGGGAAGAGCAGCAGCTATGGACTCAACCTTGATTTCGGTTGGGAATATTTCAATGCCGCCCATTTTTACATATTCGCTTTCATGCGCCACACCGATTACCGATATTACAGAATCGGGGGTAATCTGACTGAGTGCGGGCAGAAGATCCGGATGTCCATCTTTTTCTATGGTTATCTGAACTTTACCCGTAATATCCTTCAAAACTATAAAGCACATCGCTTTACCATCGCGGAAATTTTCGACAAAGCCTTGAACCAAAATGCATTTTTCAAGATTATCACGGATGTCCTTTACATATACTCTTTGCATATGAATCTCCTTTTAGTACAATTATCATCTCTTTGATTACCATATATTAATTATTTATTATACATTAATATTTTTTATTTGTCAATTGCTTGCAAAAATTCTCATTACATTATCCTGATTTATCAATCTTATCAGCAAATTTGTTTGATTTCTTGCGTTCTCCAAAGTCAATACCCTCACATAAATCAGCAATTTATCTTCGTCTTTGTGCTAACATATTGTCTGGAATTTTTCAATGTTTTTCACGGCGTTGCAGAGAAATAACGGTCTGTAAGAAAAACTTACAGGCCGTTATGCTTGGCTCCCCACGCC
>CAVKJG010000059.1:0-464 GCA_963656825.1 Sphaerochaetaceae bacterium
GATATAGATTGGTTTCAATTTTCGCACTCTTGTACTCGATAAGTTGTATAAAAATACAGCAATGTAAAATAAAGGCGATTTAATACAAGCGAAAGTAGGTAAAAATACATTATGACCCATTTACTCAAACAACATTTTAAAAACAATTCTCACACTTTCATCTTCAAACCTTTTGTAGTAGGGCTTTATATTCGTTACAGGAAAATTGCCTTTTGGTATTTTGGCGCATAAACTGTTTTGAAAAAGTAGATTTATGCGCCTATTTTAACAGCTAAAAAGCTCATATATATTATGAAAAGAGAGCGCTATGTCATGCAAATACAGATGCCAAATCATTCGATAACTAAATTGTTTTGACATTTTCGTTTGCATGTATTATTGTAACGCAAAGGATGGATATTATGCATAGATCAAATATTTTGTTGGTGCTGATACTGGTTGTTGCAATTATGAGTACGCTTTCT
>CAVKJG010000059.1:474-7288 GCA_963656825.1 Sphaerochaetaceae bacterium
TTTCTTCTTGTGGAAAAAGCGATATCTCTGATAGTCATGACATAATAAGTAATCTGCTGATAAGTGAAGATGTCGGTATACACAAAAGTAGATTGCTTGACGTTGAAACTCCTTACACCCTTTGTTATAAAAACATTGATGAGTCTGTGAGCGTATACATTTTTTCATCGCCGATCTCATACAGAAACGGAAATAATAATCTCGAGCTTATAGATGTTTCTTTGATAGGCGTTAAAGATACGGACGACAAGAAAAAAGGATATGTTTTGCAGACAAAATCCGGAAATGTGAGAAGTTTTTATCCTCAAAAAGCAAATGGTGAGATTACCATAACAAAAGGAGACACGTCCCTATTATCGTTTGCTATCGATTGCGAACCAATCGATGAGTGCCAAAAAGCAATATTTCGAGATATTCTCGGACGAGAGCGTTCATCAGTAATCTATAATTCAAGCGATGATTGCAGTTTTGAATGTGTTCCAACATCAACCGGAACCGTTGTCAATATCTCGTTTGATAAAGAGCCAAAGACTGATGAAGTATCATTTTGTTTTGATAAACAATCAATCCAATCTATATCGGCTACCAACAACACCGCTGTTATAACTCCAAATGCGGATCCATCGCAGATTTGTGCTATACGTAGCTCATATTTACAGGATGCATCAGGGAATGTCAGTTTTAACAACTCAATTAGTCTTGAGGAACACGGTCAAAAGATGAAGTGTATAGTAAAAATCGACAAGGACTTTCTGACAAATTCTGAACTTACTTATCCGCTATCAACTTCGTTGTCATTTGATGTGTTGCCAAACTCGCTGCTTAATATCACAGCATACACCGATAAGCCTAACGATGCCTTAGCTAACTATTCTGTCATTGGTCGTGACGCCTTTTATGGGGCAGGCTCATTGTACATGAAATTCCGCATTGGATATATACTAAAAAGTTATGAACAAAATATCAAAAGCGCATCATTGTGTTTATCGGTCTTAGGCGGCACAAATTCTGAAGTAGAGATTATAGCAGACCGCATTAAAGAATTTTGGAGTCATAACACGCCAGAACTACCGATTGGTTACACAGTAGAAAATAGTATTTGTGTATCCTGCGTAGGTGCGTATAGTTTTGATGTTACAAATTATATCAAAGCGTGTATGTACGATGATACATTAAATACCGAAGACTTTGGTCTGATCATTTCAGCTATTAGCGAATCAGTAATAATTTCAAATTATAACAACACGCTTTACAAACCTTATGTTAGAATTGATTTTTACGATACACCGTGGACATTTGAAAAGATAGAAAAAATCAATCCATAACTCGATATCTCAAACAAATCATTTCGTTTTTAGGAGGAAACCACCATGATGAAAAAGCATCTTCGCATATTTGTAATTGTCATAGTCGTTATGATGCTATGCTCCACGATTTCTGTGTCCGCAGCTGAAAATCAAGAACAGATTAACTGGGAAAGCAAGATAAGCAATGAACTGCTCCAGACAATGGCAACCAAAACAGATACAGACTTGATCCCCGTGTACATATGGCTGAATGACATCGACCACAATGTAATTGCAAAAGCAATGATTAAAGAAAAAGATATGGATCCAGCCGTATATGAAAATGAGACGCGTTTTCAAAAAGAAATCGTTTCTGAGATTGAAGCGCAGTTGGTTTCAAGAGTCGGATACGAAGCTGCGCATCACTCTGTTGATGCAACAACGAACAGCTACACCTTAGACGAGAACGGTGCGTACCATGACGAGAGTATGTCTTTGCTCGATCGCGCTGTTCAAGCAAAGACAAACGACTACATAATGGCTCAACGTGAAATATCTAAGAGAGAACATTCATCATTTAACAAAAAATTTATAGCAGCGCACGTTAACAAAAACCGGCAAATAATTGATATTGGTCAATATGTAACCAGAATTATTGTTGAAGCTACAAAAGAAGATATTCAGAAATACGCGCGGCTGAGCGAGGTTAGTGATTTATCTTTGTATGTAAACCATATCGATTCTATCGATTTATCAATCCCGCTGGAACAGGTCGGCGCCGGATATTCTGGGACAAAAGGGTCATCGTACAATAACGGAAACGGCTATAAAGGAACAGGTGTAAAAATTGGCATACTGGAAGCTATGAGCGGAAAATATGACAGCGCCTGCCCCCATCTTGCGGGCATCTCAGGTTCAAGACTATTCTTTTATAATGACGCGGGACCTAACTCAGATGGTTCCGGAATAACTCCCACAGTCACTTCCCATGCTACTGTGGTGACAAGTATTGTCGTAGGACAACCTGTAACCATCGGAAGCATGACTTATGAGGGAGTCGTTCCGCTGGCTACCGTCTATCAAACGCCTGTAACAGGAAAAGCCAGTGTCGTGAAAGCCTTTATTAATATGGTAGATCGAGGTGTAACAGTTATAAATTATAGTGGTGGCAGCGTGCTTGGAAATGGTTACTATGATTATGACAGGGAGCTTGACACATTAATTCACGAAACAGGAGTAACTTTTGTCAAATCCGCTGGTAATGTAGGTACATCAACTGGATATATAACAAGTCCAGGGAAAGCATTAAACGCCATAACGGTTGGGAACGCCGACACAATCAACTCCTCAATATTTACGGCTAAATCCTCTCCGTATGCTATGCATACTTCCTCCTCATACAACCACGAAAGCTATTTGCCTAACAAACCGGATATTGTTGCTCCCGGGACAAGGATCCGTGTAGTGCAGTCTACTACCGGAACGAGCAATTTTTATTACTCAAATGGGGCAGAATCGACTGGAACAAGTTTTGCTGCCCCCATTGTAACCGGAATCGTTGCACAAATGCAGCAGGCGGGGGTATCGGGTTTCAAAAGATGGCCTGGATTGGTGAAGTCCGTGTTGGCAACCAGTGCAGATTCCTCGAAAATACGCAACTCAACATCTTCTCCGGCAGACTCTGCAAATGGGACGAACGGAGCTTGGCTCTGGAAAAAGAGTGGTGTAGGTTTGGTCAATGCCGAAAAAGCCATCAATCTCACCAGGAGTGGTTCAAAATGGGAACTGTCATATTTCTTTGAACAGGGACAAACGGGAAATACTTCAGAGAAATGTTTCACAGCAGGAAAACGACTTAGAGTCGCCCTTGTGTTTGAAAAAATCAATAATGCTGACATCTCATCTTCGAATGACTTTGACGACATTGATTTAAGACTTATTGATCCCAATGGAAATATTGTGGCAAGTAGCGTGAGCACTCACGACAACGTGATAGTAATAGATTATGTGATACCAGTATCAGGAAACTACAAGTTTAGAATTAATGATTTCAGATTCGTCCATGAACGATTCACCGATCTGTATTACTATTATTCATGGAATGAATATTAAATTCTAAATTCACGGATGAATGTCTTTTGATAAACTATCCAAGTAAAGTAGTCTAAAATCCTGAACAACTTGTTCGTGGAATCCCGCTCGATAACATCGTTGGTTGTGGAGTGGAGAAAACCACCATATAGCTTTGATTATATCGACTTGTTTGGTGCAGTACCATCTGTGTTGCATACTATGAATTGTGCTCCAAACAATAAGTGCCTTTGAATGGGTGTTCGGGAAGAAGACGGATCCAATGCATACGAACTCAGATCAAGTTATAACTGCTCGCTTTAATTGGATAGTGTGGCTACTTTATTGATTTAACACGGAGAAAAAAGCGGATGATCATATCGAGAGATAGTGATCATCCGCATCATTGTACCATATTAAATCACACGTTAAGCCGATATTCTACGGAAAATTTTTGCCGATAAACAACTCTGCCACCACAGTAGTCTGTGCAATGGGCGGGGAGTTCTCACTGCATTTGCGTTTGTGGTACAAACTTGTAGTGGTCAATTTTATTTTTCACCATCATTATTTTCTAACAAATAATTATTCTTGCGATCAGGCTGCTTTGGTTTGTTCAAAGTTCGTGTGTGGATTTTTGATATTCACAGTACCGAAGTATTCTATTCGGAGGTTATATCATGTCATCTACAATGGGGCAGATCATCAAAGCTCTGCGTACGAAAAACGGTTTTACGCAAGAGGAGCTTGCTGAACGGCTTGGGGTTACTTATCAAGCAGTTTCAAAATGGGAGAATGATACGGGGATGCCGGACATATCGCAGGTTGTTCCGCTTGCATCAATATTCGGTGTTAGTACAGATGTGCTGTTTGGCATTGCCGACACAACAGAAAATGAAGAAGCGTGGAAAATTGTTCAACACGCCGGTGGTGTAGAAAAATACGGTGAAGTTGTATCGTATTTGAACGCGTATGATATTTTACTTGACGGGTTGAAGAAATATCCTAACAATCTGATCATTATGATCAATTGTATGAATCTCGGCGCTTCGCTTTCATTGCCGGAAAACGGATGGATTTATGCTGAAAAACGAGCCAAAGAAATTGCATCTGAAACGATTCGTCAAGCGAATTTTATTATAGCAAATTCGAAAAATATCACCGATATTTTATCTGCTCGTCAAGTCTTGGTTTTTCTTTATTGTACACAAGGAAAATTTGATTTAGCATCGAACGAAGCAAGAAACTTCCCCCCTCGCGCCGATTTAACCGTGTATTCCAATATGGCAATCGTTAATGAATACATGGCTAATTACAAAAGAACCGCAACATGTCTTTGTAGCAATATTGACTATACGTTGCAAGCTTTCGAAAATGATATTGCGCGACTTGGAAAAACATACTGCAACGACGGAAAATATAAGGATGCTATTGCTGTATACGAAACATTTTTCGAGGTTATGAGTGTAATATTCAAAGATGAAATTCCTCTTTCATATCATGATTTTGATTCGGGAGACTGTTATTTGCTATTAGCAGAAGCATATCTTGCAACAGGCGAAACCTCAAAGGCGATGGGTGCCGTAGAAAAATCCGTTATGTATTATATTGATCTTTACAGCACATATACGGGACAAAAAGTTTTGCAACGTAGCCATATCAAATCACCTGTCATAAGGGAAACCGAAGTGATCACGTCATTGCCTAAAGAAAACATAAAGCAGATGTTGCTAAACAAATTATCTACACCCGGAATTCAATTCTTGAATCAGGAAACTCGTTTTCTTGAGCTATTTGCTATCGTGAATAATCTGTCGTAACAATCTTACATTTCGCCTCCGCTATTACCTATCTGCATAGACCTCGTTTGCAAGCATGGCATTGCACCCCGGAAGATAGCGGTCAAGTGCAACGTCTATCATCGTCAAGGGGTTATTGTACCCTCTGCAAAATCGACCTGCATCTAAATCAGCCACACACGTTTTTGCATCAAAATCGGACACACATTACAAACCTCCCGAACGTCAGTGCTGGAGGTTTAATTTTTTGCGAAATTGCGCGGTCGTCGGTAAATTCGTCGCCCGATCCTCGGGCAGAAGCACTTTTTATATGTCCTGTTGACACAAAGGCTTTTAAGTGATAAAATATAATCGCGCGGGAAACCGTGCAGACTGAAACAAAAATATCATAAAAAGGGCGGTCGCGCGTCGAGAATAAAATCCGGCGCGTGTCAAAAAGGAAATCTCGGTGAAAATCCGTCGCAACAGCCATTACCGTAATCGGACTCATCTGTCCCCAAGTCGGAATGCTTGCCGTCCTTTCGGTTACCGACGTTTTGTCGGGCGCTTTTGGGCAAATTGGGAGAGCTGCACCGATTTTTATATCCGCTTTTTTCGCAGAAATCACCCGTCTGCGTTCTTTTCGTGCGGAAATTTTGAAGATCGGCGTCTTTCTCTCATGTGGAAGGCGCTTTTGTTTCGCCGAAAAAAATAAAAATATAAGGAGAAAAAACTATGAAAATGAAAAGATTATGCGCCGCGTTTCTTGTGATTGTTCTTGCGTTTTGCGCCTGTACTGTCGTTTTCGCATCGACTGCAAAGTCGGAAACCGCAACCGTTACAATCATAAGCAAGGGTGAGTTTGTGCTGAAAAATTACGAGGTTGCAGTATCGTCGGACGAATTCAACATCGATGACGCGCTCAGAGCGGCTCACGACGCAAAATATGAGGGCGGCGCAGCTAAAGGCTATGCTTCCGCTACGGGAACATACGGTCTTTATGTTACAACGCTGTGGGGTGACACAAGCGGCGCGTTCGGGTATACCGTAAACAACAAAATGTCAAGCGGACTTTCCGATAAGGTGAAAGCCGGCGACAGCGTTGTCGCTTATGTTTATACGGACGCGACAAATTACAGTGATAAGTATACTTATTTCGATAAGAGATCGGTTACGGTAAAATCAAACGAAGAAGTAACACTTACGCTTTCCGCGCTCGGCTATGATGAAAATTGGCAGACGGTCGTTTCGCCGCTCGCAGACGCCGCGATAACAGTTGACGGCGAAAAGACGGAATACAAAACCGACGCAGACGGCAAGGTTACAATTTCCCTTAAAGGCGGAAAAACTTATACCGTCAGCGCAAGCTCGGATACGCTTATCGTTCCTCCGATATGCGTTGTGACAGTCGAAAGATCCGGCTCGTATGTGGCTTGGGTGGCTTGGATAGTCATAGGAGCGGCGATTATCTTAATCGGCGCGGTGCTGTATCGAAGAAGAAAAAAGCAGTAAGATAAAAATTAAGATCGCGGCGGTAAGCATTACCGCCGCGATCGTGGTTTTATGAAGTTTATTGCAGCCGAATATGCCGCTTTCTTCGATGAAGCTTAACTGTATTTGAGGCTCGCCCTGTGGGAGATTTGCTTGGCTTGCGTAGCAAGGCGAGCAGGCTTCGCCGAG
>CAVKJG010000060.1:0-7134 GCA_963656825.1 Sphaerochaetaceae bacterium
CAGAAGAACGCATTTGAAACGCTTTCCGAAAACGAGATAACCGACGCATACGCTTATTGCGACGGCTACAAGAAGTTTCTTGACGGCGGCAAAACCGAGCGCGAATGCGTAAAGGAAGCTATCGTACTGCTTGAAAAGGAGGGCTTTGTCCCTTATGAATTCGGCACAAAGGTTTCCGCGGGAGAAAAGTATTATTACAACAATCACGGTAAATCTCTTGCCGCGTTTGTCATAGGCAGCGAGTGCATATGCAGGGGCGTTCGTCTTTCGGCGGCGCATATCGACTCTCCCAGAGTTGACTTGAAGCAGCGTCCGCTTTACGAAGCCGACGGAATGGGCTTTCTCAAAACGCATTACTACGGCGGAATAAAGAAATATCAGTGGACGACAATACCGCTCGCACTTCACGGCACGATAAGCAAGGCAGACGGCACAACGGTCGATATCTGCATAGGCGAGGATGAAAATGATCCCGTATTCTATATAAACGATCTTCTTCCGCACCTTGCGGGCGACCAGATGAGAAAATCGCTTTCCGAAGGTATAAGCGGAGAACAGCTCAACCTGCTTTCTGGTTCACGCACTTTCGGAAAAGACGTTTCTGAAGGCGTAAAGCTCAATATACTCAGCATACTCAATGAAAAGTACGGCATAACCGAAGCGGATTTCCTTTCCGCAGAGCTTTGCGGTGTTCCCGCATACAAGGCAAGAGATATCGGTCTTGACCGTTCAATGATAGGCTCATACGGTCACGACGACAGAGTCTGTGCGTATCCTTCTCTTACCGCAGTTATGGCTGTAAAAGCACCCAAGCACACGATAATGACCATTCTTGCCGATAAGGAGGAAATCGGAAGCGAGGGCAATACGGGTATGCAGTGCGCCGTTTATTTTGATATAATCGCAGATCTTGCAAAGACAGCCGGCGTAAGCGACGCGGTCGTCCGCAGAAATTCAATGTGTCTTTCCGCAGACGTCAACGCCGCATTCGATCCCAACTTCCCCGAGGTTTGCGAAAAACGCAATTCCTGCTTTGTAAATCACGGCGTCGCTCTCACGAAATTCACGGGTGCAAGAGGTAAGTCCGGCTCAAACGATGCAAGCGCGGAATATGTGGGCTATGTACGCAATCTCTTTGACGCAAACGGCGTTATCTGGCAGACCTCCGAGCTCGGCAAGGTAGACGGCGGCGGCGGCGGCACGGTTGCGAAATTCATCGCTCAGCACAATGTCGATACGGTCGATATTGGCGTTCCCGTTATCTCCATGCATGCTCCCTACGAGGTAGTCGCAAAGACGGACGTTTATATGACTCACAAGGCTGTTGAGGCTTTCTTTGCCGACTGAAAAGCAATATGAAAAAATTCCGCCGTATCGGCGGAATTTTTTTGCGTTTTTTGCTTTTCCGATTGAAAAAAACGCTTGCTTGTGATAATATTACGGTTAGTAAATATTTTCGGAGGGAAAAATGATTGACGTTTTGCTTGATACGCTGCTTGACGCAGCCAAGCTTATACCTTTTTTGTATCTGACATATCTTCTGCTCGAATTTATCGAGCACAGGGCAAAGGAGCAGACCGAGGCTCTGATGAAAAAAGCAGGCAGCTGGGGACCGCTTCTGGGCGGAGCGCTCGGCGCGGTGCCGCAGTGCGGATTTTCGGCGTCCATGTCGAACTTTTATGCGGAAAACATTATAAGCCTCGGAACGCTTGTCGCGGTTTTTCTTTCTACCTCGGACGAAATGCTGCCGATAATGGTTTCCGGAATATCGGGAGGAGAAATCCGCGCGTGGAGCGTCGTCAAAATATTGCTTGTGAAAATTCTCTGCGGCGTCGTCGTTGGGCTTATGGTTGACGGAATTGCAAGGCTGTGCAGCAAAAAAGAAAAGAATATTGATATCGAATCGCTATGTCACGACGATCATTGCGGGTGCGAGGAGGGAAATATATTTCTTTCCGCACTGATTCATACGCTTAAAATACTTGTTTTTATACTTATTGTGTCGTTTGCGCTCAATACGGCGATATATTTTATCGGCGAGGATACGCTCGGCGGCTTTATTTCGTCGCTTCCGGTGGCGATAGTACCGCTTGCCTCCGCGCTTGTGGGACTTATCCCCAACTGCGCTTCTTCTGTTGTGATAACGCAGCTTTATATGAGCGGTGTGATAAGCGCGGGTTCGATGCTTGCCGGACTTCTTTCCGGCTCGGGAATAGGACTTCTGATACTTTTCAGAGTAAACAGGAATATGAAATCGAATTTTACGGTTCTCGGCATAGTTTACGGCTCCGGCGCGGCGATAGGAATACTTTGCGATCTTCTGAAAATAACATTCTGAAAGGAAAACAAAAATGGCGATAGAAAAGGTCAGAGAATATCTGAAAAGGTTCGGTGCGGACACAAGAATACACGAGTTTGACGTTTCCTCCGCAACGGTGGAGCTTGCTGCGCTCGCGATAGGTACAGAGCCCCGACGCATAGCAAAAACAATGGCGTTTGCCGTGGGAGAAAAATATGTGCTTATCGTCTGCGCGGGCGACGTCAAAATCGACAATCACAAATACAAAAGCTTTTTCGGCGCGAAGGCAAAAATGCTCACTCCCGAGGAAACGGCGCTGCATATAGGTCACGCCGTAGGCGGAGTTTGTCCTTTTGCCGTGCCGGACGACGTGGAAATTTATCTTGACGAGTCGCTGCGACGCTTTGAAACGGTATTTCCCGCGTGCGGAAGCTCAAACAGCGCAATCGAGGTGACAATTCCCGAGATGGAAAGGTTCTCCGGCTCGGACAAATGGGTTGACGTCTGCAAGCCGAAAGAAGAAATTCCGGTATGAATATAAAAAATCCTGCCGCTTTGGCAATGAAAATTTGAGAGGTTGCTTATGAAAATAAAACAAGGCTCAGTAAAGGTAAACGATCTTATAAATCCGACGCTCGATTCCGCGCCTTATTTTTCGTTTCTTATAGATTCGGCAGGCGAAACGGAGCGTCAGAAAAGCTGTGAAATAACCGTTCGCGGGCATTTTTCGGGCGAGGTGATATGGTCGTCGGGCGAGATGATCACCGAAAAACGCTACGGAATATATATGGATTCTTCGCTGCTCGAACCGAGAAAAAGATACGACGTTACGGTAAACGTCTGCGGCGAGGACGGCGTAAAAAGCTGCGCCGAAACGTTTTTCTTCACGGGAAAGCGCGGCGAAAAGTGGCTCGGAAACTGGATAACGGGCGGCTTCTGCCTTAAAAGAGACGAGGCGCTTGAAGCGCCGTATCTCCGCCGCGATTTTGAGGTCTGCGGAAAAGTGCGCAGAGCCACGCTATACATCTGCGGACTCGGATATTTTGTCTGCACGCTGAACGGAAAAAGAGTAAACAATGATTTTCTTTCGACACCGTTTACGGATTATGACAGGCACCTTATGTATCGCAGCTTTGATGTGACCGATATGCTTTCCGATAAAAATGCGATAGGCGTTGTGCTGGGCAACGGATTTTACAACTGCTTTACGATAGATCCGTGGCAGTCGCGCTTTGCGCCGTGGAGAGACGTTCCGAAGATGATATGCGAGCTTCACATAGAGTACGAAACCGGAGAAGAGCAGGTTGTATGCTCCGATACGGGCTGGCAAAGCTCAAAAGGGCCTATAACCTTCAACGGAATACGTCACGGCGAGCAGTACGACGCAAATCTTGAAATGCCGGGCTGGGATATGTACGGATACAGTGGCGAAACCTTCGGAAATGTCAGAGTCGTGCGTCCGGCAGGGGGAGAGCTTATCTCATACGAGCTTGAACCGATAGTCGTGCGGCGCGAATATCCGGCGGTGAAGATGACAAAGCAGGGCGAAAAGACGCTGTTTGATATAGGTCAGAATCAGGCAGGCGTTTGCAGGCTTACGCTCCGCGGCAAAAAGGGCGATAAAATAACGATACGTTATTGCGATATAATAAACGACAAGGGCGAGCTTGATCAGAGTCCGCTTTCGTGCTTTATAAAAAATTATACATTCCAGACGGAGATATATACGAAAAAAAGCGACGAGCCTGAGGTCTGGCATTCGGAATTTACGTATCACGGCTATCAGTATGTTGAAATATCGGGCGGCGACGAGGACAGACAGCTTTCGGACGTTGTGGCGCTTGCGCTTTGCAACGGAATAGAGGACAGAGGGTATTTTGTCACAAGCGACGAAACGGTGAACAAAATTCAGCATATGTGCGTTGCGGCTACGACCTCGTGCTGTATGAACACGCTTTCAAGCGACGCCGTGAGAGAAAAAACGTCGTGGACGGGCGACGCCGGCTTTACAAGCGAGCAGATTGTGATAAACTTCGGCGCGGAGGCATTTATGCGCCGCTGGCTTTACGACCTGCGCGATTCGCAGACGCCGGCAGGAGCCGTTCCGTGCGTTATTCCGAGCGCAGGCTGGGGATATACCTCGCTCAACGGTCCGGATTGGGCAAGCCCGATAGTTGACGCTCCGAAATATCTTTATCTTGCAAGCGGAAACATAAATTATATAAAAGACAATTACGATATGCTCACACGTCACTGTGCGCTAATGGAGAAAATGGCGACGGACAACATCGTAAATTACGGTCTGGGCGACTGGTGCGCTCCGTTTGAAGGCCCTGCGCTCAGCGTCAATATGGAATCGTTCAAATGCCCCGTCACTGTGACGGACACGGCATATTATCATACAGCGGTCAGGACGCTTGCGTACTGGGCAAAGCTTTTGGGCAGGGATGACGACGAAAAATATTATACCGTTCTTGCGGACAGCATAAAAGCGGCGTTCAGAGAAAAATTCTTTGACAGAAAAACGTTTACGGTGAAGGGCAACTGTCAGACGTCAACCGCCGTTATGATATATCACGGACTTTGCGAAGACGACGAAATTCAGCCGCTCACCGAAAAGCTTTTGCGGCAGATAAAAGAACGTGACGGACATCTTGATTTCGGCGTTCTCGGGAACAAAGCCGTAATGAACGTTCTCGGCTCGACCGGCAACGCAAAAACCGGACTTATGCTGCTTTGCAATCCGACGTATCCTTCGGTAAAGCACTGGATAGATATGGGCGCAAACACACTGTGGGAGTGCTGGAACGGACTCGGCTCGCGCAATCATCATATGTTTTCGGATATATCGGCGTTTCTTTACAAATATGTCGGCGGAATTTCAGCCGATATGGAAAAGCCGGCATACGAGCATATAATTTTCCGTCCGGCGCTTGACGTCGGCATAAAAAACATATCGTGCAAAGTGAACACGCCCTACGGAACGGCAAAAACCGAAATATCCGAAACCGAAAACGGAGCAAGGCTCACCGTCACCGTCCCGTCTGGATCGGGCGGAACGCTTTATATTCCGTCGGGCTACGGTCGCGGCGCGGAGGGCTTTTCCGATTGCGGCGGCGGTCTTATGAAAAAGGAGCTTTCCTGCGGAGTTTACAGCTTTATATTTGAAAAATAACGGAGGCTTATTTATGTTTGTTAAAACCGCAAAAACAATATCCGAAAAAAGAGAATATCCGAATGGCGCAAAGCGCATATACAGAGATGGTGCGCAGAGCGGAGAGTGGAGCGTATACCGCTCGTCGTTTGAATGCGGAAAGCTGCCCTCAAAAGCCGAGCTTTATATTTTCGGCGCGGAGTATTTCAGAATATATATAGGCGGAAAATTCTGCACGGAATATTCTGTCCGTTCGTATATTTTCCGCCGCGCATACGAGGTGCTTGACGTAACGGATTATATTTGCGAGGGCAAAAACGACATTGTCGTCGTTGCCTGCGAGAGCGGGGAAGAAAAACGCACCGGATTTTCGTTTGAGCTTTTGCTTTGCGACGCCTTTGTCGCGCTCAATTGGCAGACGAGAAAATATGAGGCGCTCACCGCGCCCATGACCTATGTGCTTTCAAATTATACAGAGTATTTCGATGCCGCAAAGGACGACGCGCTTGCCGATGCCTGCGCATTTTCGTGGTCGGATGTAAAAACGCTCGACGCGGTTTCCGAGCCCTTTTCCGAGCTTGTTCAGAGCAGACAGAAGGAGCAGACGCGGACAGTTTACAGTCCGCACAAAACGGTCGCGGCAGAGGCTTATTGCGACGAAAACTGCTATGAAGCCGAGCTTTGCGGCGACGGCAGCTATTCCGTTTTCGCAAGCAACATTTGCTGCGACGGCGATATAACTGTCGTGCTTCATCAATTCGGCGCGTCGGAAATCTGTATAGACGGGGCGAACGCCGACTGCGACAGGGAAATCGGGCTTTCGGCGGGAGTTCATTTTATAACGGTGCTTTCGGGCGGAGATGTTTCGATAAGAATCTGCGGAAAAGGCTTTGAGCTTTCCTCGCCGATAGGCGCAAAGTGGGCTGTGTGCAAAATTCCGAAGGCAAAAACGGGAATGCTCTATCCGTGGAACGAGCCTAAAAGGGCAGTCGTTATTCCGGACGAAGCAAAGCGTATTCTTCATACAAAAAGCTTTGATCGGCTTCCCGAAAGCAGACTTGTTGCCGAAACGCATCCGATGCCGCTTTTCAGCAGAATTAAAATGAGAAAATATATATCCTGTCCGGACAGCTTCTGCGACGAAAAGCTTTCGTCCGCTTCTCCGAGAGAGGAAAGCACCGATCCGCGCGGCATAATAAATCCGGACGGCGCACATTCGGGCGGTGCCGTAGTGATAGAGCCGTCGGCGCTCGGCGCGGAGCTTATACTTGACTACGGCTGCGAGCGCGTCGGTCTTGTCGGGTTCGACGTCGAAGCTCCGAAAGGAACGGAAATAGAATTTATAACGTTTGAGATGATAACGGAGAGCGGAATAAGATATATGGGCTCGGGCTCGTGCGGAAGCGTGAAATGCAAAGAGGGAAGAACAGGCTTTCTTTCAAACAAGAAAAGAGGGTTCCGCTATCTTGCGCTGTATTTTCCGCCGTGCGAGAGCGAAATAAAGCTTTATTCCGCCGATATGACGGAAACGCGGTATCCGGCGGAGGCTGCGGGAGAATTTGTTTCCGACGACAAACGTCTTTGCGATATTTATAAAATTTCAGTGGACACGGCGAAAAGCTGTATGATGGATTCCTATGTCGATTGCCCGGGCTTTGAGCAGAACGTATGGACGGGCGAC
>CAVKJG010000061.1:0-6606 GCA_963656825.1 Sphaerochaetaceae bacterium
GATGTATAGACAGGCTTGTTTCCGAAGGCAAAATCACGCACGAAGCGGCGGAGATATACGGAAAATAATCAGGATAAATCGGAGTAAGGATAAATTGCTGTTGACAAGTGTTGAGATTTCAGGTATAATATAAATGCGGATGGGGGAAGAAACCCATAGAAAAAAACGGAATCCGACAAAAGCAAATCGAAACATAAGGGGGTGGCACCCATAGAAAAAAACGTGCGTGTTTTTGATGAGCAGGGAAACGAATATGAAGCGACCTACCCGAAACGGGCAAAAGGTCTTGTAAAAAACGGCAGGGCGCGCTTCGTAGAAGAAAACACAATATGCCTTGCGTGTCCTCCGGAAAAAATTATGGAGGAAAAATCAATGGAAAACACAGATAAAAACATAGCAGATAAAATCGTCGGCGGCAAGCCTACAATGGATTATGTTCTTGCACAGCTTGAAATGCTCGGCGGAAACGACGGCTTTCTTGACAACGCTCTGGAAAAGCTCGGACGTGTAAAATCCGAAGGTCCCGAAGATATCGGCGCACAAGAACAGGCAAGGGCGCTGAAAGATGCTATTATGGCTCACGAAACCACAAGACAGCAGCTGATAGCGCTTTACGGAAAAATGTACGACGATCTGGTGTGTCCGAAGGTCGAACTGATCAACAGAGCATTCGAGCAGAATATGACATACATAAATAATTCGGACATCAGTAAGGACGATAAGTATGCCGCGCTCGGCTATGTGACCGATAAAATCGCAGAGCTTGTCGGACAACTCAGCTGCAACAAATAAACGTCGGGCTGCAAAAACAGTTTAAGACGGTAATAAGGTGACAGCAAAAAAGCCTTGAAAACTCAGCGTTTTCAAGGCTTTTCTATCGGAGCTGCGACGACCGAGCCGGCGGGCGAGAAGTCAAATCCTCTCACTTGTAAAAAAGCAACAAACGGAAGGTCAAATCCGCGAATAATTTGCGAACAATTTGCGTATTGACAAAGGTCAAAAGCTGTGATACAATAAGCAAAAATATGCAAGCGGATCACTTGCGCGAAAATAAAGTATCTGCGACCGTTGTGATAGAAAATAAATGAAAAGGAGGGAGCCCTGATGAAATCGAACAAGCGTATTTTCAGAACAGTTATCTGTATTGCGGTTCTTTTTGCCATGGTTTTCTCCGCATTCTGTGTTGTCGCCGAAGCAGATCACTATTGCACGGGCGATCATTGCGCGATTTGCTGTCAGATAGAGCTGTACAAAAATTTGTTGCGCTCGCTGGCTGTTGTTGCCGGCATTATCGGAGCTATCGTCATAGGAAAGCTGCTGTGCGGATATTGCCGCGAAGGACGCAATGACGGAATTTTTGTGCCGACGCTTGTTGTGCTCGGCGTAAAGCTTTCGGATTGAACAGATAAATAAACAAGGGTAAAGTCTGCTTTTTCGGCAGGCTCTTTTGGCTTTGCCATTGCCCTTGTTTTTTTGCGCCCATTTTTATCTGAAAATAATCCGGAGGATTTCTGAATATGAAAAAAATTATTGCCGTTTTAATGGCTCTTACTCTTTTTGCAGTCGCCTGCACTTTTGTCGGATGCAAAAGCAACGGGGGCGGACAAGGTGACAAAATGTCCGTCGTTACCACAATTTTTCCCGAATACGACTGGGTGAAAAACATTCTCGGCGACAAAGCGGACGACGCCGAGCTGACTATGCTGCTTGACAACAAGGTGGATCTGCACAGCTATCAGCCGACCGCAGACGATATGGTGAAAATCTCGAACTGCGATCTCTTTATATATGTCGGCGGTGAATCCGACGACTGGGTGGAGGACGCACTGAAAAATACCAAAAACCCGAACAGAAAAGTGATAAATCTTTTTGAAGTGCTCGGCGATGCGGTGAAAAACGAAGAATCCGTAGAGGGCATGGAGGATCACGACCACGAGGACGCCGATGATCACGACCACGAGGACGAAAAGGACGAGCATGTATGGCTGTCTTTGCGAAACGCAAAGACAATATGCTTTGCCATTGCCGAGCAGCTCTCCGCCCTTGACCCCGAAGGCAAGGATACATATGCAAAAAATCTGCAGACTTATACCGAAGCTTTGACCGCGCTTGATAAAGAATACGGCATGGCGGTGGAGGAAGGCTCTCGTAAAACGCTCCTGTTCGGAGACCGTTTCCCGTTCCGCTATCTTGCAGGCGATTACGGGCTTGAATATTTTGCCGCGTTCTCCGGCTGTTCCGCAGAAACCGAGGCAAGCTTTGAAACCATCACATTCCTTGCAGGAAAGGTTGATGAGCTGGAATTGCCATGCGTTCTGACAATCGAAGGCACAAATCATAAAATCGCGCAGACGATAGTGCAGAATACGAAGGCAAAAAATCAACAGGTGCTTGCCATGGACTCCATGCAGTCAATAACTTCGCAGGATGTGAAAAACGGCACAAGCTATCTTTCGATAATGCAAAAGAATCTTGAAGTGCTGAAATCGGCGCTTCGGTAAGGAGGGAAAACTATATGTCGCTTCTTACCTGTCAGAATCTTTCCGTCGGATACGACGGAAAAGCGGTTCTCGAAAATCTGAATTTTTCGGTGGATTCCGGTGAATATCTTGCCGTTATCGGCGAAAACGGCTCCGGAAAAAGCACACTTATGCGCACGCTTCTCGGCTTGCAGTCTCCTGTTTCCGGCAGGATATTGACAGGTGAGGGGCTTTGCAAGAACGAGATAGGCTACCTTCCGCAACAGACGGTTGTACAAAAGGACTTTCCGGCGTCGGTGCGGGAGATCGTTCTCTCCGGCTGTCAGAGCCGGTGCGGTCTGCGCCCGTTTTACAGCAAGGAGGAACAGTCGCTTGCCGCAGGTGCTATGAAAAAAATGTGGGTTGACAATCTTGCAAAACGCTGCTACCGTGAGCTTTCCGGAGGACAGCAGCAGCGCGTCCTGCTCGCCCGCGCGCTCTGCGCAACGAGGAAAATGCTTCTTTTGGATGAACCCGTTTCCGGTCTTGATCCGAAGGTCACGGCGGAAATGTATGAGCTGATTGAGAATTTGAACAGGGAAGATAAAATTACAGTTATTATGATTTCTCATGACATCCGTGCCGCGCTTCGTTATGCCGATCACATTCTGCATATCGGCGGAGGTGTGTTTTACGGAACAAAGGCAGAATACCTTGCAAGTCCGCAGGGAAAGCTCTTTTGCGAAACGGAAGGGGGCGATGAGGTATGACGGCAATTTTTGAGAAGCTCGCACTGTATTTTGAATATCCGTTTGTACGCTACGCGCTGATTGTCGGCGTACTGATCGCGCTCTGCTCCTCGCTTCTCGGCGTCACGCTGGTGCTCAAGCGTTTTTCGTTTATCGGCGACGGACTTTCTCACGTTGCGTTCGGCGCTACGGCGATAGCGGCAATTCTTAAGCTGACAAATGAAATGCCGCTTGTTATGGTTGTGACAATACTGTGCGCCGTTCTGCTTCTGCGCACGGGACAGAACGCGAAAATCAAGGGCGATGCGGCTGTCGCGATGATTTCGGTCGGCTCGCTTGCCGTAGGATATCTGCTTATGAATCTGTTTGCCACCTCATCCAATCTTTCGGGCGATGTGTGCAGTACGCTGTTCGGCTCGACTTCCATTCTGACGCTGACAAAAACAGAGGTTTGGCTATGCGTTGTTTTCTCGGTGCTGGTGGTAGCGGTATTCCTGTTTTTCTACCACAAAATTTTCGCCGTCACCTTTGACGAAAATTTTGCGCGGGCGACAGGTACGCACGCCGGACTTTATAACCTGATGATCTCGGTTATCGTGGCAATTATCATTGTGCTTGCCATGAATCTTGTGGGATCGCTTCTTATCTCCGCATTGGTAATTTTTCCGGCACTCTCTGCCATGCGGATGTTCAAAACCTTCAAAAGCGTAACGATCTGCGCGGCGGTGCTGTCGGTGGTTTGTTCGGTTGTCGGAATTCTGGTTTCCATTCTTGCGGGAACACCTGTCGGATCTACAATCGTTGTCGTACAGATCGGTGTCTTTGTGCTTTCGTGGTGTGTCGGAAAATTTGCGGGAGGAATTGCAAAATGAAAAAAATAATATCGCTTATTCTTATCTGTTCACTTATGTATACGCTGTGTGCGTGCGGAAAAAATCCGAGCGAGTCATGGAAAACCACCACCGACGCACAAAGAGTCAGCGTGGATGTTGACCTAACCAAGCTGAGCAGTACAATGGTCTATTCCGAAGTCTATAATATGATGGTGACGCCGGAAAATTATATAGGGAAAACCGTCCGTATGTGCGGTCAGTTTGCGCTTTACGAGGATACTCAGAGCGGCGCAATCTATTACGCCTGTATCATTGCAGACGCAACCGCCTGCTGCTCGCAGGGATTGGAATTTGTTCTCAAAGGTTCTCACACATATCCGCAGGATTATCCTGAGCTCGGCACGGAAATCACAATAACGGGAGAATTCCGCACTTACGAGGAGGACGGAAATCTTTATTGTCATCTGACGGACGCAACGATGGGCTAAAGAGCTGATATGTCTGCGTAAAAATCAAAACTTAAAAGGCGCAAATCCGCATAAAAACGGATTTGCGCCTTTTCGCTGTATGAAAAAGCGGAAAACGCGCTCTGCCCCAAAATGCCGCACTTATCGGAATTTGTCCAAAAATGTCGCAAAACAGACTTTCTGTCTGTTGCGACATTTTTTGCGCTCAGGTATACTGAAAAGCGCAATAATAAATTTTAAGGAGGCATTTTTTATGAGACCGGTTCAGATTATCACCGATTCCTGCGCCGATATCGACCAATCGA
Organism: Sphaerochaetaceae bacterium; assembly: GCA_963656825.1. Lineage (GTDB taxonomy): Bacteria > Bacillota > Clostridia > Oscillospirales > CAG-272 > CAG-841. Next base: position 4,814 of record CAVKJG010000061.1, read on the forward strand.
TACGCACCCGTTACGGCATTGACTATGCGCGTATGAAAACGATTTGTGACGGGAAGGAGCAGTGGGCAAGCCTTGATTTTGAATACTATACGCCAAAGGAGTTTTATGACACCATGCGTGCCGGCAACCGCATACTGACGGCACAGGTATCGCCGGAGGAATTCGACAGGATCTTCCGTATATATCTTGAAGAGGGAAAGGACATCGTTTATATCGGATGCTCATCAAAGCAATCCGGCTCCGTAAATACGGGAGCTGTCGTAGCCAAAAAGCTGTCGGATTGCTTTCCAGAGGCAAGCATATTCTGCGTCGATTCGCTTAACGCCACTATGGGAGAGGGTATGCTCGCCGTGCGTGCGGCGGAATACCGTGATAAAGGTCTTGATGCCAAAGCCATCGCGGAACATATCACGGCAGACCGGAAGCTTGTGAACGAATACTGCACAGTACACAACCTCGATACGTTCAGGCGTTCCGGTCGCGTCAAGGCTTCTGCGGCGTTTTTCGGCAATCTGTTCGGCGTCAAGCCGATCATTATTTCCGATAAGGACGGCTATCAGACGCCTATAAAAAAAGTAAAGGGACGTCAGGCATCTATCCGCGAGATCGTGGCGCTTTTGAAGGATTCCGTCATCGACGCAGAGAATCAGTGTATCTATATTGCACACGCGGATTGCGCCGAGGAAGCGGAGATGCTTCGGCAGCTGGTGGAGCGGGAAATTCCCTGTCGGGAGATCCATGTCGGATATATCGGACCGATCGTCGGCGCTTCTGTCGGTCCTGATACGCTGGCTGTTTTAGGTTTCGGCAAGGAAGTGACATTCAAAGGATGACAAGCACACAGACACAGACTCTTGACGCCAAAACCTTTCTGCGCCTGATCGAAGGCGGCAAGAACAATCTTCGCGTTCATGAGGACGCGGTAAACGACCTGAATGTGTTCCCGATTCCCGACGGCGATACGGGCGCGAACATGAGTATGACCGTCGAGGGCGGACTTGGTGCGGTCAGAGCCGACAGCTGCGATACCCTCGGCGACGCCGCGCAACAGCTGGCAAACGGTATGCTGATGAGCGCCAGAGGCAATTCCGGAGTGATTTTGTCACAGCTTTTTGCCGGCTTTGCAACAGCACTCAGCGGCAAGGAAACAGCGGATATTGCAGAGCTGTCCGAGGCGCTGGAAACGGGCGTAAGGTTTGCCTACGATTCGGTCAACGTGCCGACAGAGGGGACAATTCTGACCGTCGCAAGAGAGGCGGCGTGTGCGGCGTCCCACATTTGTGAGAAAGAAACGCTGGAGGAGTTCTGGCAGATTTATACGGATGAGCTTCAGGCATCTCTTCAGCGCACGCCTGAATTGTTGCCCGTTCTCAAAGAAGCCGGCGTTATCGATTCCGGCGGCGCCGGACTGTATTATATCGCCGATGGGATACGACGCGCGTTCCGTGGCGAAAGTATTGACGTACAGTCACCTGAAGCTTACGGGCAAAAAGTGCGCGTTGATTTCGCAAATTTCAATGAAAACAGCGTCATGACATACGGCTATTGCACAGAGCTTCTGCTTCGGCTGCAACACGCCAAAACCGATATTTCAGCTTTTTCCGCAGATGAGCTTGTAAAAAAACTCGGCACGATGGGAAATTCCATCGTAGCTTTCAAAAACGGCAGTATTGTAAAGGTACATATCCACACGATGACGCCGGGAGAAATTCTGAACTATTGTCAGCAATTCGGTGAGTTTCTGACCGTGAAGATCGAAAATATGACATTGCAGCATCAGGATACGCTCATGG
>CAVKJG010000062.1:0-6600 GCA_963656825.1 Sphaerochaetaceae bacterium
CCATTATACAATATTTTATTGATTTTGAAATGGTCACTAAATGATTTTAAGGAGTACATTTCTCTCATAGACTCATATATAAATTCTCCAGCAATCTCTATCTCTCTGCCCATATTAAAGTTTTTGAAATAGTTGACTTCGCCCATTTCTCGTCTAATACTCATACAATGAACCTCCGCAAGTAAAAAATAGAAGAGCCGCAGAGTTTTCCCTGCGGCTTCGATTTTGCGGTCAAAACCGCGTTTTTTGGTCGGAGTGGCGAGGCTCAAACTCGCGGCCTCCGCATCCCAAATGCGGCGCGCTATCAACTGCGCTACACCCCGATAGTTATTAAATTGTGGTCGTGTAAGTGGTCAAATCTGTGGTCAAAAGTTTTTTGCCGAAGAACACGGCGGCAAAAAAACGAGAAAACGCGAGAAAAACGGAGATTTTGCGAGCTTTCGGCGGTCGGCTCACGAGGCGGTCACACGCTCCCAAAGCAGGCGCGCTACCAATTGCGCTACACCCCGTTTATTAAAAGCAAATTTGCTTCCGCCATAATATTATAGCGGAAGCAATGCTCTTTGTCAATAATTAAATTGCCAAGCCTTTTAATTTTTTGGCAGTAACAATTCTGTCAACAGCGGTGATATATGCGCCGAGACGAAGCGACGTTTTATATTTTTCGGCACAGTTCCAGACCGTATTGAATGCAGGAACAATGGTCGTTTCAAGGCGTGCGTTTACTTCTTCCTCGCTCCAATAGTAGTTTTGTAAATTCTGTACCCATTCAAAATATGAAACTATAACGCCGCCGGAATTTGCAAGAATATCGGGTACGACAACGATTCCCTTTTCTTCAAGAACGGCGTCGGCTTCGGCGGTTGTCGGTCCGTTTGCGCCTTCAACAATTATTTTGGCTTTTATATTTTTTGCAATATCTTCGGTTATGGAGTTTTCAAGCGCGGCGGGAACAAGTACTTCGGCGGGAACGGTAAGTACATCCTCACAAGGCATATGTACTATTCCCTCTTCATCATAATTTGCCACCTTATTTTTTGCCGAAGCTTCTTTATACGCCGTGAACTTATTCATATCAATTCCCTTTTCGGAATAAATCGCGCCTGTGGAATCCGAAATTGCAACTATTTTGCAGCCTGCTTCATAAAGCAACTGTGCGGCAATTCCGCCAACGTTGCCTGCCCCCTGAACGGCAACAGTCGTACCGGCAAGAGTTTTGCCAAACTTTTTAAGCGTTTCACGAAGTACAAACATTACGCCGCGTCCGGTAGACTCGTTTCTTCCGAGAGAGCCGCCAAGCTCGGTAGGCTTACCCGTTACAACTGCGGGAAGCGATTTTCCCCCGCTGAGAAGATTGAATGTATCAAGTATCCACGCCATTGTCTGTGAATTTGTGTTGACGTCCGGAGCGGGAATATCCATATCGGGGCCTATAACCGGCGCTATGGCTTTTGTATAGCCTCTTGTAAGACGTTCAAGCTCACCTGCGGAAAGCACTCTCGGGTCAACTGTAATTCCGCCCTTACCTCCGCCGTAAGGAATTCCGGCAACCGCGCATTTAAGGCTCATCCACGCCGCCAGCGCGGTAACTTCTTTAAGATCGGTATTTTTATGATAACGGATTCCGCCTTTGTACGGTCCTCTGACGCTCGAATACTGAACGCGATAGCCTTCAAACACCTTTATATGTCCGTCGTCCATTCTTACGGGGATATGTACCGTAACCGTTCTTTCCGGATAACGCAAGAAAGCATAATCGTCTGCCGTTATTCCCATTTTATTTGCTGCGCTGTCAAGCACCGTAAGCATATTCTGATAAGGATCATATTTTGACATGATTTTCACCTCGATAATAGAAATAATAATGCTTTATTATATGCGGCAAAAAATGTTTTGTCAATACTTTTTAAGCAAAAAGGCGAAGATTGCAGAAAAATTTTCGCTTTTCTCCAAATCTTCGCCGTTTTTATTCGTTTATTTCGTCATTTTGAAATCATATGCTTTATGATCTCACCGATATCATCTTCATCCATAAAAGGTGCAAGTTCCACAACGTCTTCGATTCTTCCGCCGTTTTTCAGCAAATCCTTTGCAATATCGGCTACATCGTCCTCGTCCATAAATGACGCAAGTTCCTCAACGTCTTCGATCCTTCCGCCGTTTTTCAGCAAATCCTTTGCAATATCGGCTACATCATCCTCGTCCATAAACGACGCAAGCTCCACAATATCCTCGGTCCTTCCGCCGTTTTTAAGAAGCTCTTTGGCAATTCCGGCTATATCATCCTCGTCCATATAAGGCGCAAGCGCGGCAAGCTGGGAAATCGTCATTTTATTCTTATTTTCCTTAATACTCTCCTCCGCCTGCTTGGGCGCCATAAGCGGGACTGTTTCTGTAAGCTCCTCGGGCGTTATATCGGAAGGCTTCTCTCCCGCCGATATTTCTTCAATTATCTCCGCCGCGCGTTTGTTGCAGAGGATTTCGTCTATCGACACGCCGAATATCTCCGAAAGCTCGCCGAGCTTTGAAATATCGGGCATACTCTCGCCGCGTTCCCAGTTTGATACCGCCTGAAAGCTGATTCCCATCATATCGGCAAGCGCCATCTGAGTTATGTTCTTTGATTTTCTCAGCTCTGCTATGCGCTTCCCTATCTTTCTCATATCAAACATTTTTTCGTCCTCCGTTTTGTTTTCTTTCGGTTTTGAAAATAACATTTTGTTTTCCTCCTGTTTTTTTGTTTTTCCCTTTCGGGCTGTACCCATTCTACGTCGGAAAGCGGAAAAACAACAGCAAGCAACGCTTGAAAACGCAGTTTTTTCAAAATTCAATTTACGCTTGAATTATATCATATGCGATTTTATTTGACAAGTACCGGCGCAGGTGATATAATATTAAAAAAATTTTTATATGAGGTTTACTATGGAACTTATCAAAAAAGCAAAATGGGGATATCTTTTTCTTTCCGCGCTTTATATCGTTCTCGGAATAATACTTCTTGTTTATCCGGCGCAGTCAATAAACGTAATATGCAAAATAATCGGCGTTACGGCAATCATCGCAGGAGTTTACACTATTATACGGTTCTTTTTGCGCAGTGCCACGACCTTTACAACCGCCGCCGGACTTATAACGGGATTTTTCTGCCTCGGCTGCGGAATTCTTCTTATGACCAACCCCGACTTTATCAAGAGCATTTTCCCGTTTGTCATAGGAATAATGATAATTATAGACAGCGCCTTCAAGCTTTCGGCTTCGCTTGAGCTTCGCGGAACGTCGGCGGGAACATGGCACGGAATGTTCTTTCTTGCCCTGCTCGGACTCATTTTCGGATTTGTCATAGTTTTCAATGCGAGAGCCACAGCCGACCTTATAACAAGGATCATAGGCGTTTCGCTTATAGTTGACGCTATTGAAAACATCTGCGCGGTAATTACCGTTTCCGGCAAAGCCCGCGCGATAGCGAAAAAGATATCGGCGGAAACGGTTGAAGGCGAATTTACCGAAATAAAAACCGAACGCACCGATAGTTCATCCGATTCCGATGCGGACAACAAATAAATTTATTGTTTGATTACAATTTATTAACATTTCTCACTTATAATATAACGTGCAACACGGTGTGAATAATAAATTGCGTAATCGGAGGCTCAAATTGAGTAAAGAAAAACGTTTGGCTGTCGGCACGTTTGCGTTTGTGATAATCTCGTCGCTTTCGCTTATGGTGTACAGAATACTGTTTATGAAGAGGTACTACAATCCGTACTCTCTCGAATACGACCTTGAAGCCGACAAGGATATAAAAATATTCGGATGGTCGCTTTTCGCGGCGATACTTATAATAGCGGCGGTGTCGGTTCTGCTCCGCAGGTCCGCCCCCTCCTCGCCCGGACAGACAACCGGAAATCTGTTTTCGGTGTTCTGCTGCGCTCTGTGCGGCGCTTCGTTTCTGATAGTGCCAATAATCGCGCTCATATACTACAAAAGAGATATTTTCGCGTTCTTTTATTATTTCTTCAAGTCAGACAGAACGGTTTCTCCGCTTTACAGCCTTGCGATGTTTGTTTCGGTGATACTTATGCTTTTTGCCGGAGCGTACTTTCTCTTCTCCGCGTCGGTCGCGCTGAACACAAGACGCTCGAAAAACAATATGGCTCTGCTTCTTCCCATACTCGGAATACTCTTCGTCTGTATCTCATATTTCGATCCCGACTATATATATTCCGACGTAAACAGAATACTCGCAAACGTAACTGCGGTTTCCTGTATGATACTTATGCTTCTCGAAGCAAGACTTTCAATAAAGCGTCCGGTAAACTCGGCTTATTTTATGTTTTCCCTTGTTACGATAATGCTTGTAACGGTGTACACAATCCCGACGCTTATTCTTTACGCCTTCTGGGAGCCTTCGCTCACGGTGATAAACGTATTTGAAATATGCGAAATAGGAATTATGGCATTTGCGCTTTCATCGGCGAAAAGCTATATAACGGATATGAAATAAAACGGATACAAAAAGCAAGAACTTCGGTTTTTGCTTTTTCTTTTGAGCATTTTTATTGACAAAAGCAAAAGCGTATTATATAATTTTTTTATTATTTTCAAAAATACAAGAGGTTTTGATGAACATACTTGATTCTTACGGCTCAATGGTTTTCGGAGACGAGGCGATGAAAAAATATCTGCCCGAAAACGTTTACCTGCGCCTGAAAAAAACCATGGACGAGGGCAAAAGCCTCGCCCCCGAAATTGCCGACGACGTTGCCGAAGGCATGAGAAAATGGGCGGAGGCGCTCGGCGCCACGCACTACACGCATTGGTTCCAGCCGATGACGGGTATCACCGCCGAAAAGCATGACAGCTTTATTTCTTTCGGCAAGGACGGCGGCGTTATAGAAGAATTTTCGGGTAAAGCGCTTATAAAGGGCGAATCAGACGCTTCATCCTTCCCTTCCGGAGGTCTTCGCGCAACGTTTGAAGCACGCGGATACACAGCATGGGACGCAACCTCTTATGCCTTTATAAAAGAAAACACGCTTTGTATTCCCACGGCGTTCTGCTCCTACGGGGGCGAAGCGCTCGACAAAAAAACTCCGCTTCTCCGTTCAATGGAGCTTATCAACCGTCAGGCTATGAGAATAATGAAGCTTTTCGGCAACGAAAGCGTAAAGAAGATTGTCACCACCGTCGGCGCGGAGCAGGAATATTTTCTTATAGACAAAAAGCTGTTCGACAGGCGCGAAGATCTTGTCTTTACGGGAAGAACGCTGTTCGGCGCAAAGCCTCCCAAAGGTCAGGAGCTTGACGACCATTATTACGGTTCTATAAAGCCGCGCGTAAAAGCGTTTATGAGCGAGCTGAACGAAGAGCTCTGGAAGCTCGGAATCCCCGCTAAAACGGAGCATAACGAGGTTGCCCCATCTCAGCACGAAGTCGCCGTACTTTACACAACGTCGAACACCGCCACCGACAATAACCAGCTTATGATGGAGATAATGAAAAACGTTGCCTCACGTCACGGACTTGCGTGCCTGCTCCACGAAAAGCCCTTTGAGGGTGTAAACGGTTCGGGAAAGCACAACAACTGGTCGATGGCAACCGATTCTGGAGCAAACCTGCTCGAGCCAGGCGACACTCCCGCGGAAAACGCACAGTTTCTGCTGTTTCTTGCGGCGGTCATCGCCGCAGTCGATCGTCATCAGGATCTGCTCCGGATTTCAGTTGCGTCGGCAGGCAACGACCATCGTCTCGGCGCGGACGAAGCTCCCCCCGCGATTATTTCAATGTTTCTGGGCACGGAGCTTACCGAGGTGCTTTCGGCGATAGAAAACGACAGCGTAATGTGCAAAAAGGAGCGCACGCTCATGCGTGTGGGCGTTCATACTCTGCCGAAATTTCCGCGCGATACGACGGACAGAAACCGCACCTCGCCCTTTGCTTTTACGGGAAACAAATTTGAATTCCGCTCTCCCGGATCAAGCCAGTCGATAGCCGATACAAATACCGTAATAAACACTATCGTGGCTGAGGCGCTCGACGAATTCGCATGCAAGCTTGAAGCCGCAGCAGACTTTGATTCAGAGCTCCATTTTCTTATAAGAGATACGATAAGAGCCCACAAGCGCATAATTTTCAACGGAAACAACTACTCCGCCGAATGGGTAAAGGAAGCGGAAAGACGCGGACTTTATAATCTTCCGTCAACGCCGGAAGCGGTTGAAAGACTTATCGCTCCCGAAAACATCACGTTGTTTACAAAATACAATGTATTCACAGAAACAGAAATCCGCGCGCGCCACGAAATAATGCTTGAAAGCTACTGCAAAACCGTGGGCATTGAAGCGCTTACCATGCTTGAAATGACAAGAAAGCAGATAATTCCCGCCGTAATGGCATTTTCAAAGGAGGTCGCCTGCTCGCTTAAAATCAAGTCGAAAATATGCGCCGATGCCGACGTAAGCGCCGAAGTCGCGCTTTGCAAAAAGCTTTCCTCGCTTCTCGGAAGCATATATTCTTCGTGCGAAAAGCTTTCCCTCGATATGTCGGCAAAGCATACGGGCGGCGAATCCGAAAGAGCCGCTTATTTCCGCTCCGTTATAT
>CAVKJG010000063.1:0-6311 GCA_963656825.1 Sphaerochaetaceae bacterium
GCTTGCTGGTGCTTTCGCGATATAAACAATACGCGAATATAATAATATATAATAATATTACTACAAATAAGCTATCGTGTCAAGTGATAATTTAATCTCTCGCCTTGGCCGAAAGCTTTCTGCGGGCTTTATTTTGCTGTTTTCTTGTTATTATATACAAAAATATCTGCCGTGCATTTGGCTTTATGCACAATCGTGATATGCACAAAGTTCAAACCGCGCGGCAGAATGTTGTATATTATGCAATCTTAAAATTATCAGTCAAGATAGTCCTTGAGCTTCTTTGAGCGGCTCGGATGACGGAGCTTGCGGAGTGCCTTTGCCTCTATCTGACGAATTCTCTCACGGGTGATGTTGAATTGCTGTCCGACCTCTTCAAGCGTTCTCGTTCTTCCGTCCTCAAGTCCGAAGCGAAGCTTGAGAACGTGCTCCTCTCTCGGAGTAAGCGTGTGAAGCACCTCGCAGAGCTGCTCGCGGAGAAGCGCATACGAAGCGGCGTCCGCCGGAGCGGGGGAATCCTGATCCTCGATAAAGTCGCCTATGTGGCTGTCCTCTTCTTCGCCGACGGGCGTTTCAAGCGAGATAGGGTCCTGCGCGACCTTAATTATCTCGCGTATCTTTTCGGGGCTCATATTCATTTCCTTTGCTATTTCTTCGGGAGTGACCTCTCTGCCCTGCTCCTGAAGCATCTGGCGCGATACCTTTGTAACCTTGTGTATGGTTTCCACCATATGCACGGGAATTCTTATGGTGCGCGCCTGATCGGCTATGGCTCTTGTTATCGCCTGACGTATCCACCATGTAGCATACGTCGAAAATTTATAACCCTTTGTATAGTCGAACTTTGAAACGGCTTTCATGAGTCCGAGGTTGCCCTCCTGAATAAGATCAAGGAAGAAAAGTCCCTTGCCGACATACTTTTTGGCGATGCTTACGACAAGACGAAGGTTCGCTTCGACAAGCTCCTGCTTTGCTTTTTCGTCGCCTTCGGACATACGCTTTGAAAGCTCCGCTTCTCTTTCCGCGTCAAGCAGCGGCACTCTGCCGATCTCTTTAAGGTACATTTTTACGGGATCGTCTATCATCAGCCCTTCCTGAGAAAGAGCCTTTTCCATGCTTTCCGAGCTTTCAAAATTTTCAAGATCGGCTTCTATATCCTCGTCAAGATCTATCGGCTCTTCGTCGTCGAAATCCTCCGTCACGTCGATGCCCATAGCTTCAAGCGTTTCATAAAGCTTGTCTATCTGGTCAAGGTCGTAATCCGTATCGCCGAGAGAAACCATTATCTCGCTGTTTGAAATCGAGCCCTTGGCTTTCGCCTTGTCGATTATATCCTGAATATCGTTTTTTTCTTTATGCTCGCCGCTCTGCTTGTTCTCGGCGGAATGTTCGGAAGAAGCCTCCGATTTTTTCGCCGGATGTGTTTTCGATTGCGACGCCGTCTTCTTTTTTGCCGGCTGCTGAGCCTGCTCCGGCTCGTCCTTTACCTCGACATCGGGTGTCTCCGCGCCTTCCGCCACGGCAGCTTTTTTAGCCGTCGATTTTCTTGTCGTCGGCTTTTTTGCCTCTTCCTTGTGTTCCTCCTCTGCGGGCATCTCCGCCACAGTCCTGTTCATATCGTCAAGCATTGAATATTCCTCCGAAATTTATGTATTCTTTTTTATTTATTCTGACGTTTTTTTCTCTCTATTATTTTCATTACGGAATCTATGTCGTCTCCTGATTTGTCCCGTGATTGTGCAACCGCGTTTTTAAGCGATTCTATGCTTTCAAGGAAAACCCTTTCGCTGTTGTCGGTCAGCTCCTGTCTTGCGACGAGCATCGACGACATTCTCGATATCTCCTCCGGCGAAAATTCTTCGGCAAACGCGCCGAAGCCTCCCGCGCTTCCCCTGTCGCGCAGACGGGAAAAAATCCTGCGGTTGAATTCCGTAACGAAATCGTCCTCGCCCAGATCAACCTCGCCCTTACGTACCTTTTCGGTATATTCCGGATAAAGCAGCATCAATCCAAGCACCGTTTCCTCTGCGTGAGCCGCCTTTACGTTTCTTGCGTAGTCGCGGTTGACCTTGTCCCCCACTCCGAGCGAGCTCATAACTATTTTGCGTTTTTCTTCGTTTTCGCGATCCTTTTTTCTGTATTTCCGCTTGCGTTCGGTGTCGCTCCGCACGCTTGCGACCTCTATTCCGAGCGCGGACGCTATCTTGCCTATATAAACCTCGCGCTCCACTCCCGAATCGACGTCGGCGGCTATCGTGCAAAGCTCGTCCGCCGCCTTTATTTTTTCGTCGGGAATATCGGTGTTGTATTTGTTCAGCACCGAGCCGAGCAGAAATTCAAGCTTTCCCTCGCTTGCCGCCACAAGCGCGCGGAACTTGTCCTTCCCGAATTTCTTTACATATTCGTCCGGATCCTTTGCTCCCTCCATGTGAAGCACTCTCACTTCAAGTCCGGCTTCGGTAAGCATCGGTATCGCGCGCCGCGTCGCCGCAACGCCCGCTCCGTCGCTGTCATAAGCGATTATGACCTTTTTCGTATATTTTGCCATTATTCTTGCCTGATCGGCTGTCAGTGCCGTGCCAAGCGTGGCAACCGCGTTTGAAAATCCGGCAAGATTTACGCCTATAACGTCCATATAGCCTTCGCACAGAATAAGCTCCTCAGAGCAGCACGTCCGCGCGAAATTTAGCGAATAAAGATTGCGGCTTTTCTTGAAAACCGGCGTATCGGAGCTGTTTAAGTATTTCGGCTGAGCGTCGCCCATTGCGCGTCCGCCGAAGCCTATCACGTTCCCGAAGTTATCTATTATGGGGAAAATTATTCTCCCCCTGAAATAGTCAAAATATCCTTTGCCGCTTCGGTTTCTGCCGCAAAGAAAGCCCTCCGCCATTTCCTCGTCGCGATATCCGAGCGAATGCATATGCTCGCGCAGCGCATTGAAGCTGTTCGGCGCATATCCGAGCCCGAAGCGCGTTATCGCCGACCTCGGAAGTCCGCGCTTGTTCATAAGATAATCCACCGCTATCGCCGATTCGGGCTTTGACAGCGACGCATGGAAAAACCGCGCCGCCTCTCTGTTCATATCGTAAAACCGGCGTCGCCGCACGGATTCGCTTTTTCCGTCGTCGCCTTCGGGCATCTTCATCCCGACGCGGTTGCAAAGATATTCGAGCGCGCCGATATAATCAAGATTTTCCGCCGCCATAACAAAGGTTATAACGTCGCCTCCCGAGCCGCACCCGAAGCAGTGATACGAATTCGTATCGGTAAACACTGTAAACGACGGCGTTTTTTCGGAGTGGAACGGGCAAAGCCCCACAAGCCGCGATCCCGCTCTTTTAAGCGTTACATAAGGAGAAACAACCTCTTCCATTCTGTTGCGGAATTTTAAGTCTTCCAGAAATTCCTGCGTTATTTTCAAGAAAAGCGTCCTCCTTTTTTCAAAAATTTATTTCCAGACCTTCGGCACGAAAATGCGCTCAAAGGTGTTTATTGCGTATCTGTCCGTCATTCCGCAGATGTAATCGCAAACCCTGCGCTCGACGGTGTCGCTTTCGTCTATATTGTATTCGGCGGGCATCGCCTCCGGATTCTGCACAAAATATTCGTACAGACGCTTGAGCATATCCATCGCTCTGCCTTCCTCGCCCTTTGCCTCCGGATTTCTGTAAACCCTTTCAAAAAGGAATTCGCGAAGCTCCATCATCGCCGAATAAATCGTTTTGTTCATTGTTATTTCGTTTTTGCCGGTGCTTTCGGTTATCACGGAATCCACAAGCGTGCCTATTCTTTGCGAATGTGTTTTTCCGAGAATATCGGTAAGCTTTTTGGGCAGATCCTCGTCCCGAAGAATTTTTGCCCTTATCGCGTCGTCGATATCGTGGTTTATATACGCTATTCTGTCCGCGAACTTGATTATTTTGCCCTCCAGAGTACACGCCGAATTGTTTCCGGAATGATTTACTATCGCGTCGCGGACTTCAAAGGTAAGGTTGAGTCCCCTGCCGTTTTTTTCAAGCTTGTCCACCACGCGCAGGCTCTGATAATAGTGCGTAAACCCGGGATCAAAGCATTCGGTGAGCGCTCTTTCGCCGGCGTGGGCAAACGGCGGATGCCCGAGATCGTGTCCGAGCCCCGCAGCCTCGGTAAGATCCTCGTTTAAGGAAAGTCCCCTCGCTATCGTTCTGGCTATCTGCGTAACTTCAAGCGTGTGGGTAAGGCGCGTTCTGTAATGATCGTCCTCCGGACAAAGAAAGACCTGCGTCTTATTCGTCAGTCTGCGGAAGGATTTGCAATGAATTATCCTGTCCCTGTCGCGCTGAAATTCGGTTCTCATTTCACACGGCTTTATGGGATAAAGTCTTCCCTTCGTGTTTTCCGAAAGGCACGCATAGGGAGAAAGCGTATTTCTTTCACGCTCCATAAGCATTTCCGTTACGGTCAAGGCAAAAATCTCCTGTCTTTTATTATTTGATTATAATATACGAAATATTTTGCAAAACTCCTTTTTTTATTTTAATTTTTCGACATTTATGCATTATTTTTTTGCGTCAAAGCGCTCGCCCGTATGCAGAACGGTGCATTTTCCGCCCGTCATCTCACGGATTCTGCCCGAAAATATCGCTTCTTCGCCTGCAAGTATCGCAAACTTCACCGTTATTCCCGAAAGAAATTCCGTTTTGTCTATCATCGCGGTGTACCTGCCCAGCTCATACAAAAGCCTGTCGTAATCCGAATACGAGCAGACAAATTCGCACTCGGAAAACAGATCGTATGTCACTATTCCGGCATCGGCTACAGCTCCCGCGGCGGCTTTTGAATACGCGCGCACAAGTCCGCCCGCGCCAAGAAGTATTCCGCCGAAATATCTTGTAACGACAACGGCGGCGTTGTCAACGCCGCTCTTGCGTATCACGTCGAGAACGGGAACTCCGCCCGTTCCCTGCGGTTCTCCGTCGTCGCTTGCGTGGCACACGCTGCCTGTTGTGTAAGCGGAAACGTTGTGTTTCGCGTCGGAATGCTTTGCTTTTATCTCCGCAACGAAGGCAAGCGCCTCCGCCTCGGTACTGACGGGAGCGGCATAGCCTATGAACACCGATTTCTTTTCGGTGAATTCAAATTCCCCCCGTTTTCCGAGCGTTGTAAGTGCTTTGGCCGCCATACCTTTTTCCTTTCGTCAGATTATTTTTACTTCCGTTATTTCCGCAAAGCCGTCATCGGAATAAAGCTTCTTTTTGAGAGCGAAACAAACAGGTCTGTCGCCGTCGAAAAGTCCGACCGAAAGCCTGTATTTTCCTCGCGGCATATCCGAAACGTCGGGCGTGACGGAAACCTTGACCTTTTCCCCCGACCTCCATTCTCTGTTGTCGCAATCGACCGTAAAGCTCTTTTCAACCTCGCCCGAAAGCTTTACAAGCAGTCTGTATCCGTGAAACGCGCGGGCAAATCCGCGGTTTTCGATATAAAGCGTCACGGTATCCTCCGCTCCGTGCAGAACGGGCGCGCCGTCTTCAAAGCGCGAAAACTCCGCGCCGTCGATAAAATACCAATATCCGAGCCTGTTTGCCGCGTATTCCGTCACATACGGATATTTTTCAAGCCACGGGCGCGGATATCCGTGAAAGCCGGCAAACGTAGCGCCGACCGTCCTCATCGCTTCGACAAACGGGTATCCGTCTTTGAAGTTCTGCGGCTTTATCATATGATAATGCTCAAGCTCCAGCGTTACGGGAGCGTCCCTGCCCACATAATCGAGCATCCACGGCGAACGGAGCGTAGTGTAGCCTATGCCCCTTCCGCAATAGCACGAAACGCAAACCGAATCGTCGTCAAAGCCCATTTTCATTTCCGACGCAAGCTCAAGTATCCTCATATTTTCATTGATGCCGCGTTCCCAGCACGAATTGACAAGATCGTCGTTGAACATCAGAAACGACTTCGGAAAGCATCTGCGGTTTATTTCCATATGTTTTATTATAACGTCCGCTCCGTAGCGGATATTCGTTCCGCCAGCCGTGTGACCCTCGCCCCACGTTCCGAAGCTTCCGATATCCACCGTTTCTATTCTCGGATCGCCGTCGAATTTTCTTCCCGCCTCCGAAAGAAATCTTTCAAGATAATACAGAAAAACGGGATCGCTGTAATCGGGCTCAATTCTTCCTCCGCCGATGTCGTAGCCTTTTGCGCCCTTTTCAAAAACAAAGCGCGGCGTTGCAAACGGTATTTTCTCTATTCCCTCATAACAGCAGATACGAAGCGCAAAGGTATAGCCGCGCGCTCCCCATTTGTCCATTATTTCATCTATGTACGAC
>CAVKJG010000064.1:0-6130 GCA_963656825.1 Sphaerochaetaceae bacterium
AGTCTATACAGTTTGCATTCTGCGGAAGTGTTATAACATCGCCTTTTGGTGTAAACACAAAGGTTTCGTCCTGAAATATATCTATTTTCAGCGCGTCTATAAATTCGTCGGGATCTGCCGTGCTTGATTCGTTTTCTATAAGCTTGGCTATCCACTCAAGCTTGCGGTCAAGATCGCCGTCGCCTTTGTCGCCGGATTTGTATTTCCAGTGAGCGGCAATACCGTATTCGGCTATCTGATGCATTTCCCACGTTCTTATCTGCACCTCAAAAGGAATACCGTCTCTGCCTATTACGGTTGTGTGAAGCGAACGGTACATATTCGGCTTAGGTATTGAAATATAGTCCTTGAAGCGTCCCGGCATTGAGTTGAACATCTCGTGAATTATTCCGAGCGCTGTATAACATTCAAGCTCCGTATTTACGATTATTCTTATGGCATAAAAATCGTAAATCTCATCAAAGCTTTTGTTTTGGTTATACATTTTCTTATATATGCTGTAAACGGACTTCACGCGACCTTCGAGCGTGCATTTTATTCCGTTTTCATTCATTTTTTCATGAATAAGCTTTCGCGTCTTGTTTATAAAGTCACGGTTTTCGCCGAATTTCCGTTCTATATCGGCGCTTACCTCCTCATACCCTATGGGGTCGAGATAAGAAAGAGCAAGATTTTCAAGCTCCTGCTTGATCCTTTGCATACCGAGCCTGTGAGCGAGCGGAGCGTAAACGTGCATTGTTTCAAGCGCGATAGTGCGACGTTTGTTCTCCGGCTGGGCGTTGAGCGTGCGCATATTGTGCAGACGGTCGGCAAGCTTTATAAATATTACCCGCACGTCCTTTGCCATCGCAAGAAACATCTTGCGAAGGCTTTCCATATGCGCGTCCTCTTTGTCTTCGATACGGATCTGCACGAGCTTTGTCAGACCGTCGACAAGTTCTGCAACCTGCGTGCCGAATTCCTTTCTGATTTTTTCAATATCGATTTTATCCGAGCAGTCTTCAAGCGTGTCGTGAAGCAATGCCGCGCATATCGAATCGGTATCGAGCTCAAGTCCCGCCACTATTTCGGCAACGGCTACCGGATGGCAGATGTATTCCTCTCCGCTTTTGCGGTACTGCCCTTCGTGCAGCTGCTTTGCGTATTCGTATGCCTTTGTTATCTTTTCTATATTATATTTTTTTCCTGTATTTTCGAGAATAAATAGCAATCTGTCAATTCCTGAAAACATTTGTTTACCTCGCTTTTCCGGACATTATCGGCGCCGCGAAAATGTCTTTCTTTTCTTTGAACTTCCGAATAGTTATTTTATATTCAAAAAGTGATACTTTTTCAATTGATATAAAATCCAATTGCTTAAAGGCGGCAAGCGCCACTCCGGCGGTTATGTATGAAAGTGAACCGGAAGAAGAAATCAGCTTTTTTATAGTTATGACTCCTGTCCCTCCGTCAAGCATCGAAACAAGCTCTCTGTAAATTGCGCCGCCCTCCGACTTGCTCGGAATATCGGACAAAAACGGAGCTCTGCCCTCAAAAATGAATTCATCACATTCCTTCTGCATCCCACAGAGATTTGTTTTTGCTTCGTCGGAATAATCCATATCGCGCGCTATAAGCTGAACGCTTTTCGTCCCTCTGAATTCGTTTATATCTATTCCGCACAGAATATCGACCTCATCGCCGGGTAAAAAGCCGAGCTCCGCAATATTGGCTCCGAAGAAAAGCGCGGTAAAGCTCTCTCCGTCGCGAGTCAGTATAAGCTTTGAATGCTTTCCCATACTCAACGGCAGAACCTGCAATATTATAGCGTTTCTGAATATGAAAAGCGGCGTCGTATTGCCCGCTCCGAACGGTTCGAGCCTGCTTATATCGCGCACGGTGTTTTCGTTTATTTCGCCCGATCCGATTTCCGCATCGATAATGGTTTCCCGAATGCTTTCGTCGCGATTCAGGTGTTCTTTTATATAATTGCTGAGCTTCTTTTTGAATTCGTCAAGCTTATCTCTTTCAACCGTAAGCCCTGCCGCAAGCTCATGACCTCCGTACCTGCACAGCGTGTCCGAACACGCTTCGAGCGCCGAAGCGAGATTGAGCCCCTTTACGCTTCTTGCCGAGCCTTTGCCCGTAACGCCGTCGCCTTCAAACGAAATCAGCACCGACGGCAGATCGTACCGTTCGGTAAGTCTTGAAGCCACTATTCCTATCACGCCGTGATGCCAGTGGTCGCTTGAAAGAACTATAACGTTTTCGTTCGATATATTATGCTCTTTTTCTATCTTTTCGACAGCTTCGAGAAAAATTTCGTTTTCAAGCTCCTGCCTGCGTCGGTTCGTGTTGCAAAGCTCGTCGGCTATGATATCGGCAACCTTCGGAGATTCGGCAAGAAAAAGCTGAACGGCTCTTTCGGCATTGCCTATTCTCCCCGCGGCGTTTATACGCGGAGCAATGGTATATCCTATGAACGACGAAGTTATTTTCTTGGGATTGTCATAGTCGATGCCAGTCGCCTTGAAAAGCGCTCTTACACCGATTTTTTGCGTATTCTGAAGCATCTTGAGTCCCAACGAAACAATTGCTCTGTTTTCATCGACAAGAGGCATAACGTCGGCAATCGTCCCTATGGTCACAAGGTCTATATATCGCCTGCACATATCATTTATCACGGATTTATCATAGTGTCCGCCGCTCTTTGCGGAAAGCTCAAGCGCGCATATAAGCTTGAACGCCACGCCGACTCCCGAAAGCTCTTTGAACGGATATCCGCAATCCGGACGCTTGGGATTCACAACAGCTTCGGCTAAAGGAATGTCGCTGCGGCATTGATGATGGTCTGTTATTACCATATCCACTCCCATGCTTTTCGCGTGTTTTACGTCTTCTGTTGCTGTAATTCCCGTGTCTACGGTTATTATAAGCGTCGTGCCGCTTTTTGCGATACTGTCAATGGCGGAAAAATTCAGACCGTAGCCTTCGTTTTCCCGCGACGGAATGTAGTAGTCCGCATTTGCTCCGCGCCCGTGCAGATACATATACATTATGGATACCGAAGTAACTCCGTCAACGTCATAGTCGCCGTAAATAGTTATTTTTTCTCCCGATTCCAGTGCTTTTTCCGTTCTTTTTACAGCCTTATCCATATCGCAAAGCAGGTACGGATCATAAAGCTCGGAATCCGTTTTTTCAAGAAACGCTTTTGCCGATATCGGATCCGCATATCCGCGGTTTATAAGCAAACGGGCGCATACACGGCTTATTCTAAGCGAATCGGCAAGTGCCGATACAAGCTCTTTATTCTGAGCCTTTATAACCCATTTACTTCTGTCAAACATTTTTTCCTCCGCTCAGATCTCTTTATCCGAGTATCTTTTGATTATTGCAAGCGCACATTTGATGCCGTCCACGGCTGCGCTTGTTATTCCGCCGGCATAGCCGGCTCCTTCGCCGCAGGGATATATATTATCAAATCCTTCCGCTACATATGTTTCGGGGTCTCTGGGCATTCTCACAGGAGACGAGGTTCTTGTTTCGGGCGCGGTAAGAACAGCGTCAGATGCGGCAAAGCCCTTTATCTTTTTATCGAAATCAAGTAACGCCGCAGATAAAGCATCCGGCACAAATTCGGGAAATACTTTGCTTATATCGGTAAGCGTCACTCTGCCGTCCATATACGTCGGAACAACCGCGCCGACGCGATTGTCAGAGCCTTTCAAAAACGAACCTACCGTCTGCGCCGGGGCAAAATAGCTTTCTCCGCCGAGCCTGTATGCCGCCTGTTCGATATTTCTAACGAAAGCTTCTCCGCCGTCTACTGTTCCGCCGAAATCCGCCGGCAGAACGGAAACGCATACCGCGCTGTTGGCGTTTCTGCCGTCTCTTGCGTGACAGCTCATTCCGTTTGTAACAACTCCGCCGCGCTCCGACGCCGCAGCCGCAACCTCGCCGCCCGGACACATACAGAAAGTATATACGCCTCTCCCTCCCACATGGGTCGAAAGTGCATATTCGGCGTGAGGAAGTATTCCGTCGCGAGCCGCTTTTCCGTACATTGCAAAATCTATGTTTTCCTGCAAATGCTCTATTCTGACGCCGATCGAAAAAGCCTTCGGCGTCACAAAAAGATTACTGCTCCGCAGCTGCGCCACCGTATCTCTTGCGCTGTGCCCGAGCGCGAGAACAAGTGCCCCACATTCGATTTCTCCCGCCGAAGTTCTTATTTTATTCACTTTGCCGAGGCTTTCCGATATACCGTTCATTTTCGTGTCGAAGTAAACGTCTGCGCCGAGGCGCACAAGCTCCTTCAGCATATTGCCGACAACATTGACAAGATAGTCGGTTCCTATATGGGGCTTTGCCTCGTAAAGAATATTTTCTGGGGCGCCGAGCCTGTGAAACGTTTCGATTACAAAGCTGCACAGATTATCGTTTATGCGCGTCATAAGCTTTCCGTCGGAAAAAGTTCCCGCTCCGCCTGCGCCGAACTGAATATTCGATTCGGGATCGAGCACCTGCTCGCTCTTGAAGCGCGCGACATCCGCCATACGCTTTTTTATGTCGGAGCCGCGCTCTATCACTATCGGGCGATATCCGTATTTTGCAAGAATATAAGCGCAGAACATTCCGCCCGGACCAAACCCCACGACGGCAGGCCTGCCGCAAAGCTTTTCCGTGCCGCGCTGTGCCTGTATGTCGGAGCTTGCCGCTTTGGTTATTTTATCGGCTGCAAGAACGGCGGCGTCATACGATTTATCCGATCTCACATCCGCCGAAACCGAGTACACGAAATGTATATCGTTTTTCTTTCTTGCGTCTACCGATCGCCTTGATATGTTGTAGGAAAGTATCTCATCTCCTGAAAAAAACTTCAAGAGCGTTTTTTCGGCTTTGCCGAAAGCATCGTCTCTTGAAGCTTTGATCGGTAACGATATCCCTGATACAATAAAATGCTTTGTCTTTTTCGGGTCGTTCATAATTTATATTGAACCTGCCGATACAGCGTAAACCCATATAAGTATCGCGCAAAGGAGGGATATTATTCCGATTATTATATCGGCACGCCTGCTTTTCCTTATAGCGTAATCGTCCTCTGCCGGACGATCGGACTTATCGGAAACGTTTTTTTGTTTCTTTGAAAAAATACTCATATTCCCTTACCCCCGTATTATTTTGTAGCTTTGCTTTTTTTATTTGCGTCGTCATCGCAAAGCAGATTTGAAAGCTCGGCTTTAAGTGTATTGTAATCATAATTGCGTCTGAGCTGACCGTCGATCGCAAGCGATATCGTGCCTGTTTCTTCGGAAACAACAATAATTATCGCGTCGCTGTTTTCGCTCATACCTATCGCGGAACGATGCCTTGTTCCAAGATCCTTTATTATATCGTCGTTTGTTGACATCGGCAAAAAGCATCCTGCCGCGCATATTCTTCCGCCGCGGATTATAACGGCGCCGTCATGAAGCGGAGCTTTGTTGAAGAAAATATTTTTGAGAAGAGATACATTTACGTCCGCATTTATTACCGTACCGGTTTTGATGATCTCCCCAAGGGGAGTCGAACGCTCTATAACCATAAGCGCGCCGGTGTATTCTCTCGAAAGCTCGCTTGCCGCTTCGCATATCGCGGTTATCGCGTTGTGCTTCAGTGACGTATTTTTCGATTCCGAAATGGTTTTTATAAACGATACTCCGCCGAACTTTTCAAGCACTGAACGAAGCTCGGGCTGGAAAAGAATAATAATCGCTATAAGTCCAACCTGAACAAGATTAGAGAACAGGAAATTCAGCGCGCGCATATTCAGAAGCTCGCTTATAAACATAAGCACCACTATGAGAAGTACGCCCATAGCAAGCTTGCTTGCGCGTCTGTCGCGTATGAATTTTACTATATAGAAAATAATTATCGCAACAAGCAAAATATCTATTATATCTATAATGCAGTGCAGAGATTTGAATTGCTCCGCAATGATATTAAACAAAGACTTGATTTTATCCATAGTGTGAAGAATCCCCCGAATAAGTCAACAGCAAGGTAAACGCATTTATGAGTCGTGATACTTTATTATAATATATTTTTTTATATAAATAAATACCTTTTGCAATTATTTTTTCAATTTTTAATGAATTTTTTTATTTTT
>CAVKJG010000065.1:0-3637 GCA_963656825.1 Sphaerochaetaceae bacterium
TTGTCAATACCTTTAAGTAATTTTTTTCGTTTAAGCGACTTCTTTCCCGTTTTTTTTCGGTTCGGGGGGGGGGTATAATGGCGCGCTTTCGCGCGGGAAAATAAAAAACCCTCTCCGTCGCACTTCGTGCGCCACCTCTCCCAGAGTGAGAGGCTTTACGGAGGCGCGTTCCTTTTAAGGCTCTCCCTCAGGGAGAGCTCCCGACGCAGTCGGGTGAGAGGGATTTGCAAGTGGTGCGAAGCACCCTTGCAGGCGTCGCCGAGACGGGTGTGGATTTGCAAAAAAATCTTTTCGTTTTTTATACATTTTCCTTGCATATTTTTTCACGGTATGCTATTATATAAATGTAGTAAACCGTTGCAAAGGAGCGCAGATGAGAGCCGACGTCTTTCTGTTCAAATGCGGAATAGCGAAAAGTCGCAGTCATGCCGCGGCGCTCATTGCGTCGGGAGTGACGGTAAACGGCGTAAAAATACAAAAGCCGTCCGCCGACATTCCGCCCGAAACCGAAAAAAGCGCGGTGGCGGTGCTTTCGCCGTCGGAATATGTAGGTCGCGGCGGGATAAAGCTCCGGCACGCGCTGAAAATGTTCGGCATAAACGCGCACGGACTTATTGCCGTTGATCTTGGCGCGTCCACGGGCGGCTTTACGGATTGTCTTCTGAAAAACGGCGCAAAAAAGGTCTATGCTGTGGACATCGGGCACGATCAGCTTGATATGTCGCTACGTGCCGACAGCCGCGTTGTGAATATCGAGGGCAAAAACGCGCGCACGCTCACAAAAAGCGATTTCCCCGACAGAATTGATATAGTCACAAGCGATCTTTCGTTTATTTCTCAGGCGCTTGTGTACGGCGCCGTATCCGATGTGCTTTGCGACGGCGGAAGCTTTATTTCGCTTATAAAGCCGCAGTTTGAAGCCGGCAGGGAAAATATCGGCAAGGGTGGCATCGTCCGCGACCGAAAAATTCATCTTGAAGTTATAAAGCGGCTTTTTTCGGCGGCAAACGCGTCTGGACTTACGCCCTGCGCCATATCGCCGTCGGCAATAGAGGGCGGCGACGGAAATCGCGAATACGTCGCGCTGTTTGTCAAAAACGCCTCTCACGGCGAAATATCGGACAAAGCGCTCAAAGACATTATAAATTCTGAAAATTGCGAGGTAATTGCAGAATGAAAGACCGACTCAGAGTTGCGGTATTCACAAATCCCGACCGCGACCCCGATTATTCATATACAAAAAAGGTCATACGCACACTTCTTGCGTGCGACGCCGACGTTCTGACAGATATGCGTTTCCGCGGCTGCGTGGGCGAATCGCGCGAGGACGTTAAATTTTACACCTATACCGAAGAAATGCTTAAAAATTCCGATGTTGTCGTTATTCTCGGCGGCGACGGCTCGATACTCGACATATGCGACAGAGCCGCGGCGCACGATCTGCCCATATTCGGAATAAATCTCGGACATCTCGGGTATCTCACGGCAATAGAAAAGGACGAAATCCGCCGGCTCGCCGATCTTGCCGACGGAAATTATACCATCGACAAAAGAATGATGCTTGATGTAAAAATCACCGACAACGGAATATCGCACGAGCTTCACGCCCTGAACGAGGTCGTCATAACAAGTGCGGTCCGCGCAAAAATAGCGGACTTTTCCGTGAAGTGCGACGGAAACAAAGCGATCCCAATAAGAGCGGACGGAATAATCGTCGCAACGCCGACGGGCTCCACCGCCTATTCCCTTTCGGCAGGAGGTCCGGTTATCGACACCCGAACCGAGCTTTTCTGTATAACGCCCGTTTCGCCTCATTCGCTTTCGTCAAGGCCGATAGTCGTATCGGCGGACTCCGTTATA
This sequence comes from Sphaerochaetaceae bacterium, assembly GCA_963656825.1. Lineage (GTDB taxonomy): Bacteria > Bacillota > Clostridia > Oscillospirales > CAG-272 > CAG-841. Next base: position 1,861 of record CAVKJG010000065.1, read on the forward strand.
ACCGTATCGGGAAAAACGCTCGCCGCTCAGACCGATATTTACATCGCCGCGGACGGAAGAAAAGGACTTTCCGTTTCCGAACGTTCCTTTATAGAAATAAAGCGCTCGCCCATGAAAACAAAGCTGATACGAATAGGCTGCGAAGGCTTTTTCGATATACTTACAAAGAAAATGTACGGCATTTAAGCCGGAAAAGAAAGGATAAAAATCTGATGAAAAGCATGCGACACGCGGCAATTCTACGCATAATCTCCGAGCGGGAAATAGAAACGCAGGACGACCTTATAGCAAAGCTTAAGGAAAACGGCTTTGACGTTACCCAAGCCACCGTATCACGCGATATAAAGCAGCTCGGACTTGTAAAAACCGCGGGCGACGAAGGAAAATACCGTTACTCCGCGCCGCACCCGTCGTCCTCCGGCTCGGATTCAAAATTCAAGAACATATTATCGGAAGCCATAATCTCCTCCGAAAGCGCGGAGAATATGGTCGTTGTAAAAACCTATTCGGGCATGGCAAACGCCGCCGCCGCTTCGATAGACGCTCTCGCGTCGGACAGGATTCTCGGAAGCATCGCGGGCGACGATACGATTCTTATAGTCACCAAAAACGACGAAGCCGCCGAAGAATTCTCGAAAATACTGAAGGACGCTGTAAAACTGGCGTAAAAACGCAAAGGAGGAGATATGTTATGCTCAAAGAGCTGTATATCAGAAATGTAGCCATAATAAAAGAACAGCATCTCTCCTTCGACAAGGGCTTTACCGTTCTCACAGGCGAAACAGGCGCGGGAAAATCAATAATCATCGAATCCGTAGGACTTATCTGCGGGGCAAGAGCGTCAAAGGAAAGCATCCGTTCCGGCGAAGACAAAGCAAGCATAACGGCGCTGTTTTCGGAAATACCCGCTCACACGGCAAAGGCGCTTTCGGAGCTCGGCTTTGAATGTGAAAACGGAGAGCTTTCCCTTTCGCGCGACATCTCCGAGGGCGGAGGCACGGCAAGAATAGGCGGAAAGCCAGTTTCCGTTTCGCAGCTACGCGAAGCGGCAATGCTTCTTGTGAACATTCACGGTCAGCATGCAAGTCAGGCGCTTTTGTGCGAAGAAAACCATCTCGGCTATCTTGACGCCTTTTCCGATGTTGAAAAAGAGCTTTCGGAATATTCGGCGCTTTACAAAAAAGCGACGGAGCTTAAATCCCGACTTGTTTTACTCACGCGTGACGAACGCGAAAAACAGCGCCGCATCGAAATGCTGAAATTCCAGATAGACGAAATAAAATCCGCCGCCGTCAAAAACGGCGAGGAGGAAGAGCTGGAAGCGCTGAAGGTAAAAATCAGAAACGCGGAAAAAATAAGCAAGTATTCAAAGCTGATAGTAAAAGCGCTTTACCGCAGCGAGAAAACAATTCCCGCGGCGGACCTTGCGTCAAAGGCGGCGGAGGCTATCGGTCAGCTTTCGGATATAATTCCGAAGGCGCAGGAATATATAGACTATCTGACGGATTTTTCGTATCGCTGCGAGGACATAGCCGAAACCGTCCGCAAGGAGTGCGACACGGGAGTAAAAAATCCCGAAGAGGCGCTCGACAAAATCGAACAAAGACTCGATACCCTGCGTCATCTCAAACGCAAATACGGCGCGACGACCGAAGAAATAATAAATTTCCGAGCCGACGCCGAAAAAGAGCTTGCAGAGATAGAATCCTCCGACGAGGTCGCGGAGGAAATAAAGGACGAGCTTACAAAGATCAGGCGCAAAATGGCGTCGTTTGCG
>CAVKJG010000065.1:3647-6001 GCA_963656825.1 Sphaerochaetaceae bacterium
GTCGGCGATAACGGAAAAACGTAAAGCCGCCGCAAAGTGCCTGAACGAAAAAATGGTATCCGAGCTTGCATATCTTGAAATGGCAAAGGTCCGCTTCGACGCGGAAATCACGCAATCGGACGTATATCTTCCCACCGGCGCGGACAACGTGCGCTTTCTCATTTCCGCAAATGCGGGCGAACCACTTGCTCCCCTTTCAAAAATAGCATCGGGCGGTGAGCTTTCAAGAACGATGCTCGCGCTCAAATGCGCCCTTGCCGACAAGGAAATGACTCCGACTCTCATATTCGACGAGGTTGACACGGGAATATCGGGAAAAACATCGTACAAAATAGGCAAAAAGCTCTGCGACTGCGCAAAGACCGCGCAGGTCATCTGCGTGACTCACTCTCCGCAGATAGCTTCGCAAGCCGATATGCATATAAAAATCGCAAAGCGCGAGGAGGACGGCAGAACCGTCACATCGGCAACCGTCCTTGACAGAGAAGGCAGAATATACGAGCTTGCAAGAATTATCGGCGCGGAAAAAATAACCGAAAAAACTCTTGTTGCCGCCGCCGAAATGCTTGACGCCGCAAAAAATAAGGCTTGACAATCGGCAAAGCGGGTGATATAATACAGTCAAATCGGCGATGACGAAGAAAAGTAAGGCTTGATTTACCGTACAGAGAGCTGCCGCACGGTGCAAGGCAGTCGGAAACATGTCCAGAAAATACACTTCCGAGCCGCACACCGAAAGGCTTTTGCCGTGTAGGCTGTGTCGGGTGCGCCCGTTAAAGCGCAAGGGTTTTTTACGAAACCCGCAAAGGTCTGTTCCGTGAGGAGCGGGCGAATTGAGGTGGTAACACGGAACTTCCGTCCTCTGCAGACGCAGGGGACGTTTTTTTGTCCCCGAATAAACAAAAAAGGAGAAAAGAAAAATGCAGATCTACGAAGAATTACAGGCGCGCGGACTTATCGCGCAGGTCACGGACGAGCCCGAAATACGCGACCTTATCAATCGCGGCGGAGCAAAGTTTTATATAGGCTTCGACTGCACGGCAGACAGCCTTACCGCAGGACATTTTATGGCGCTCACAATGATGAAGCGTCTTCAGATGGCAGGCAACCAGCCCGTTGCGCTCATAGGCGGCGGCACGACAATGATAGGCGACCCCTCCGGCAGAACCGACATGAGAAAAATGCTGACAAGAGAAGACATCAATCACAATGCGGAATGTTTCCGTCGTCAGATGGAGAAATTCATCGACTTCGGCGAAGGCAAGGCTATAATGGTAAACAACGCCGATTGGCTTCTCAATCTCAATTACGTTGACGTTCTCCGCGAGGTCGGAGCGTGCTTTTCGGTAAACAATATGCTCCGCGCGGAATGCTACAAGCAGAGAATGGAAAAAGGACTTTCATTCTTTGAATTCAACTATATGATAATGCAGTCATACGACTTCTACTATCTGTTTCAGCATTACGGCTGCAACATGCAGTTCGGCGGCGACGACCAGTGGTCGAATATGCTCGGCGGCACAGAGCTTATCCGCAAAAAGCTCGGCAAGGACGCATACGCAATGACAATCACGTTGCTCACAGACTCTCAGGGACACAAAATGGGCAAGACCGCAGGCAACGCAGTATGGCTCGACCCGAACAAAACCTCTCCGTTCGATTTTTATCAGTATTGGAGAAACGTAGACGACGCCGACGTTATGAAGTGCATCAAAATGCTCACGTTCATTCCGATTGAAGAAATTGCCGAAATGGAAAAATGGGACGACAGTCGCATAAACGAAAAGAAGGAGATTCTCGCATACGAGCTTACTTCTCTTGTCCACGGCAAGGACGAGGCGGACAAGGCTCAGGCTTCGGCGCGCGCGCTCTTTTCCGGCGCAGGCGATATCGAGCATATGCCCACGACAACCCTTTCCGACAAAGACTTCACAAACGGCGCGATCGGAATTTTAGACCTTCTTCTCAAGGGCAAAATGGCTCCTTCGAGAAGCGAAGCAAAGCGTCTTGTAATGCAGGGCGGCGTTCTTATCGGCGACGAAAAGGTTGATAATTTCTCCCTTACCGTAGCCAAGGACAAATTCTCCGGCGACGGCGTTATCGTCAAAAAGGGCAAGAAAATTTTCCATCGTTTCACGGTGTAAAAGCAATGAAAAAGCACCCCGAAGGGTGCTTTTTTGCGCAAAAAAGTGTTGACAAATCGCGCGGCATGGTGTATAATACAAATGAAAAGAGAAGCTGTCCGGCAACGGTTGGCTTCCCAAAATAAACGCAGTTAAAGTTAACCGCCTATCTGGTCAGCAGGCGGTTATCTTTTTTTATCGTCATAGATTTTCACTACAAGCGATATGAGT
>CAVKJG010000066.1:0-5788 GCA_963656825.1 Sphaerochaetaceae bacterium
ATTCCATACACCTTTTTAACAAACCCAAAATAATTCTCCTATTCAAAACAATATCATCTTATTATATAAATTTTATCACACCTTCGGGCGAAAATCAAGCGGAGCAAAAAAATATGCCCCCGCCATTTTGCGAGGGCATATTTTTATGTTATCGCGTCAACCTCAACCCGAGCTCAAAGATTTTTTGTTTTTTGAAATTTTTTTGTTTTTTCATTATATCATAATCAAATCTGTTTTTCAATTTGATTTTGAGCAAAGCAAAAAGGCGTAAATCCGCTTTTATGCGGATTTACGCCTTTTAAGTTTTTTTGTTTCGATGCAAGATATATTCCTATCTCAAACGGAATTTGCTTTCTGTTCCCTTATACAGACGGAGAATATTCTCACGATGCCGCACAATCAGCAACAGGCATGCCGCCGCGCAAAGAAGGCACACATCTGTCGGCTCGCCAAAGACGGCGAGGATAAACGGGCAGACAAACGCCGCGCATATCACCGACAGCGACATATATTTTGTCGTTGCAAGCAACAGTCCCCAGACGGCAAGCGCGACCAGCGCCGTGCGCCAATCGATAAACCAGATTGCTGTCGCGCCGACAAGAAATCCCTTGCCTCCCCTGAAACGATACCAAGCCGGAAAAGCATGACCAAGCATTGCGCACAGTCCCGTATAAGCGGCGCCGAGGGCATAGGCTTTGTCGCACATCACAAAAAGCGGACAAAACACCGCGCACAAAACAGCGGTTTTCAGAATATCCAGCACAAAAACAAACCATGCGTACCGATTGCCGTAGACGCGCTTGAAATTGGTAAAGCCGGGGTTTTTGCTGCCGAGTGTCCGTATGTCCTGATGATAAATCAGGCGCGACAGCAGAATAGCGGGGTTGATGCCCCCGATCAGATAAGAGCACGGAGTACAGATGCTCAATAAAAGCGGGAAATTCATGATCGGTTTCTCCTTTTTTCCTCCAACATGGCAAACAGACTTCTCAAACGAATCGTTGCAGCGCCCATATTGGATATTTCATCGATTTTCAGTTGCGTATATTCTTTTCCGGAGGATTCCAGAATCCGCCGCACCTCGTCGGCAGTGATGGCGTCCACGCCGCAGCCGAAGGACACCAGCTGAACGATGTGCATATCCTTCGGAGATTTTGCCACATATTCAGCTGCCGCATACATACGGGCATGATATGTCCACTGATTGCGCACCTGCGTCGGAACCCGCGGCACATCTGAGCTTATGCTGTCCTCCGTGATCACGGCGGCGCCGAGATCGCACAGCAGCCGGTCGATTCCGTGGTTCACCTCCGGATCCAGATGATACGGTCTGCCGCACAAAACGACGATCGGCTGTCCCTCGGCAGACGCTTCCGCCAGAAATCGCTGTGCCTGCTGTTGCACGGCGGCGTGAAAAGCGCGATATTCCGCATAAGCGGCGTCTGCCGCCTCGGATATTGCTTTTTTTGAGAATGGCTCAAAATAAGCGACTAATATCTGTCCGATGCGCCGTTCAAACGCCTTTCGGTTATGAATCCCGACAAAATCGGCAATAAACGGCACACTATCCGACTGAGGAACATTCAGCTTCAGCACCTGCGGATAATAGGCAACGACGGGACAGTTGAAATGATCCTCGCCGAGATTTTCATCCACATTGTAGCTCATATCGGGATAGAATACAGCGTCCGGCTTTTGCGCCGCCAGCCACTCGATATGTCCGTGCATCAGCTTGGCGGGATAGCATACCGTGTCGGAAGGGATTGTATGCTGTCCTGACGCATACAGCTTGCGCGTTGAATCCGGAGATACGAGAACGCGAAAGCCCAGTCTGTTGAAAAAAGTATACCAGAACGGCAGAAGGTCAAAAAAATTCAGTCCCATCGGAATTCCGATGGTCTTTTTATTGCCGTCCGGAGCGTCCTTGCGGTATTTGTCCAGCAATCCGAGCTTATAAGCGTACAGGTTGCGTGGCTGTGCGGAGCTTTCCGAACGCAACGGCTTTGAACAGCGGTTGCCCGATAAAAAGCGTCTGCCTCCTGAAAATCGGTTGATTGTAAGCCGACAGTGATTCTGGCATCCGCCGCAGACCGTTTGCTGTGCTGTATAGTGAAAATCCGCAAGCTCTTTCGGCGTGATCAGTCCCTTTTCCGCGTGAGACGCCGCATACAGCGCCGCGCCGTATGCACCCATAAGTCCGGCAAACCGCGGACGAATCACCTCGCGCCCCGTTTCCTGTTCAAACGCGCGCAGAACGCAGTCGTTCAAAAATGTGCCGCCCTGCACGACGATATGCTGTCCAAGCTTTTCCGCGTCGGCACAGCGGATCACTTTATAAAGGGCATTTTTCACAACGCTCACAGACAGACCTGCCGCAATATTTTCCACGCTCGCGCCGTCCTTCTGCGCCTGCTTGACGGAGCTGTTCATAAATACCGTACAGCGACTGCCAAGATCGGCAGGAGCATCGGCAAAGAGCCCCATCCGCGCAAATTCGGAAGCCGACAGCCCCAGCGTATCTGCGAAGGTCTGCAAAAAAGAGCCGCAACCCGAGGAACACGCCTCGTTCAGAAACAAGCTGTCGATAAGCCCGTTTTTTATCTTAAAGCATTTGATATCCTGTCCGCCGATATCTATGATGAAATCGACGTCGGGACGGAATTTTTTTGCGGCGGTATAATGCGCCAGCGTTTCCACAATGCCGCACGGAATTCCGAATGCCGCCTGCATCAGCTTTTCACCGTAGCCGGTAACGGCGCTTCCGGCAATCTCAATCTCCGGATATGCGGCGTAAAGCTCAGACAGATACTCATAAATCACCCTGACCGGATCTCCGCGATTCTGCTTGTATACAGGATAAAACAGATTGCCCGCCCGATCGCACAGCACAGCCTTCACCGTGGTCGATCCCGCATCGACACCCAGAAACATCGGACCGCAAGGTGCGACAAGAGTGCCGATACCATCGGAATTTGCCCGATGCCGCGCGGAAAAACGCTCGTATTCCTCCTCGGAGGAAAAAAGAGGCGCTCGCTTCCGGTAGGTAGCCTTCTGCGCCCGTGCGGAGAGTCGCTCTCGCAGCTCACACGGCAAAATCGGCTGTCCGACTCCTGCCGCAATGCACCCAAGCGCCACGAAATACAGAGAATTATCGGGACACAGTCCCGTCGTACCGAGAACCTCGTCAAAGCTGCGGCGCAGCTCCGACAGAAAGGTAAGCGGTCCGCCGAGATACAACAGCTTTCCTTTTATCTCACGCCCCTGCGCCAGTCCTGCCACGGTTTGATTCACCACGGCACGCAGAATCCCCGCCGCGATATCCTCATGCCGCGCCCCCTGATTCAAAAGCGGCTGGACGTCCGACTTGGCAAACACGCCACAGCGCGATGCAATTGACGGTACGGTCTCCGCGCCGGCGGCAAGCTCATTGAGCCCGGACGGCGTGATATGCATCAGCGACGCCATCTGGTCGATAAAAGCGCCTGTGCCGCCCGCACAGGTGCCGTTCATACGCATCTCAAATCCGCCAGTGAGAAAGAGAATTTTTGCGTCCTCGCCGCCAAGCTCAATGACGGTGTCCGTCCCCGGACAGTACTTTTCCGCGGACAGCTTTTCGGCAAATACCTCCTGCACAAACGGCAGTCCGAGCGCCTCGGAAAGCCCCAATCCCGCCGAGCCGGACACGGTAAGCAGTATCTTCTCATCCGGAAATTCCTCCTCCAGCCGAGAAAGAATTTCGGTCAGCTTTTCGTCGATTCTTGCGCCGTGCCGCATATAATCCTTCTGCAGAATGACGCCGGTTTCGTCCGACAGCACATATTTGAGCGTCGTGGAGCCGATATCAAGTCCCAGCTGTTTCATAATGCATTCTCCTTTGCTATCGCAAGCATCAGCTTGATGCGGTTTTCCTGATTGACGCGGGAAGCGCCGGAATCATAATCCACGGGGAAAATGTTTGCCTCGGGATACAGCTCTCTCAGACGGCGGATTGTACCCTTGCCGGCGATGTGATTTGGCAGACAGCCGAACGGCTGTGCACAGATGATATTTGTATAGCCTTTTTCTATCATTTCCGCCGCCTCGCCGGACAGCAGCCACCCCTCCCCCATTTTCACACCGCGGTCGATCACACGATCCGCCAGTGTCTTCACACGCTCAAAGCTCGCCGGAGAAGCGAATTCCGGATAAGGCTCCAGCGCCTCGATAAGCCAACGCTCCCAATCGGCGGCGATACGTTCCGCCCTGCGCCCGACAAGCACTTTGACGGCACTGCCGCCATAATATAGATGGTCGGTTTCCATATTCGCAAAGCAGTACTGAAAAAAGCCAAGCACGCCGGGCACCATATATTCACAGCCTTGGGACAGAAGAAATTTTTCAAGCCCGTTGTTGCCGAAGGAGGAATATTTGACATAGATCTCGCCGACGATGCCGACCTTTGCAACGGTGCGGGATACCTTGGGAAGCTCGTGAAAGTCCTTTGCCATCGCCGCAAGATTTTTCCGCATGGCGCTGCCGGACAGACCTCGTTTCAGGCGAAACTGCTCCGTAAGAGAATTTACCCATTTTCTCACGAGAGCAAGCGTGCTTCCCTGTTCCTTTTCATATGGCAGGCACTGATTCTTTAGCAATAGCAGCATATCACCGTAGACAAGGCTCCGCAGCCCTATGACCGCCATTACGGGGGTGATCCTGAAGCCGCTGTAATGCTCATATCCGCCGAAGCTCAGCGAAATAACGGGAACATAGTCCATGCCCATATCCGCAAGCGCCTTGCGCAGCAGACAGATATAATTCGAGGCTCTGCAGCCGCCGCCGGTCTGAAACTGTATGAGAGCCGATCTGTGAGGATCGAAATCTCCGCAGGTCAGAGCGTAAAGCTGTTGTCCGAGCATACAGATTGCCGGATAGCAAACGTCGTTATTCAACACCTTGAGTCCGGTTTCGATTACCTCCGGTCCCTCATAGTGAAGCACCTTGAGATGATAGCCGTACAGACGGAACACTTCCTCCAGCAGCTCCATATGAGTGGGGAAAATGTCCGGCGCCAATATGGTGTAATCACGCTTCATTTCCTTTGTAAAATCCACTGCCATCATTACTCCACGATCACAATAAGATCATATATGCTCTGCTCTCCGTCAAGCTCGCATAATTCCGTATTCCGATACACAGAGGCGACCGCCTCTCTGAATTTCGCACGCTCCTCCGCCGGAAAATCAGCTCCGTATACGGCGATAAGTATCTCATGCTGTCGGGTCTGCAGCTTTTCCAGCAGAGCCATTGCCGCTCCCGGCCTGTCCTCCGATGCGCCAAGGACCGTCCCGTCGGCGAGAGCAATAAAATCATCTTTTTTCACCCTGACGCCGTTGCAGACCGAATCCCGTACGGCGCGGCTGATCATACCGGTTTCAACTCCCTGCATGGCAGAGCTGAGCAATGCGGCGACAGTATCCGCGTCGCCGCTGTCATAGCTCAGCATGGACAGCGCCGCATAGCCCTCGCCGATATTCCGGCTGTTCAGCACGCGGATGTCGGCGTCTTCGTAAAGCTCGCCCGCCTGCTTTGCGGTCAGAAAAATATTGCTGTTGTTCGGCAGTACAAAAATCGTTTCCGCATTCGCTTCGTCGAAGGCGCGGATAAAATCCGCCGCGGCGGGATTCTGAGTCTGCCTGCCGTCCAATACCACGTCGGCTCCCAGCTGCAGAAACGCCTCGCGGATTCCGGCACCCGACGCGACGGTGACAAGCGCGAATTTTTTCTTTTCATCGCGTGGCTTGTCCGGCTC
>CAVKJG010000067.1:0-5531 GCA_963656825.1 Sphaerochaetaceae bacterium
ACTCTCCTCATTGTCAAGAGGTTTTTGAAAAGTTTTTGAAATTTATTTTCGCATTGTAAAAAGATTTTTTCAAAAGGATAAAGTAATTATCAGCTTTGTTTAAGGAATATTTTGCAAAAATTTTATGCCGATTCCAACGCGACGGTCATTTTTAATTGCAATTTGCACAAAACAAGCCGAGACAATATGTAATAATAAACGAAATTACAGCAAATTACGAAAAACTTATTGACAAACAAAATGCAAAAAATGTAAAATATTTATGCACTTTGGCTGAAACACACGAATAAAAAGATGAACTGAAAGGAGCAATTCAAGAATGTCACCTTGCATAAAAAAGAATGGGTTTACACTTGTAGAGCTTGTTATAGTAATGGCGGTAATAATCATTCTTGCGGGTGTATGTACGGTGACATTTACAAAGGTTATAAAAGCGGCAAAGGAATCGGCGCTGATGCAGGAAATGAAGCAGCGAAAAGACGAATTGATACTTGAAGACCTCCTGCATATAAACAGCGACGATTGGCTGTCGGTTGAAGAATTTGAAAAAGAAATATTATCGGACATCGCACAAATAACAGAAGAATACGGCAATGACAAAAGCGCCGACGAGATATTTGAAAACACACTGGAAAAAATAATAGGTAAGTATGTGATAGCCTCTGTAAACGGACAAACAAAAATACGTCCGGCAGAGGCAATATATATAATAAATGAAGCAATAAAAGAAGCGAAAGGCATTTTCGCGGGAAAAGACATTTCACATATAACCGAAAGATATATAAAAAACGGCAGAATGAAAGGCGATTATTCGTGGTATGACAATAAAAATACAATGACAATAGGTGAAGATAAAAAGCAAGCGGCAAATCAGATGACGGCTTTATCGGTGCTATCAAGATGCGGAATGGATTTTTCAGGCAAGACTATCGTGCTGAAAGGCGAGATAGATCTTCGGGGAGAAGAATTCACTCCGCTTATTTCTTTTTCGGGAGAAATAATAGGCGAAGAAAACAAAATAATAATGGAATACAAGCCGAAAGAGATGACCATAAAAGGTATGAACGGAGCTGTCATATCCGATTATATGACATATGATCCTCGTAATTCCGAGGTGCGATTCGATGTTATAAGCTGCGGCTTTATAGGGTTGCTTTCCAAAGGCGCAAGCATAAAAAATGTTAATTTTGAGCTTGATATAAAATACGGCAGCTCTGTGTTCCGCAGCATATACACAGGCGGAATTGTGGGCTGTCTTGACGGCGGCGAGATATCCGATTGCACCATAACCGGCAGCATCAGCGGATATGGTTATGCGGGCGGGGTGGTAGGCTACGCCAAAAGCGGAACGATAAAAAGGGTGAAAATCGAAAATCTTACGGTAAACGCATATACCACTTCGGAAACACCGTATGCCGGAGGAATTGCAGGCTATGTTTATTCCGGAACGGTGAACATTGAAGACTGTAATATCAAAAACTCGTCAATAACCGCTTACGGTAATAAGAACTCACCGCTCCCGTCAAAGTGGGGAAAAGTTGTCGGAATGGTAGGTCCGCTCAATATGAAAACGGACAATGAACACACAACTCTTAACATTACAAGCGTTACATACGACGGCATCAAAATAACATCCTCCGCCAAAAACAGATTCGGAATGACTCCAAATAAGAACAGATGCACCGTTACGATAAGGTAAAAAGCTTGTAGTTAAATGCGAAAAACAAAGGCTGATCTTTATCCCGAGCCCAGAAAAGGTACGGCTCTGACAGTTCTCGTCGCCGCTCGCACGTTATTTTGAAAATTCAACTCTTGGTAGAACTCGCCATATAATTCTCAACAAAAATACTATTGCAAGTTGAAAAATAATGTGGCATAATTTGATTACAGGGTGGCCATCCGAAAAAAGCCGAAAGGATAAAAATATGTTGGATCAAAAATTATTTGGTGAAAAACTTCGCAATCACAGAAAAAGAATCGGCATGACGCAAGAAGAGGTTGCCGAAAAAATAGGCATATCTCCGCAAGCAATATCAAAATGGGAATCGGGCGATTGTCTGCCGGATTGTTTTAATCTGAAGTCGATAAGCGACATATATGGAATTTCCGCAGATATTCTTCTCGAAACCGAGTCAAGCAGCGACATCAATGCCGTAGCCGAAAGAATTGAACAGCTCGGCACCGAATTTATCTGGGCAAAAGCATCTGCGGCAGGCTACACAAACAATCTTCATCGTGAGCTTGGCGAGGACTTATGGAAAATGTGGAAAGGAATCTATTTTGCAGAAACAGGCGATCGCAAAAGACAGGAAGAGGACAAAAAACGCGGAAATCTTCGCATTATCGGTTCGTTCGGCACGAAAATATGGGACGATGAAGGCATAGTTTGCGTTATTCAATCGGAGCTTATCAAAAAGCTTTCGGTTTTTGATGCCGAGACGATCGATATCATGAAAGAACTTTGCAGTGAGGACGGACAAAAATTGATTTTGTCACTGGAATGTGACGCGCCTACATCCAAGAGCGATCTTATCGAAAAATCCGGTATTGCTCTTCCCCGTCTGAACGAATTGCTCCTTTTATTTACGGAAAATCGAATCATCGAATACCAAACGGACAATCATATGCGCGGGAACGGATATATTATCAGCGGACATTGCGGCATTGCCGCATATATGGTTTTGTCGGCAATGTTTATTTTGAACAAAAAGAGATGTACGGTTTCTTCATATTATTCGAATTGATCATCACGGCATATCGCCGCACAGCTCGCGAAATCCGGTGTGGCAATTATCGCAGGTGGATCGATTCTCGCGGCTCGTCGCCGTCAGGGCAAGCCGGCTCTGACAGTCCACCGGACTGTCATTCACTACCGCTTCTTCGCTCCCCTCTTTGCAAAAAGAAAAAACACCTTGCGGTGCTTTCCCTTTTTGGTGGACCTGGAGGGGATCGAATCTCGCGGCTCGTCGCCGCTCGGTCGTCGCGGCTCTGACAGCACGCCCGTGCTGTCATTCACTCCCGCTCACTTCGCTCCCCTCTTTGCAAAAAGAAAAAACACCTTGCGGTGCTTTCCCTTTTTGGTGGACCTGGAGGGGATCGAACCCTTGACCTCTGCGTTGCGAACGCAGCGCTCTCCCAGCTGAGCTACAAGCCCATTTTTTTGAGTGCAACGAAATTATAGCATTTTACAGTTGTGTTGTCAAGTATTTTTCATTGTTTTGTACCGTTTTGAAAGTCCGCTGCAAAAAGCCGAAAAAATTTTTTACGGATTTTTTGAAAAAATATCAAACCAAATTGAGAAAACCGACACTATATATACGAAAGCAGCTTGCAAGCGTGTATTCAATTATAAGTTTAAGAAAATAAAACCGACAGTTGATTGACTTTATCTGCCGTCGGGTGTATAATTAAGCCCGTAAAAAGAATTCGGAGGAACAAATGAATTACAAAACAACAAATAAATATTTCACTCAGAAAAATACCGTAATGTATATCGGTATAGGTATAGCGGGATTAGGCATTATATTGGCATGGCTGTGGTTCGGGTGGATGCTCGGCGCGGCAATAATAGCAATAGGTGTCGCGTGCATAGTAATCAACCGCGAAGGTCTTGTGAAAGGCGAAGAGGTCGATGCCGAGCTTGCAAAGAAAACAGCCGAATTTGAAGAAGAAACAATAAAAGCATATAATATAGTGCGGTCAAGCGCAAGTATAATTTCTTTTTCGGATTATGTTTTCGACGGAGAAAATGCCGCATCGATGCGTAAAGGAACGGACGGAAAATTCCGCCCGAAAAAAGCGATTTCAACTTGTCTGTTCACTGTCGGCGAAAAGCTGATTATTGAAAAAAAGGCTTTTTCAATAGTTGAAGACAGCGAAACGGAAAGCTCCTCCACGTTTGCTTTTCAGGATATAGCGCCTCTTGCAATAACCGAAAAAGAGCTCGAAGACGAAGGCGGAGTGTTTGTAAAATACCGTATGCTCGAAATAAAGGACAGAGAGGGCAATCTTCTGGCGCAAAGCCCTGCCCCGCAGAATTCAATGATATATGACAGCATATCGGATATCAACCGCGAAATAAAGGCATCGCATAAAGCCGCAAAATAAGTTGGCTGTATGAGCGTAAAAAACGGCGTCTATCGGTACGGACGCCGTTTTTGCTTTGTCTGATTTTTTTGATTTATATCAATCCCGCCGGATATCATTATTATAAAAACTGTTGACAACGAACCGACTTTCTGTTATAATACAAAGCGTCATGGGGCATTAGCGCAGTTGGGAGCGCACAACACTGGCAGTGTTGGGGTCAGGGGTTCAAGTCCCCTATGCTCCACCAAACGCAAATAATACGAACCTTGAATTTTTGGGGTTCGTATTATTTTTTGCAAAAGACTTCTTTGGAGTCAAAATACAAAGATGAATATAAAAACGGACAGCCGGGCGAATAAAATCGCTCGGCTTTTTCTATACCCGAAACTAAACGCATTTACGGAAAATACGAGAAAAAGCCACTTTTTCAGAATACTTTACCGAGAATTGCTCCGATTTATCGCCTTTCGTCATTTTCGTTGTAGCACAGTAAAAATCGGAAGTCAACGGGAAAAATTGTTGCTGAGGACTTTAATAATACCAAGAGTCAGACTCGATTATGAGTTTGGCTCTTTTTTCATTTACGCAACAATTTTGTCCTATTCGTTGACTTCCGGGATTGCGACTTTAACTCGCAGGGACATTTGCTTTTTCCGGTGCTACCCCGTTTATGCCGAAAGGCGAAAAATAAATCGGAGGTAAATCCAAATGAAAAAAGTAGTTTATTCAATCAGAAAAGTTAAAGGAAACTTTGACGAAAAGATTTCCGGTCTCGGATTTCTTAACGACGAAGGAACGTTATTCTGCAAATGCGTTTCTAAAAACGGTAAGCGTTATACCCGCGCTTTCGATGACGTCGAAAAGAATTGCCACCCGATAATCGGAAAAGAAAATGAGTTCAAAGGTTACGTAACAATGTATTACGAATACGACGGAAGAGATATCGAAGTCGAATACTCGGTATGGTACAAAACGGTATAAGGAGCAAGAAAATGGCTGAATATCAACACTTTGACGGTGAAACCTATATAACTTTCAATATCGTATATGCGACTGAAAAAGAAGTCCGACTTGCAGTTACGAATCGCGGCAGAATCAGCGTTCTGACCTATGACTTATATACAGACGAAAACGGCAAATATTTTGAATACGGCTGTATGTATAAAAAAATTTATATCGAAAATTTTGAGGTAATGTGAAATGGATAAACCCATCATTGATTTAGAAGAATTGCTTGACGAGGCAAAAGACAGAATTGAAGAAAAACTTATAATCGAAGGAGAAATTGAAAATGTGTAACAATATAAAAATCGTTATCGGCTCGTGGGGTTCATACAACGAATGCAACGAAAGAGCGTTAGGCTCGAAATGGCTTGACCTTTCTGGTTATTCCGACTGGGACGAAATCGTAGAAGAACTTAAAAAAGAAGGCTTTGAACTTG
>CAVKJG010000068.1:0-5436 GCA_963656825.1 Sphaerochaetaceae bacterium
TTCTTTTCTTCTCGAAGAAAAGAAGGTGCCTACTTTTCTTTTCCAAAGAAAAGTAAGTCAGCGCTGAACTCTGCCGCTGCCGCCGCCCTTTACGAGAGCGTTTACTTCGTCTGCGGAAACGCGGTTGAAGTCGCCCTCGATGGTGTGCTTGAGACAAGACGCCGCCGTTGCGAATTCAATGGCGTCTGCAGGCGACTTGCCGTTTACAAGGCTGTAAATAAGTCCCGCGCCGAAGGAATCTCCGCCGCCCACGCGGTCAACGATGTGAACCGCATATTTCTTTGAGAAGTAGCATTCGCCGCCGGAATAAAGCATAGCCGCCCAGTTGTTGTCGTTTGCGGTAATGCTTTCGCGGAGCGTGATTGCAACCGACGAGCAGCCGAAGCGCTCGCAAAGCTGCTTTGCAACCTCTTTGTAGCCGTCTCTGTCAAGCTTGCCCGTTTCAACGTCGGTCGATGCCGCCTTTATACCGAAAACCTTATCGGCGTCTTCCTCGTTTGCGATGCAGAGATCCACGTAAGTCATAAGCTCGCCCATAACCCTGCCGGCTTTTTCGCTCGTCCACAGATTTTTGCGGAAGTTGAGGTCACAGCTGGTTTTTACGCCGAGCTTTTTCGCCGTTTTAAGCGCGTCAAGACATATCCTTGCCGTGCCGTCGGAAAGCGCGGGAGTAATACCGGTGAAATGGAACCAATCCGCGCCGGAAAGAATTTTTTCCCAATCGAAATCGGAGCTTTCCGCCGCCGATATCGAGCTGTATTTACGGTCGTAAACGACCTTTGAAGGACGCTGTGACGCACCCTTTTCCGCATAATAAATTCCGAGTCTTTCTCCGCCGCGCGCTATGTCGGAAACGTTCACGCCTTCCGCGCGGAGAGAACGGATACAGCTGTCGCCGATGGGGTTTGCGGGGATTTTCGTTACGAAATGCGCGTCCTCGCCGAAGCGTGCAAGCGATACCGCAACATTGGCTTCCGCGCCGCCGAAGGTCGCGCAGAATCTGTCCGCCTGCTCAAAACGAAGATATCCCTCCGGAGCGAGACGAAGCATTATTTCGCCGAAGCTTACTATTTTTTTCATTGTTTTTTATCCTCCTTAATATCATCGGGCAAAAGAAGGCGGAGCTTGTCGCAGTCAAAAAGCACATGCGCTCCAAGACTGCCCTCCTCGCACGAAATTTCTCTTTTACAGCCGCATTTTTTGCAGGCTATCTCAACTCTGTCCGGACGCGGAGTAACGACAAAATCGCCGCCATCCTTGCAATCGCAGATTATATCGCCGTCCTCGGCAAGCTCGCCGAGCGTGAAAATTATAAGATCCTGAAGATGAGCGTCGCCCCATTCCTCGTCCTTTGGATTTTTCAGGTCTTCCACCGAATTTTCTCCGAGAAGTTCGGAAAGCTCCTCGTCGGATTCTTCTATCGCTTTTACAACCTTGTCCTCATCGCCTATGAAAAGAATATCTATTCCGGCATAGGCGCAAGGAATTGTGAAAAGCTCACGCGAGGTAAGCGTTTTTCTCGATATGACAAACGAATGTGAGGATTCGCAGAAAGGGCACGGCACGGTAAAACGGTATTTGCCGTCCGAGGTTTTGTTTATAAGAAGCTCGCTCCCTCCGCAATCGCATTTCAGGCGGAGCATATCGCCCGATAGGGCAAGCGCGCCGACAACGCTCCGAACTGTGCCTCCGCATTCGCTGCATCGGTAAGCTATCGCTATTTTTTTAGGTTCAAGGATCATTTCCCGTCCTCCCCGTTTTGTTTATAACGTTCGTAATAAAACAGATATTGCTGAGCCACTCCGGCATAAGAGCCGAGATCGCAGAGATCTATTCCGTCTTTGTAATATTTATCAAGCACGCGGCGTATCCATACGTCTATCGGAAACGATGCCAGACGGTAAAATCCGAAAAGCAGCGTGCAGTTTGCGACCTTGGGGCCTACGCCGCAGATTTTCGTAAGCTCTTCAATTGCTTTTTCGTCGCTCAATGAGGAGATATATTCAAGATCCGTTTCTCCCGACGCAACACGCTTTGCCGCGTCGCTTATGTATTTTGCCCGAAAGCCCGTTCCGCAGGAAAATATATCGCTTACGCTTGCGCTTGCCAGCGCCTGCGCCGTAGGAAAAGTATAATATGTTTCTCCGTCCGAATCAAACAGCTCGCCGAATTTTTCGCACAGCCGCACGATTATCTTTTTTATTCTGCCGATGTTGTTGTTCTGCGAAACTATAAACGAGCAGAGCGCCTCCCACTTGTCCTGTCGCAGAATATGTATTCCGCCGCCGACTCTCATTGCGTCAAAAATAACGCTTCCGTATTTCCCGAAATGCTCGCCTATGTCTTTTTTTATCGCGCCGTAATCCTCGTCAAGACCGAGGTATCTGCGCCAAAGCTCCGCGTCCTTTCCGCCGTCTATCGTAAGGGTATCGCCCGAAACGGAGATTTTTGCGTGTTCTTTTCCGACCGTGCCGACAGCCGCGCCGTCGGGAAGCACATCGAAGCGGAAGCACTGTCCGCAGTCGAACGTAAGCGCCGGAGAGAAATTTTCAACACCCTCAAACACTATTCTGCCGGTGTCTGTAATAACGGAATTCATCGCGCGCCCTCCTTTGCTTTCGGCTTATATTCAATTATGCTTTATTTTCGGCTTTTTGTCAACCGAGCAAGGTGAATTTTAATTATTATTTAACGATTTTTTATTGTAATTGACGAAAAAAGGTGATATCATATTGAAAGAAATTCAAACTTTTGATTTCCGGAGGAAAATATTATGAAATTAAAGCTTATGACCTATAACATCGCAGCCACGCGCGATTTCGGAAAGGGACTTGCCAAGCCCTTTGAATATTCCGTGGAAAAATACGCAAACGTTATAAAGGAACAGTCGCCAGACATCTGCGGTCTCAACGAAGTGGACTATATGCTTGTCCGCAGCGGCAGAATAAAAACCACTCAGGTTATGGGCGAGCTTATCGGCTACGAAAACGCGTTTGCCCCCGCCGTAACATGGCTTTACGGCGGAAAACCCGGCAACTACGGAAACGGCTTTCTTTCAAAGCACCATATTAAAAATGTCCGTATCTGCCCCATTCCCGATCCCGTCACGCGCGACGAGGACGTTTACTACGAAACAAGAGTCATTCTCAATGCTCTTGTCGATTTTAACGGAGTTGACGTTGACGTGTTCGTTTCTCATTTCGGTCTTGCAAAGGCGGAAAGAGCAAACGCCGTAAAAATAATGGCAGAGCTTATAAAGGACAGCGAGCATCCCGTAATCGTTATGGGCGATTTCAACGCTCAGCCAAACGATCCCGTTCTCGATCCGATCCGCGAGCTTCTCTCCGATACCTTTGACGTATGTCCCGACCAGAACGCCGTAACGTTCCCCACCAACCCCGAATTCGGTCCCGACCAGAAGATAGATTATATTTTCGTAAGCAAGGAATTCAAGACCGAATCAATTGAAATAATAAACAAACAGCTCTCCGACCACAGAGCGTATGTCGCAAACGTTGAGCTGAACGTCTGATCCCGAAAGGAGAAATCCGTAAGTGGCAGAAAAAATATATACCATACCGATAAACGAAGCTTTTGACAAAACGCTCGGAAGCGAAACGCCCGACTGTCCGCTCTGTCTTATGCGCGGAATGCTTGAAAAAAACGAGCTCGAACGCATTATGGGCGCGGCAATGATGGAGCCCGACGTCCGTATCGAAACGAACAAAAAGGGCTTCTGCCGAAAACACTTCGATATGATGACGGGCGGCGGTGGCAGCAGGCTTCCGCTTGCGCTTATGC
Organism: Sphaerochaetaceae bacterium; assembly: GCA_963656825.1. Classification (GTDB taxonomy): domain Bacteria; phylum Bacillota; class Clostridia; order Oscillospirales; family CAG-272; genus CAG-841. Next base: position 3,802 of record CAVKJG010000068.1, read on the forward strand.
TTGAAAGTCACATAGCGGAAACCGAAAAGGAGATTTTTTCCGGCGGCACGCTTTTTGACGGCAAGGGACTGAAAGAAGAAGAAAAGCTGAAAAAGCTTGAAGATTCGTGCTATGTCTGCTCGCGCACCGAGGACGCCTTTTCAAAAATGCTCGGCACGGTGATATATCTTTGGGAAAACGAAGAGGAATTCCGTGAAAAATACAAAAAGCAGACGTGCTTTTGTCTGCCGCATTACAGGCTTCTTCTCCTTGCGGGAAGAAACAGTCTGCAAAAGAAGCAGTTCGGAGAGTTTTTCTCCGTTTCGCGCGAAATAATGCAGAAATATATCCACTCACTCGGAGAAGACGTCAGCTGGTTCTGCAAAAAGTTTGATTACCGCTACGATTCCGAGCCTTGGTACAACGCAAAGGATTCCGTTCCGCGTGCGATAAATTTCCTCTGCGGCGGAGTAAATTCGGAAGAAAAATAAAAAAATCAAAATACAATAAGGAAGGCTAAAACAATGAAACAGTTCAGAAGAATAGGCATACTTACATCGGGGGGCGACGCTCCCGGAATGAACGCCGCATACAGAGCAGCCGCAAGAGCGGCTCTTGCAAGAGGCGTTGAGGTTTACGGTATTTACGAGGGCTACAAGGGCCTTATAAACGACAATATGGTGCTTGTAAAATCCCCCTCCGACGTATCGAACATTATAACAAAGGGCGGCACGGTGCTTTACACAGACCGCTGTCTTGAATTCAAAACCGAAGAAGGCATGGCAAAAGCCATTGCGGTATGCGAGAAAAATCACATCGACGGTATCATTGCCATCGGCGGCGACGGCACGTTCAGAGGTGCGACCGACCTTTCAAAGCGCGGCATTCCCACGATAGGTATTCCCGGCACGATAGACAACGATATCACCTCCACCGACTACACAATAGGCTTTGATACGGCAATGAACACCGTTATCGACATGGTTGACCGTCTCCGCGACACATGCGAATCGCACGCGCGCTGTGATGTTGTTGAGGTTATGGGACGCTGGGCAGGACATATTGCTCTCCGCACAGCCATTGCCACGGGCGCGACAGCCGTTGCCGTTGCCGAAATCCCGTTCAACGAGGACAAGGCGATAGAAGATATCAAGAGAGCCAGAGCCGGCGGCAAGAGAGCGTTCATCGTTATCGTTTCCGAGGGGCTTCCCGGCTATGCCGAGCAGCTCGCAAAGACCATTCAGGACAAAACCGGCGTTGAAACCAAGTTTGCGCGTCTTGCTCACGTTCAGCGCGGCGGCTCACCCACTCTTACAGACAGACTCGTTGCTTCCGAAATGGGTGTTTACGCCGTCGATCAGCTTCTTGCCGGACATTCCGACCTTGTTGTCTGCAAGGTTGACGACAAAATCTGTTGCACGGATATAAAATATGCGCTCACGGTTGACAGAATGTTCAAAAAGAAAATCACTCCCGAAGAAATCGCGGCGCTTTCCCCCGAGGACAAGGCTTCCATGGAGGCTCGCTGCGCAAAGGTTCTCGGCGATATGCAACGTCTCTACGAAATAGCCGACGAAATCCAGTAACCTGCTTTTCTTTGTAAAAGAAAAGCAGGCACCGTACTTTTCTTTGAAAAGAAAAGTAGGCAAAAGAAAC
>CAVKJG010000069.1:0-5145 GCA_963656825.1 Sphaerochaetaceae bacterium
TCAGAATGTTTTTCTATGCGCCAGTCCCTGTGCGCCAAATGAAATATAAAATCCGCTTTTTTTGCATTGTTCATACCGTTTTAATAATTACGGATTATCATTATTTCAAAATAAAAGCGTTTTTCGCTTTATCAAACGAAAAGGAAAATATTATGAGCAAACAAACCACCTCTTCCGGCAAAAAATCCGCGCTTAAAATTGTCGGCACGCTCTTTGCGTGTCTTATCGGACTTTTGCTGCTTGTGCTTTTGTGCGGAAGATGTTACTTTCGTCTTCCGGTAAGCGAATATTACAGAAACTCCGAAAAAGCCTTTGTAATTCCCGGGCTTTCCGACGGAATGATAGTTCAGGGGCTTGCATACGACGAAAGCGCAGACGAATTCCTCGTCACAGGCTATCGCACAGACGGCGACGCGTCTCAGGTCAGCATCGTAGACAAAACAACAAAGAAAGAAGTAAAGCGCATTTCCCTTGCAAACGGCGACGGAAGCGCCTTTATAGGTCACGTCGGCGGAATAACCCTGCACGGCGACTACATATACGTCGCCGACAGCTCCGGACTTATAGTCTATTCGTATGGCGATTTCAGAAACGCTTCGGACGGCGACGCGGTAAAATCAATCGGAACCTTCGGCACGAAAACCGACGATGACAACCTCCGCGTTTCGTTTACTCACGTCGAAGGCGACAGCATTTATGTGGGAGAATTTTATCGCGAAGAAAACTATCCTACGCCGGACAGTCATAAATACACAACAAAAGCCGGCGACAAAAACACTTCACTTATTCTCGAATACCGTCTTGACGCTTCTGCCGAATTCGGAATATCCGCAAAAATAGAAAAGGCATACTCCGCTCCCAATCTCGTTCAGGGAATATGCTTTGACGAGCATGGCAGAATGTATGCTTCAACTTCCTACGCTTCGGCTTTTTCTCATATTTATATCTATAATCCCGCCTCTGCCGAAAGCCAGATAACCGTTCTCGGTCAGACCGTACCCCTTTATGTTCTCGATTCTTCCACTCTCTGCGACGATATAAAAGCGCCTCCGATGTCGGAAGAAATAATAATTATAGAAGGCAAACTTTACACAATGTGCGAATCCGCAACGAATAAATATATATTCGGCAAGCTTACATCGGCAAAATACTGCTATGCAACGGACATTTCAGAATATATAAAATAAAAGTCAAAAAATCCTCGGGCAATGCCCGAGGATTTTTTGTATTGAAAAGCAAAAACAACGGTCTGAAACGATTTACGGAGTCAACCGCTTGCAAAAATTCTCATTACATCATCTTGATTTATCAATCTTATGTCAATATACTGTTTTGACCTTGTCGGTATTCACACAATTATATAGTAATAACCACCGGCTAAGCCGGTGGTTATTACTATATATTGATACATTTTTTGCGGTTATCCGATATTGCTTTCCCGTCGGCAGATGCGATCATAATGATTGCACCTGCCGATTTTCTGCTCATATTATTGGTGCAGGTTAAATATTGTTGCTTTCTGCTGCACAGTTATTACGCTTTACCCGTCCCTCTGTCAGAAGAATACAGATATACCACATATACTCCAAGAATCACCGCCGCACTGCCAAGCACTGCAAGCAATACGATCTGTGCCACCGGAATTACTCCGCCGAACAAGCCTGCCGCCGCATAAAGCTTTTTGCTTTTGCTCTTTGTTTTTCTTTTTTTGCAGGCAATAAGTATAATTTCAATAACAATTATTATTGCAAGAAGAATAATGAGCCACCATGCCGAGCCGGTGTTATCCACAACGATTGAAAATTCAGACAATTTGTCTACGGTAAACACCGCGTAATCGCCGTCTACCGTATATTCGACTTCCGTCACTTCGTCCCCGTGCAAGTGGAGAATACGGAATGTTCTGCCTTTTGCGTCATCAGGGATAAGAAGCTTTATCGTAAGCTCTCCGCTTGGCTGTATGCTTACTCCGTCACTGTGAAGCGTGATGTCGTATACCGCATACACAATTTCATTGCGTTGTACATTTTCCTGAATTGCGGTCGGAACTTTTTCTTGTTTTACAATAACAAACTGTTCGCTAGGATCGGTGCCGCCTTCTTCGGAAATAACTACATCCGGCTTGTTTTCGTCACCGCTGTCAACAACTTTTTCAATAGTCGCCTGCTTGATTGTAAGTGTTGCCGTCATATTGGCAATAGTATCATAGTTTGCACTGTCGCCACTGAACTTCGCGATAACGGTGTAAACTCCGCTTTCCGTTTTGTCGTTATTATCATAAGTAACAGTTACTCCTCTCGGAAGTTTTCCTCCGATTGCAAGGCTGTGTTTCATGCCATCGTAAGTCACCGTATCGCCATTAAACGTTACACCGCTCATGTTGTAAGTGGCTTTCGCTATGCTCCAAGCAATTTTGCCGTCAAACTCAGCAGCCCACTCGTAGTTTGCCGTGTCTTTAAGCGTGACCGTTGCCGTGTAGCTGCCTGCGTTGGTTTTCTTTCCGTCCGTTACGGTGTACAAATCACCGTCTGCAACGCCTGTCTGTTCCGAACCCGTATAAACAAGTCCGCTTGTTGCCGTAGGTACGGTTACTTTTGCTTTTGCTATACTCCAATCAGCTGTAACAGTTCCCGTGAAGTTGCCGTTTGCAGTGATTGTCAAACTGTATTTTCCTGCGTTTATTGCTTTGTTGCCGCTGACATTGTACGATACTTTCAAGCCGTCAACAGTTACCGAGGTTACAGCCTGCGTCTGCTCCGAACCGTTGTAGGTAAGAGCCGCGCCAAGCTTTACGAGCGCGCCCGTAATATCTTTTGCTTTTATCGTCAGCGTTGCCGACTTATCCGGAATAGCGTTGTAGTTTGCACTGTCGCCACTGAATTTTGCGATAACGGTGTAAACTCCGCTTTCCGTTTTGCCGTTGTTTGTGTATGTAACAGTTACTTCGCTCGGAAGCTTTCCGCTGATTTCGAGGCTGTGTTTCTTGCCATCGTAAGTCACGGTATCGCCATTAAACGTTACGCCGCTCATGTTGTAGGTGGCTTTGTTGACCGTTACAACCAATCTTCTGAACTCTCTGCTTGTCATCATCGTAATTACCTTCCTTTCACATTCTGACTGCTTCCAGCCCGTCAATGGCGGACTGAATCTTTTTTACTCTGCTTTTCAACTGTACAATCGTGCGGTCAAGCTCTTCGCGGCTTTTGGCTATGTAGTAGCCGTTTCTGTCACTGCAAATCGGGACTCCCGCGCTGCGAAGCTCGTTTACCATTTCGCGGATCATCGTTCCCTTACAGCCAAGCCGTTCTTCTAATGCACGGCTCACAATCGCATTGTCTTTTCCATGATGTTCTCTTTCCAGAATCTTTTGTAATCTGTTTTTCATACGCCCTCCCGGTGTAACTGAATACCCTGACTTCCCGTGGGCAAATGGGTATGTACAGAGCATACAGGTCCTGAACACTTCATTTCCGTATGCTCAACCACACCGCATTTGTCCTCGACACCCCCGGTGTTCTTTATATGGGAAGTCATCAGGTGTTCGGCTACGAACCGAATCCATAGGAATCTCACCTCTGCCGGGTACTCCGCCAGCCGCGCATTTCTGCTACGGAAGTATCATTGTCCCTTGCGTTTGTCATCGCCCTCCGCGGGTAGTAACCCCGCTTCACTCAAGGTATCGTGTTGATCGCTCCCTCCTTCGGGAGATCACCGCGCACCTCTTGAGCTTGGCTTGTCCGCTCATCGCATACAACGCAGGTAATGTGCCTGATGAATGGGTATTCAGTTGTCAAAGTTTTCAGAGAGGTTTTGCCTCTCACTTGACAACGGACATTTTTCGGGCAAAAGTAAACCGTCATGCAAAAAATATTTTTGCTTTTTCTCTGATTTTTCGGAGTGTATTGGAAACCGCCTGCTTGGATATGCCCTGCTTGGCGGCAAAATCCGAAGGAATACCGCCCCCTTTAACGCAATATCTATACACGGCTTTTTGCAAAGGTGACAGAGAGCGAATGAAATTTACCTCCATGATTCCCGTCTGCACATCTTCCGCTAAGTTATAAGTGTCAGTCATCCATGTGCTGTTGTTTTCGTCGCCGACAGCACTGTCAAGCGACAAAATTGATCCAAGTTCACTTTCTTCTTCAATATGGCGGCGCATCTTCTTTTCCTCATTACGCAGCAGTTTCATAACCTCTGCATCCACTTCTGTCACTTCTCCGGTTGCCTTGACTCCAACAAAGTATTTCTTGACCCCGTTTTCTTCGGTCGTCCAAAGATTGTAATCAAACTCTTTTAATGCTTTCATTTTTGTAATCTCCTTTCGATTTTTGAATTTTTGGTTGAAATCAAAAATCCGGAGATTACGGGTATCGTGCTATGTAGGTCTGCCACACGGACAACATAAAAAATCCTTTCCGAAGCGTAAGCCTCGGAAAGGACTCTCATAGCCGTATGAAGCAAGTAAGGTCAAAAAAGCGCAAAACAAAAAAGCACCGCATGACAACAAGGCAGAATCAAATTCCGCTACTTGTCTTCATACGGTGCTTGGGTAGTCCGATTGTATCGGCTCCGCTTACTCGCTACAAAGTGTTTGTTATTTAGTTTTTGTCCTTACTCGGCAGAATGCACCGATGGACGCTTATAAGCTTTTGATGCATAGAAATAGGCAAGATTCAGTGGCGTAGTTGCTTTGCATTTCTGACATTTTGCAATCAGAATACCTTCGCGCATGCTCGCCGTCACAGTAACAAGTGGGGTACCACAGTAGGGACATAAAATCTCTCGGAATTCCATATCCGCGCATTGCTTTGCGGAGCGTTCGATTTTTTCCGTTATGTGTTCATTTGGAACATTAACCACGAACTTTGGCGATGTTACTGTCATATAACACCCCCGGCATCTTCGCATTTCAGCAGGTACTCATCCAGTTCTCTCGACTCAAACAGCTTCAGATCTCTCAAACGGTAAAACATACTTTTGTAGGATACCTGAAATTGATTTGCTGCGTCTCTGATTACATTTCTGTCGCAAGTACACAGCTCCCTGCCGCCGTGCACACTATTTTTTAACTTTTGTGTTTACGATATTTTGAATGTGATTCTCCAAGCTTGCACAAGCATCTTCATTAACCCTGTATTCGTT
>CAVKJG010000070.1:0-5115 GCA_963656825.1 Sphaerochaetaceae bacterium
GTATATTTTGCCGATTGTGCAGCTTTCATAAATTTTCCTCCTTGCTCTCGGCTTTGCCGAATGCTTCATCATTCGGGCAATCAAAAGGCACAAGCATTTTTTCTCTGTTTATGCCCTTTGATTGCCCCTCCGCCCGAAGGCGGAGAGGACTTGAAAAATCAGTTGTTTTCCGTTTCCGATATTTTCTTTTCAATGGTTTTTTTCACTTCGTCAAGCTTGCTTAAGGTCAGTTCAAGCTCGGCTATCTGCTTTTCTGCGGTTGCTTTCCCGTCTTCGTCCGTTTCTGCGGACTTAGCGGCAAGAGCGTTGCGCGCCGCGACAAGATTTTCCATCTCGGCTTCAACTTCGGCAAGGTCTTTTTTCATTTTCAGCACCTCGTCGCTTTCGGGCGCAGGCTCTGCCACAGGCGCAGTGGTCTGTTCACCGCCGTTCATCTGCGCTTTCATCGCCATAAGCTCCTGCATCATCCTCTGCATTTCTTCTTTTTCGGAGGCGAGCTTTGCTTTTTCTTCTTCAAGCGCGGCGTTCTGTTCAGCCTTGTATTTTCTGAAAAGCCGCACGCTGTTGACGCCCTGCGAAAGAATCAGCAGTACAAACGGAATGAGAATACACACGATATATCCGGGCGTGGTCTGAAGAAATTCAAAGAAATATCCGAGCTTTGGAAGCTTTCCGCAATATTTCCCCAGCACATACGGATATGTAACAACCTTGGGGTCGTCCTCGTTTGTCGTTGTACCGTAGGTAACAAAGCCGGGGCTTCCGCTCTCGTCAGTCGTGAGCCGGCGTATCTTATGCGTTATAACCTCGCCGAAATTGTCCGTATTTGTTGAAGTGTAGGAAATGATATCCCCCTCTTTGAGCGTGGCGGGATCGACTTCCTTAACGAATATAAGGTCGCCTGCCGCAAAATCCGTCGCCTTCATGGAGTCCGACAGGATTTTATACATTTTGAATCCGAAAAGACTGCGGTTGTTGCGGTCAAGCGTGGTTGCCGAAATGATTGTGAAAATCATCATCAGCACCGCTATGACGACCACAATCCAAGTGATGATATTTTTTATCAGATCAAGTGCTTTACTTTTATTCATTGCCCACCTCAGTTAAATTTTTTGTCCGGATTGTTCTTCGTCTGAACCGCTTTCGCATTGAGGTCAAAGCTCAAAAGAAGTCCCTGCTTATCGTTTCCCGCGTCCTCGTCAAACCGGAAAACGATGGTCAGCGTTTTCTTTTCGCCGACGTCGAGCGCCTTATCTGCCGCCGCGGTGTTTTTCTCGGTCAGCTCGGACATTTTTCCCTGCATCAGCACATTGTCGCCGTCGCGGATTTCAATACTGATATCATCCGCAATCGAGCCGCTGATATTGGTAAAATAAAATTTATACCAGACCGCGCACGTGCTGAGATTTTCAACCGTGAATTGTTTTTCCACCTGAGAGCCGGGCGCGAAAAGGCACTCAGAATCGGTGATAACGGGCTTGCCGTCATTTAAATTGAGCCGCACATTGCCTGTTGTGAAAAACAGTGAACCCTCCGCCGACAGCGATGTGTAAACAAGCACAAAGGTCGTAACGCTCAGTGCCGCCGTAAGAAGTATGATCGCAACAATGCTTGCGGTCAGCCGTCTTACGAGGTTTTTTGCTTTTTGCTCCGTCACTGCCCGTCACCCTCTTTCTCAAGCGACCAGCGGAAACGCAGTGCCAGCTCCGAATTCTGATATTCGTTGCCTGCCGAGGTGTCCAGCGTCAGTGTAATCTTATATGTTACGGTTTTTCTGTTGTCGCCGCCGACTTCAATCATATCGGAAAAATCGCGTTCTGCAATCTCGCCGAGCCTGCCGGTGCATATTATTTCGCCGCTTCCGGTATCCTCCACGGTGATTGTCAGCACATCGGCAATGCCGGTGCTGTCCGTGTCGACAATTGTGCGGAACAGAACAGAGGTCTGATCCTCCAGATAATATGAAATCTCATAGCTGTTTGTAACGCTGTCGCCGGGCAGGATATTCTTCGTGTCCGGAACCCAGCTTTTTTCCGCCATACCTATGCTGTTGTTTTTTATTGTCGCTTCGCCTGAGGAAAAAATCGCTTTCCGCACGAACTGTATTGCAAGCAAAGCAATAGATATTGCCAGAAGAACCGACAGCACTATGATAACAATTTTATATTTGCTTGGCGTTTTCGTTGTGTCTGTTTTCATCGGGAGCTTCTCCTTTCCGCGCCTTGCGCTCGTTTATCCTGCGTTTCATGCGTGACCATCCGCGCAGAATCAGAAATCCGCCCAAGGCAAAGCCTTCATCGTCATCACTGCCGTCATCGTCGGTTCCAGTGTTGCCGTTATCGGCTTCGGCATTCACCGCAGCTTCGTCAGTGTCAATGCTTTCGGTATTCTCGCCCGTTCCGGTTTTTTTCTGTTTCTTTTTTCCCGCCAGAAGCGATATCGCAACGTCCAGTAAAATGAACAAAGCAATGAAAATGATGCACCCGGGCGCAGTCTGTATCCAGAGAATAGGATAGCCGAGCAGTGGGATGCGGAAACCGTTCCATATTCCGCGCACGTTTTCCTTTGCAACCTTTACGGCAATGCTGTCCGCATCGCCCCTGACGATAATTTCATCGCCGTCCTCGGCAATCACCCTGCCGAGTGCAAAGCCTCTGTCTGTTTTATATGAAACGACGTCGCCTTCCTCGATTCCGTCCTTTGCGGAGCGCAAAAGCAGAAAATCTCCGCGCTTGATTGTCGGCGACATGGATGTATTGTTCTCCGCCGAGGGGCGCAGAACCCCCGGCATCCGATCAATCGGAAGAATCGATTGCAAAATCAGAATTGCGCAACTCAAGACAAGCAAAGCCAACGCAACCAGCCAAATGATGCGACTTATCTTTCCCAGCTTCCGATGCCATGCTATGCGATCACATGTATTGTCAGACATATGTATTCCTCCTTCTTGTGAAAAAACGTTCCTGCGGGAAGTACGCTCCTTTTCGCAAACTCCCATGATGCATTACCGTTGCTTTAACTTGAAATTTGATTAATTTCGGTTTCTGCTCTACCGGGAACTCCTTATATCATCGGCAATGTCATAGCGTCCTCATAAATCCGGCGGATGTTGTTTCCGGTTACCGCTTCATCTTCCCATATGACATATTCACGTATCGTCGCAACAAACATCGTCACATAGGGAAACAACGAGTCCGCAGAACGATGTATTTTCTTTGCGATCAGCTTGGAGATCTCGCGGTAATAGCTGTTCATACCTTTTGCCCTTTCCCGTAGTGCGTCACCATACGCCGGGCTGCTCGCCACCTGATAGATCAGCCGGATGTCTTTGATATACCCGTCTGCCGCCTCAAAGAAACGGTCAAGCAACTGCTCAAGCGAATCCAGATTCCGCACGGCAATATGAAACAGACTGACCGTGATATCCCGAAGCCCCTGATAGGTGGCTTCCAATATTACTTCATCTTTACCGGAGAAGCGCCAATAAAAACTGCTCATTCCAAGCCCCGTTGCCTGATAAAAGCTACGGGTAGTCGCTTTTTCCAGCCCCATCTCCACAAGGCAGCGAAAGCAGTCGGAAAGCAGTTCGGATTCACTCTTTTCTACCGCTGTTTTTTTCTTGCCCTGTGTCACTATATCCGGACCTCCCTTGCCATGTATCGGATGATACAATCACGATAAAAAACGGACTGATTTTCGCAGAATAACTAATTCTGCGAATTTTTATATTTGTATGAACGATTTATCGAGTTGCTTAGCAAAGCGCAAAGCTGTCCACGCTCCACCGTATTCGTGTAATACATGAGCAATCCAAAGATCACAGTTTTCAATCATCCAACGATTTCTTTCCGTAATTGCCGCTTTTGTATGAACACGGTAAAGCGTGGGTGGGATTATAACACTGTCAAATTGCTTTTCAAGTAAATCCATATTTGCTTTTGGATACGGCAAAACAAGGTTGATTGTTATGTTTTCTTTGCCCCGTCTGTCTATCAGACGACGAATGACGGAGGTTGCTATTCGATCAAAATCCCCATAAAAGTCCATATACCGGTGCTGATGCGATAGTCCATCAAACCCCTTTCCAAGTTCTCTTCGACTTCACGAAAGTGGTCTATATATCTGTGACCGAACAGCGTAACTCGATATGGTTCAAACAGTATCGCCTCAGCCCTCCATTTGTTTGTACAAAGGTACACCTTTTTACAAGCTGCCAAAAATTGTGCTGAGATAGGGTTGACAATCTTCGGATTTTATGATATTATGCATAAAAGTACAATAGAAGTGAAATTTCAACCAATTGATATGTTTTATAAACATAAAAAATCACTGTAAAAAGGTGTACCTTATTACAGTGATTTTTGTTTTTTGTCGCTGAGTGAAGCCCTGTATTCACGCAATCTATGGTAGAAGGTCGATTCGCACATACCGCACAATTCCGCCGCTTCGCGTGCTCGGATGGTTCCGCTTTCCCACCGCTGCACGATATCGGGAAAATTATCCGGTGCCTTAATCACCGGTCTGCCGAATTTCATCCCGTTTGCCTTTGCCGCCGCAATTCCCTCGGCTTGTCGCTTGCGTATATTTTCGCGCTCGTTCTGTGCAACAAAGGACAGTACCTGAAGCACAATATCGGCAAGAAAGGTTCCCATCAGATCTTTACCGCGTCTCGTATCGAGCAACGGCATATCTATGACCGAAATATCCACTTCTTTCTCTCGCGTCAGATAGCGCCACTGACTTTGTATATCCTCGTAATTCCGTCCAAGTCGGTCAATGCTGAGGATATGCAGAACATCTCCTTTTTTCAGTTTGCGGAGCAGTTTCTGATACATCGGACGGTTAAAATCCTTGCCCGACTGCTTGTCTTTATATATCCGTTCTTCTGCAATTCCGAGTTTTCGCATTTCAACCATTTGCCGTTCCTCATTTTGATCGATTGACGATACCCGGACATATCCATATTCACTCAATTCGTTTTCCTCCGTGTTTTATAATTTTTTAAATATACAGAAAAAAGACGACCGTGAAAGTCGTCTTTTTTCATTGCTGTAACTATTTATTTGTTCTTTTAATCGTTTATTAATCGGTTGCAAGCCATTATTTTTTCTGCTT
>CAVKJG010000071.1:0-5099 GCA_963656825.1 Sphaerochaetaceae bacterium
TGGCTATCCCTCTGCAGGTTTATTGCCTGCTTCATTGGTACTGTGCCACCACATTCACCAACATAAAGATAACTTATAGCTCTACTTTTCGTTATCACCGCTTCATTGACTTCAAGTTCTCAGCGTTGTTGGCTTACCACGTTTCGACTGTTCTATCATTTCAAATATCTTTAGGTTTTCTCTATAAGCCTGTCTGCTTTCCACCGCCTGTAACGATGCAAGGACTTTCATAAGGGGCGAGTTTTACTCATCCTCACAGACCTCTCACGAAGGAGAGATTAGCCTGTTAGACTAATACCCTATATAGACCCGTACAATCGAGAATTCGCCTTCCGATGTTGTTGACATAGGAATTCTAACCATGGATATTTATTGACTCCCGACCTATCGTACACTCAACCGCCTCCGGTTTGCCGTTCCTGTACCGCTGGTATGCGTCTTTAGGGTGTACTCTCAGCCGACTTCACCGAGCTTATAACAGTTTGCTTCTTGAACAGTAAACTGCCATTCGGAGTATCAGAGCAGGCGTTTCGGGACGTTACTCCGTCATTCCACCTGTCGAACAATCAATTCTGTAAAACCTTTTTTTCCATAGCTCCTTTCAATCTATTAATTATATTGGCTTCACGCCTGACCTTTTCAGTCAGGAACGTGTCGCACCGCCCTTCGGGTCAAGGATAACGAATGAAGTATTGCATTGCATCAGGTTGGGCTTGCAATAGAATCTCGTCTTACCTGCACCCGAACCGCCGACCACAAGCGTATTCAGGTTTCGCCTGTGCTTGTGTGCATCATAGCCTATCGCCAAGTTCTGCGAGAGTATCTTGTTACTCTCGGGCGGCGTCTGCCTGTACTTCTTGTCTATCTCGGATTTGTCTCCCCATTTCGCCGAGCCGTGTTCTTCTCGTCTGCGGTAATTCGGCTTCGTGTAATGGTAGACGATTAAGATAAACAGATAGATGCCCGATAGGATCGCCACGCATGGCAAGGTCTTATCGCACCATGTCAGGCGGAACGGATGCTTCATAACGTCTCCGAGCTTTGGGAGCATATCCACAAGACCACCGCCGATTGCCGGCGCTATCAGGACCGATAGCCATATTACGGCTACCAGTCCCACAGCGGCAAAGACTATGACAAGCGTTTTATTGTTCTCTGCTCCGTTATCTCTCATAGCCCCTACTCTTCTTCACCTTTGCAGGAGGAGAATCAATGATCTTGATGAGCAGATCGCTCAAGTCTTCGGTGTCCACGTCATCCTCGATCATCTCGTTACGGCGGTCTGCAAGCACCTGGAGCAAGACGTGATACTCATAATCGTCAAGCTCAAGAAGTTTTCCCTGTGGTTCCGTTCTCATCATCTTTCATTCCCCTCCTTGCTTTTTCGGGGCGTCGCTTTTTCTTCGTTCTCCGAAGTCTTTACTGTCTCCTTCTTCTTTTCAATAGGTCGGTCAAGCACCTCGCTGATACGACCGTCGATCTTCTTGGCAACATCTAAGATCTCAGCGATCTTTCCCTTAAACTCATCGGGTTCATAGTCACCGAAGTTATCCGGGATGCTTTCAATGGAAACGAGAGAAGCGTCCACGCCGTATCTCTTTGTCAGGATATATGCGACGGAACGTGCGTCAAACTCATTGCCTGCCACACGGTAGTTCTCATCACCGCCACTCATCTGCGCGTGAGCCGCCGCCTTTGCAACGCTCGGGAACATCTCTTCGATCTTCATACCGTAGCGGCAGCAGATGATGTTCTCCTGCGGATCAAAGTATGCGCCGTCATTCCTGTCATCGGGATAATTGGCATCCACCACTACGCGCATCGGACAGCCGTGAATCAATCCCTTCATAAGCAGTCGCTCATCGTAGGTCTTACGCGGTGTAGGCTCTGCGTCCTTGATGTCGGCAATATCGAAACGGGGTTCTGCGTCAAACGAATGGCGCTTCTCTCCTTTGGCATCGGTATATTCCTTGCGGACAAGGATATATGCCGCCTGTGCGCCTTTCTTTACGAACTTCCCTTCTTCCTTCCACGCTTCAAAGCTCTTGAGCTGTGTGGCTTCCGGCTTCTGTGCGAAGATCAGCATGATGTTGTTCGGAGAGTTGCGGGTGAAGTTGCTTGCCACGTCGAGCATCTGTCTGTACTTCTTGGAGCTGTCGGCGATCTCAAGATATGCGCCGGCAGTCAGCGTCGCACATTTGGCGCGGCGTTCCTTCATGACGTCGCCATAGCTTTTCTTCTCGCCGTTCTCGTCGGTCGCCTGGTTCTTTTCATTTTCCTTTGAAATGACTTTTTCAAATTCGCTCATACTGTTTCATCCTTTCCTTATCTTTCGTTTTGCTTGGGCTTGGGTGTCTCGTTGGTTTTGGGAGCTTTGTTATGCTCGTTCTGCTTTGCTTGAGCCGCACGTTCTCTCTTGATTCGGGCGATCTCCTCTCTTACAGAACGGCGATCCTTCAAGTTGTTATTTTCTGAGGATGGTTGCGAGCTTCCCTCTTTTGAGTCGTTCGATCTCGGCTCGGACAGAGGGCTTTCCTCCTTCTCCTCTTCCGACTTGGTTTCCGCTGTCTTTGGAGACGAACCCCTGTGCTCCCTTTCGGGGTGCTCCGTTGTGTCTTCTGCCCGAGCCTGTGAGGGGTTTGCCGTCTCATGCTCCTCCTTTGCGATAGGCTTCTCCGAGAAAAGCAGAGTAACGATTCCTTCCTCGTAGTCCACCTCTGTCTGACTGACTTCGGGCGAAGAGGGTGCACTCTCGGTAACGACAACATCCGAGGTGTCCACCTCGACAACATCCTCGTCTGTTTCCTTTGCCTTCTCCTTCTCTCGTTCCCTCTCGCTCTTTTCCCGGTACAGCTCACCTCTCAGGGTCGCGGCGTCCACCTTCGTAAAGTTGAAGCGTTCGCAAATGCGGTTTATCTTGCTTTCATCGTCTGCTCTGACAAAGACGTCGAACACACCACCCGTGTTGTTCTTATCCTTGAGTATGGTGTAAAGCACACCGTACTGCTTTGCGACTTCCTTGAACTTCTCCATATCCTTTGTTTTGAAAGTGTATACCTTCAAAGCCTTACCGGAACGGAGCATATTGTCCAGTCTCGCAGCGCCTTTGGTCTTGTTCTGCTGCTTATACATCTTGAACAGCTCGCCACCGACCTTAATGGCACCACTACCCGAAAGCCTTAAAATGACTTCCGCTGTTTCAAGCGACATCTTTACTACCTGATCGGCAGCATCTGCACTTGTGTTCATTTTTTGTTTTCCTCCTTCTGTTTCGTATTTTCTTTTTCTTCTCTTTCATCGTTCGGTTGCTCAATCATTCTCACGACCGCCTCGATACCGGCACTACGGAAAGCTATCTCGTCACAAAGTTCCATTTCCCGATAGAGTTTCCTTATCTCTTTGGTCAGAAGTGCGATCTGCTCCTTTACGGGTTTGGATTCTTCCTCGCTCATACGGCGCTTATCTACACGGAGCTGCTTACGCTCTTTTTCAAGGGCTTCACATCTGTCGTGTATCTTACCGTAATGCGCCCGCAGTTCTTCATAGGTCTCAATATTGTTCCGACCGAGAATGTCCGCTTCTCTTGAAAGCCTTTCGACCTTCAGCTTGTCCTCTCTGAGTGCCGCTTTTGCTTCCTTGCTCTGTGGTATGACCTTCGGGTAATCCCTCAGTATCTTACAGTAATGCTTAAAGAGTGCGTACAGGCTTTTCGGGACATACCAAGTCGGCTTGTAGATCGTGTACTTTTGGTAATCGGTAGGATAGGTGTTCTGATCCCATATCCTGTCCTTGATCTCGTATTCCGTGTATCCGTCGCCGAGCGAATTGATCCTTCGCCACTTGACTCCGCCCTCTGTACGCACTCTCCAGTTGCTCCCGCGCTTCTCCATCTCAAAGCCTTTGGCTCGCATAAGCTCAACGAACTCGTCAAAGTCTTTTGGGACGGATGCGATCACAAGGTCGATACCCTGTCTGAACATATCTGAATAACTGTACGCACTGTTTTTCTCTCCATTGTAGACACCTACATGGCGGAAGGTGTGCTTGTATTCGGGATTTTCAATGACGGATAAGCCATACTCTCGGCAGAGTTCGTCGGATACTTCTTTCATCACCTTGTACGTTGCCTGTTGTCCGTGATACCGTTCGCCTGTATTGAACGAGACGCTATTCAAGACAATGTGGTTATGATAAGTTCCGGTATTAACGTGGGTGGTTACAAGCACCTCAAACTTATCTCCCCATACTCTCTTGGCAAGTTCCACACCGATCTTGTGAGCAGTTGCCGCATCGACCTCGCCGGGCTTAAAGGACTGGTAGCCGTGGAAGCAAACAATGCCACCGTTTTTATTAAACACATCCTTCGTTCGGTAGAATTGATGTGCGGCGGTTGCAGGATCGGACGAGCAGTTGACACCCGTACAGAATAGTTGCTTCTCTGTTTTCATCTCATCAGCCGTGTACTCCATGACCTTTTCGACACCGCCTTGATGCTGATGAAAGGCAGCTGCCTTTCCATACTCTCCGTTCCAAGTCTTCACGGGGTTTGCCGCGTACTTGGTTACGGTGTAAACGCTACCGTGTACGCCCCATATACTTGTTACTGCCACTTAATCACCTTCTTCTTTCGTCTTTTGGAAGTAAAGGTGTTCGTGATCCGTTCGTCCATATTCATAACGGCGTCGTACACATCCTGAATCATAATCTCGTCAACGAACTTGGTCTGAATGGCTTTCTGTAAAAGCTGATACACGTTGCTCCCGATGATCCGAAGCTCTTTCAGAATTGCTCCGTACTCGGCAGGAGGTCTTTCGTATATCTCCTTTCCGGACAAACATTGGCGGATAAACTCTTCTCTCCGATAGGGGGTCAATTCGACGATCCTGTTCAGTTGCGCAAGCTCGGTATCTGTAAGATGAAAATACACTCTGTTCTCTCTTTTTCTATTCATCTTCTTCACCATATTCAGCAGGGGTATTAGGGAACGCCCTAACGAGCTTTCCGATTTTGGGTGACCAAAATCTATGCTCGTTAAGACTTGTGGACACGAATCCCATGCTGAACTAATTTCCTTTCATCGTGCCGATCCATTGCGCTTC
>CAVKJG010000072.1:0-5081 GCA_963656825.1 Sphaerochaetaceae bacterium
GTTTATACTGCAACCCATATCTACCTCCGAACAAATGTTATTTTTTATCATATTGCCTGTTACATTTATATATTATATGCCGCGATATCAGAAAATATCGCCAAAAACACGCGCCCGAAGCGCTTTTACTTTGTAAAGATTAAAAAATCCTGAAAAATTTTTATATTTGGTATTGTAAAACGCGTGATTTTAAGTTAAAATAAATTTGTATGGAAAAGTATTTCCACAGCAATTTTCAGAAAAATCTAAATAATTACGGAGGATTTTTATCATGGCAGTAAAAGTTGCTATCAACGGTTTCGGCAGAATCGGTCGTCTCGCTTTCAGACAGATGTTCGGCGCAGAGGGTTACGAAGTAGTAGCCATCAACGACCTTACAAGCCCCGCAATGCTTGCTCATCTTCTCAAATATGACACGGCTCAGGGCGGATACTGCGGCAGAATCGGTGAAAACACACACACAATTTCTTCAAAGGAACCCGTTCTTGCTGAAGACGGCAAGACAGTTGTCACTCCCGGCTCCATCACGGTAGACGGCAAGGAAATCACAATCTACGCGATGCCCAAGGCTCAGGATCTTCCCTGGAAGGCTCTCGACGTTGACGTAGTTCTCGAATGCACGGGCTTCTATTGCTCAAAGGCTAAATCTCAGGCTCACATCGACGCAGGCGCAAAGAAAGTCGTTATTTCCGCTCCCGCAGGCAACGACCTTCCCACAATCGTATTCAGCGTAAACGAAAAGACTCTTACAAAGGACGATACAATCATTTCCGCTGCTTCCTGCACAACAAACTGCCTCGCTCCCATGGCTAAGGCTCTCAACGATTATGCTCCCATTCAGAGTGGTATCATGAGCACTATCCACGCTTACACGGGCGACCAGATGATTCTCGACGGTCCTCACAGAAAGGGCGACCTCAGAAGAGCAAGAGCAGGCGCTGCAAACATCGTTCCCAACTCCACGGGGGCAGCCAAGGCTATCGGTCTTGTTATTCCCGAGCTCAACGGCAAGCTCATAGGCTCCGCACAGAGAGTTCCCGTTCCGACAGGCTCCACAACAATCCTTACGGCTGTTGTTAAAGGCAAAGACGTAACAAAGGACGGCATCAACGCCGCTATGAAGGCTGCTGCTTCCGCTTCCTTCGGCTACAACGAAGATCCTATCGTTTCTTCCGACGTTATCGGCATGAGATTCGGTTCTCTCTTCGACGCTACACAGACAATGGTTTCAAAGATCGACGACGACACATATCAGGTTCAGGTAGTTTCGTGGTACGACAACGAGAACTCCTATACAAGCCAGATGGTTCGTACAATCAAATATTTCGCAGAACTCAACTGAGTGGCAAAAATAAAGTCAGTCAAAAAGGCTTCCTTTTCGGAAGCCTTTTTGCATTTTGTTTGCGCAAACATATTGAAAAAATCTTTTCGGTGTAATATAATGTAGGCGAATATAAAAATTCACGGAGGCAACAGAACTTAATGGAAAAGCAAAGAATTACAGAGCTTCTTGAGCGCGGCAGCTTCGATTGCAAGTGCGGCCGCCATCACGATGCAAAAATAAAGGATGTGTTCATTTCATCGGGCGCGATATCGAACATTCCCGCAATGCTTGAAAAATACGGTTGTAAAAAGGCTTTCGTCCTCGCCGACGGAAACACCTATGAAGCGGCGGGAGAGCAGGTCATCGCCGAAATAAAAAAGAGCGGACTTCCCTATTCGCTTTATGTTATGGGCAAGGAACGCATAGAGCCGGACGAGCATGCGGTAGGTTCGGTTCTTCTGCATTATGACGCGTCCTGCAATATGCTTGTCTGCATAGGCAGCGGCGTTATAAACGATATAGGTAAAATCATAGCCGAAACTGCACACATACCGTCGATTATCGTCGGCACGGCGCCCTCCATGGACGGCTACGGCTCGGGAACGTCGTCCGTCATACGCGACAATCTCAAGGTGTCGGTTGACAGTCACTGCCCCGACGTTGTCATAGGCGATCTTGACGTGCTCTGCAAAGCGCCGATGAGAATGATTCAGTCCGGCATCGGCGATATGATAGCAAAATACATAAGCATATGCGAATGGCGGATTTCCCACATAATAAACAACGAATATTATTGCGAAGAAATCGCGGGGCTTATAATCGAAGCGCTGGACAAGGTGGTAAAGAACATCGGCAAGGTTCAGAGCCGCGACAAAGAGGCTATCAGCTCCGTAATGGAGGGCATGGTGCTTTCCGGCATTGCCGCAAACTATGCGCTTGTTTCACGTCCCGTTTCGGGAATGGAGCATTATTTTTCACACGTCTGGGATATGCGCGGCGTTGAATTCGGCACGCCGTTCGATTTCCACGGAATTCAGTGCGGCATAGGAACGATAGATTCTCTCCGCGTTTACGAAGAAATCAAAAAAATCAAGCCGGACAAAGAAAAAGCGCTCGCTTACGCAAAGAAATTCAATTATGAAGATTGGAAGAAATTCCTTTATGCAAATCTCGGCAAAAGCGCGGACGCCATGGTCGCAAACGAAGCAAAAGAGCATAAATATGACCTTGCCGCTCACGCAAAGCGTCTTGACGTGATAATCGACAAATGGGACGAAATCCTTGCCGTTATTGATACGCTTCCCTCATCCGAATCGGTGACGGAAATGCTTAAAGTCGCCGGCGCGCCGACGACCGTCGAAGAAATAGACGTAACAAAAGAAGCGGAAAGAAACGCCTTCCTTATCACAAAGGACATAAGAGACAAATATATAGGCTCAAGACTTCTCTGGGATCTCGGCGAGCTTGACGAAGTATGCGACAGGCTTTTCCCCGTAAATAAATAAGTCAAAGGAGAGAAAAAATGAAAATCTGTGTTCAGACGAATCCCATAGTGCCAAGATACGGCATAGACAAAGGCTTTGAGATGATCAAAGCGGCAGGCTTTGACGGCGTTGACTTCAATTTCGACCCGTACTGCACATACAAAGAAGTAACCGAAGGAAAGCTTCCGGACTTTTTCACCGACGAAGCAAAAAAAGAAGCCTTTATAGAAGATATGATTTCTTCAAGCAAAAAGCACGGAATTGAAATTCATCAGTGTCACGCGCCGTTCCCGTCTTACGTAAAAGACAAGCCCGAAGCAAACGAGGTGATACTCAAAGCGCTGAAGGCTTCCGTTGAGATGTGCGGCAGAGCGGGCTGCAAAATACTTGTCGTTCATCCCGCGTTCAACGGCAGCGCAAGATTTCCCACAAAGCGCAGCGAGGAATGGCAGTGGTCAATGGAGCTTTACTGCGCGCTTATTCCCGAGCTGGAAAAGTACGGGGTCACCTGTTGCCTTGAAAATATGTGGGGACAGGACTGGATAACCAAAAAGATATACTCCGCCATCTGCTCGGATATTCCCGAAGCGTGCGTATATATTGACAAGCTCAACGAAATCGCCGGCAAAAAGCTTTTCGGCTTCTGCCTTGATATAGGTCATCTCAATCTTCTCGGGCTTGATCCCGCATTTGCAATGGAGCAGCTCGGCGACAGGCTTGTGACCTTCCACATTCACGACGTAAGCGCCACGCAGGATCTGCACGTCTGCCCCTATATCGGCGTTGTCGGCTGGGAAAGATTTATTACCGGCGTAAAGGAATGCGGCTACAAGGGCGCGCTCAGCTTTGAAACGGCAAATATGGTAGCCGAGCTTTTCAAGCCCGAGGAGCTGATAATCCCCGCGCTTCACCTCGTTTACGAGGTCGGCAGATATTTCGACGACCGCATAAGCGGAAAAATACCCGAATTTCATTAAAGCAAAAAACTCTTCGGCGCGCGCCGAAGAGTTTTTTTATTCTATTTTTCAACCCTTTTACATTCCGCCGGAGCGTGACATACTATCTCAGCCTTTCCGCCGTCGCCGACCGTCCATTTTATATGAATATTTCCGTGCGGCGTGGGAACATAACCGTATGCCTTCGATACTCCGCAGGCGTGAGGCGAAACCGTAAATTCCGTATATCCGGGCTTTACGGGCTTTACGCCAAGCACCTCCTCCGCTATGAATACAGCAGGCGACGCGCTCCATGCGTGCGACGCGCTTCTTCCCCACTCTCCGTTTTTCATACGGAACGCTTCGACGCAGTTTTTAAGTCCGTCGTCTATCATCGCGCCCCAATCCCTGCGGATAACTCCGAGCGCGACATCGTAAAAGCCGAGCTTATAAAGCGTTTTCAGCGTGTAATAAAGGAAGAACGGCGTTCCGATGCCGACGCGCGTTTTCGGCTGATCCGGCTTTACGTTCGAGGGCGTTCCCGAAACGTACTTCCCGTCCTTTACGGAATCGAGCAGTATTTGTTTACAGTATTCGGCGCGCTCGCCCTCCGCACAGTCATAAAGCAGAGCGAAAGTGTTCGTCTGTGCGCTTATCCTCGAAAGCGACATATAGTCGTCAAAAGAAAGTATTTCTCTGCCTTTTTCCGTGCAGAACCTGACGTACTCTTTATATGCGTATTCGTCGCGGACGGTATCGACATAAGCGTGCTCGCTCTCATCCCAGCAATATGCGTTCACGGCGTCACGATAGGCTTTGCTCTTTTCCCTGTAAAACTCCGCCTTTTCGGCGTTTCCGAGATATTCGTGCATTTCGGCGACAGAGAAAAGCACTCCCGAAAGCATCATATTGTTTGCGGCGACCTCGCCGCAGGGCATAATGTCGTTGTCCGCCCATTCTATAAGATTCCACGCTCCGTCTATCGAAAGAAGTCCTCTGTCGTCTGTCTGAATAAAAAATCTGTCAAAGCATTCGTCAAGATCGCGCAGATTTTTTTCGGTATTTTCACCCTTGCCGAAATGCATAAAGTGGCTTACAACCTGATTTGCCCACGAAAGCGACCATATCGGAATTCCGCCCTCGGGGAAGGTGGGAAAGCACGCGCACACAATATTTTTCTTTGCCAGAAAGCGAGGATTTTTCGTTCTGTAAATTCTTCTCACGCCGTCGTCGGTGGAATCGCCTATCATATCAAGATATCTCTCGTCAAACTCCCTCTCCCCGAAGCACGTCATATTTACTTCTGCCGTGACCGCGGCGTCGCCCGTCCATACGTTC
>CAVKJG010000073.1:0-4784 GCA_963656825.1 Sphaerochaetaceae bacterium
AGATAAAGAAGCCTTCGACAAAAAAAGCATAACCGTTGCAGGCTGGGCAAGATCAATTCGCTCGTCGAACGTTTTCGGCTTTATAGAGCTGAACGACGGCAGCTGCTTCAAGAATATTCAGGTCGTTTTTGAAGCCGAAAAGCTTGAAAATTACAGAGAAATAGCAAAGCAGAACGTAGGCGCGGCGCTCATAGTTTCGGGTACGCTCACCCTCACGCCCGACGCTCCCCAGCCCTTTGAAATAAAGGCGGAGAAAATCGAAGTCGAAGGCGCATCCACGCCCGACTATCCCATTCAGAAAAAACGTCACACACTCGAATATCTCCGCACGATAGCTCACCTGCGCCCCAGAGCAAACCTTTTCAACGCGGTATTCCGCGTGCGCTCGGCGGCGGCGTTTGCCCTTCATAAATTCTTCAACGAAAACGGCTTTGTCTATGTTCACACTCCGCTTATAACCGTAAGCGACTGCGAGGGCGCGGGCGAAATGTTCAGAGTAACCGCTCTCGATCTTGACAATCCCCCGAAAACAGAGGACGGCAAGATAGATTTTTCAAAGGATTTCTTCGGAAAAAGCTCGTTTCTGACGGTTTCCGGTCAGCTCAACGCCGAATGCTTCGCTCAGGCTTATTCAAAAATATATACTTTCGGCCCGACCTTCCGCGCCGAAAAGAGCTATACTCAGCGTCACGCGGCGGAATTCTGGATGATAGAACCCGAAATAGCCTTCTCCGATCTTGAAGACGATATGGAGCTTGCCGAGGCAATGACAAAGTACGTTATAAACTATGTGCTTGAAAACTGCTCCGCAGAGCTTGAATTCTTCAACAAATTTGTTGACAATACACTTCTTGACAGACTTCACAACGTAGTCGAAAACGACTTTGCCCGCATAACATATACGGAGGCGATAAAGCTTCTTTGCGAAAGCGGAAAGCAGTTTGATTATACGCCCTTCTGGGGCTGCGATATGCAGACGGAACACGAAAGATATCTTTGCGAGGAGATTTTCAAAAAGCCGCTGTTCGTAACGGATTATCCGAAAGAAATAAAAGCGTTCTATATGCGCCAGAACGACGACGGAAAGACCGTTGCCGCAGCGGATATGCTCGTTCCGGGCGTCGGAGAGCTTATCGGCGGATCACAGCGTGAGGAGCGTCTTGACAAGCTTGAAGAAGCATACGCGCGCTTCGGTCTAAATCCCGATGATTATTGGTGGTACACCGAGCTTCGTAAATACGGCGGAACTCACCACGCGGGCTTCGGTCTCGGCTTTGAACGCCTTATAATGTATATCACGGGCGTATCGAACATCCGCGACGTTGAAGCATTCCCCAGAACAACGGGCAACGCCGATATCTGATTTTATCAAAACGGAGATTTTTTCAAAATGCAATATTCTGCAATGACGGAAAGCGAGCTTTCGGATATTTACAAAAAGCTCCTTTCCGAATACGAGGACATAAAAAAACTCGGGCAAAGGCTCGATATGTCGCGCGGGAAACCGTCACCGGAGCAGCTTGATCTTTCAAGCGGTATTCTTACCGCGCTGAAAACAGCCGACGACTGCAAAACCGAAAGCGGCGTCGATATGCGTAACTACGGTTTTCTTGCGGGAGCCGACGATGCGCGCCGTCTCTTCGGCGAGCTCTGCGGCGTTCCCTCCTCGCAGGTGATAGCCGGCGGCAGCTCCAGCCTTAATATGATGTATGATACAGTAGCGCGCGCAATGCTTTTCGGCATATGCGGACACACAGCATGGAAGGATCTTGAAAAGGTTAAATTTCTCTGTCCCTGTCCCGGATATGACAGGCACTTTGCCATATGCGAGGCACTTGGCATAGAAATGATAAACATAGAAATGAAGGACGACGGTCCCGATATGGACGAGGTCGAACGTCTTGTTGCGTCCGATGAAAGCATAAAGGGCATATGGTGCGTACCGAAATTCTCAAATCCCACAGGCATCGTATACAGTGAAGAAACAATCCGCCGCTTTGTAGCCCTGCGTCCTGCGGCAAAGGACTTCCGCATTTTCTGGGACAACGCGTATTTCATCCACGATTTCGGAGAGATCCGCGATATACCTGATATTTTCTCATTGACAAAAGGAACGCCAAACGAAGACATAGTATATATGTTCGTTTCCACATCAAAGATCACATATCCGGGCGCAGGCGTCGCGGCTATGATATCCTCCGAAAAGAACATAGCAGATACGCTCTCTCACATGGGCGTTCAGTGCATATCTTATGACAAGATAAATCAGATGCGTCATGTGAAATTCTTCGGCACTGCGGAAAACGTCAGAAAACATATGGCGCTTCACGCCAAGATTCTGAAAAAGAAATTTGACATCGTTCTTTCCGCATTTTCGCGTGAGCTTTCAGGACTCGGCATTGCCGAATGGACAAAACCCGAAGGCGGATATTTCATATCGCTTGATGTGCTTTCCGGCACGGCAAAGCGCGTATGGCAGCTTTGCAGGGACGCCGGCGTAACGCTTACGGGTGCGGGCGCAACCTTTCCCTACGGGATAGATCCGCAAGATAAAAATCTCCGTATCGCGCCGTCGTATCCGACGGAGGAAGAGCTTTCGCGCGCCGCAGATGTGCTTTGCCTTTGCGTAAAGCTTGCGGCGGCGGAAAAGCTGTGCAACATATAAACTGCAAAAGAGGTTTTTTAACTTATGAAAATAGTCGTTCTTGCGGGAGGCATGAGTCCCGAACGCGACGTTTCCCTTTCTTCGGGGGCGCTGATTGCTACTGCACTTATGGAGCGCGGACACTCCGTCGCTCTGGCGGACGTATATAAGCCGATAAACACAGCCGAGATCGATAAAATGTTCCGTTCGGAAGGCAGATACGAATATCATGTTCCGGCATCCGAGCCGGATCTCGACAGGCTGAAAAAGGATTTCGGCGAAGGAGAAAGACTTATCGGCAGAGGAATAATCGAGCTTTGCGAAAAAGCCGACGCGGTTTTTCTTGCACTTCACGGCGGAATGGGCGAGGATGGACGCATAGAAGCGCTTCTCGAAGCGTGCGGAATAAAGCACTCGGGAAGCGACTATTCCTCCTGTCATCTTGCAATGGACAAAGCGCTCACAAAAGCTATATTTGAATCGAACGGAATTCCCACGCCGAAGTGGCAGCTTTACCGCGGCGAAAACATATCCGGAATTCCCACACCGTGCGTCGTAAAGCCCTGCGGCTGCGGATCGAGCGTAGGCGTTACGATAGTGGAAACGCCCCGCAAGCTTGAAAAGGCGATAAGCCTTGCAAAAAGCTACGGCGCAAAGGTAATGATAGAAGAAAAAATCACGGGCAGAGAATTTTCCGTAGGAATATTGGGCGGAAAGGCACTCCCCGTAATAGAAATTATCCCGAAAACGGGATTTTATGATTACAAAAACAAGTATCAGGCAGGCGTGACAAAAGAAATCTGTCCGGCGGAGCTTACAAAAGCTCAGTCGGAAAAAATGCAGGGCATCGCTCTGCGCGCTCACAACGCTCTGGGGCTCGGAATGTACAGCCGTCTTGATTTTCTTATGGATGGTGACGGAAATTTCTTCTGCCTTGAAGCGAATGCTCTCCCGGGAATGACACCGTCAAGTCTTTTACCGCAGGAAGCAGTCGCCGACGGAATAGATTACGGCACTCTCTGCGAAATGATAATCTCCTCTCCGGTATAACGGAGCATATAAAGAAAGGAAAAAAATGAAAGCGATAATCGGTATAGACGTCGGCGGAAGCGCAACAAAGATCGTTGCGTCATACAACGGCAAAATGATTTCACCGCAGTATGTCCACGCCTCAGATCCCATAGCTTCGATATACGGAGCGCTCGGAAGGTTAACAAGCCAAAGCGGTCTTGGTCTTTCCGATATAGAAAAAATAATAATTACGGGCGTAGGCTCGTCATATATCGAAAAGTCGATATACGGCATTCCCGTGATAAAAGCCGTTGAATTTGACTGCTTCGGCAGAGGCGGACTTTATCTTTCCGGACTTTCGGACGCCGTTGTTGTCAGCATGGGTACGGGAACGGCTCTCGTTCACGCAAAAAAATCGTCCGCCGGCACATCGACCTCATACCTCGGCGGAACGGGCGTCGGCGGCGGCACTCTTCTCGGGCTTTCAAAAAAGATGCTGAAAACAAGCGATATCGACCATATTATCAAGCTTGCGGACGAAGGCGAGCTTGACCATGTGGATCTTCGGGTAAAGGACCTTACAAAAACCGACAAGACCGTTTCTCTGCCTCCGGATATGACGGCGTCAAACTTCGGCAAGCTTTCGGATATCGCCTCCCCTGCCGACGTCGCGCGCGGAATAATCAATATGGTTTTTGAAACCATCGGCGTGATAGGCGTTTTCGCCGCAAGAAACGAAAGAACCGAAAACATCGTTCTCACCGGCAATCTTGCAACGATATCCCCCGCAAAGAAATTTTTTGAAGACCTCGGCGCGACCTTCGGCGTAAACTTCATTATTCCGGAAAACACTCAGTTTGCAACCGCAATCGGCGCCGCCATCATAGCCTGACCTTCTTTTCTTCGGGAAGAAAAGAAGGCAAAAGAAGCTTCAATTATCGGGGACGATGTGCAGAGTTTTTAATACCTTCTCCGTCACGGCAAGCCGTGACACCGCCCTCTTCTCGGCGAAGCCTGCTCGCCTTGCTACGCAAGCCAAGCAAATCTCCCACAGGGCAAGCCTCAAATTACAGACAAGCCTCTCACTCTGGGAGAGGTGGCGCACGAAGTGCGACGGAGAGGGCAAAAA
>CAVKJG010000074.1:0-4526 GCA_963656825.1 Sphaerochaetaceae bacterium
ACGAAAGAACACGTTGTAAAAACAGAAAACGAAATAGAAACGGCGGATAAAACCGTTATTTCTTCTAAAACAGGTTCGTACAAATTATGCCACACGGCACCATCAAAAAGCCTTGAAAGCACTGTGTTTTCAAGGCTTTTTGCTTTTTCTTTTCCGTTGTCACACAGCGGTTATGGTATGCACTTCCGTAGTCCTTGAACGCGACCGTGCAAAGCAGCTCCTCCCAGAATCGGCGTTCTGCAAAGACGGTTGCGCCGTATATGACAAAAGCCGTCATAATGGCACCGAGGAGCAGGCAGAAAGTTTTATCCGCCCGCCGCCCACGCATGATTTTCCGAAACAGTGTCGGAAGATGCAGTCCGAGATGCACCGAGGACAGAAGGAATGCCCACGCCGTGGAAACAAGGTGCAGCGTCCGCCCCATTTGTGCGCCGCCCATCGGAAGCGCGGCAAACACGGTGCCGGAGATCGGCACGGCGCTGAACATACAGCCGAGCATCGAAATCAGAAGCGCGAGATTGACCACGGTCTGCACCACCCGTTTTGCCGGATAGCGCCCGCGAAAGAGCGCGCGATACCAGCGGATATTCAGCTCAGTATGAAAGAGGAACAGCGCAAACAGCGCGATTCCGAGCCATTCATGTGTCGCACCCGACAGCTTTGCCTCTTCCATCACAAGCAGAAAGAGGACAAACATCGCGGCGTCCGTCACTGGCTTTGCTATGCGTTTCCATGATTTCATGAGGTTCATTTTTGAACGCGTCTCATTTCAAGCCGTTTACCCAATCTTCAACAGTGGATTTGCTTGCGCCGGAAGAGAATCTATGCCCCTGTTGCCAATTGCCCGTGCCTGCCATTTCGGCAAGGAGCGTTCCGCTCTGTCCCATACCGGAGCTTGCGGAGGTGGCGAACGGAATGACCGTCTTGCCTGTGAAATCGTTGTTTTTCACGAAGTTGTTGACCGGCCATGCCGCGATGCCCCACCAGATGGGGTAGCCGATAAAGACCGTATCGTATTCGTCAAAGTTTTCGGGCGTTGTTTTGACCAGCGGAATGTCGCGCAGCGACTCGTTGTCGTGTTCGCGGTTGACGCGGCTGCCCGCAGTCGTCCAGCTGAGGTCGGCACTTGTGTAGGGTGTTACCGGAACAAGCTCAAAAAGCGTTCCGCCCGCCTCTGCTGCAATGTCTTCCGCAACCCGTTTGGTGTTGCCGCTGCCGGAGAAGTATACGACAAGCGTTTTGCCGCCCGCCGTCGGCGTGTCCGGCGTATCGGCGGAATCCGTTGCGGCAGTCGATTCTGTCGTATTGGTCGGTTCAGTCGCAGCGGTCGACTCCGTCGTAGCTACCGTGCTGAACTCTCCCGATGTAGTTTCGTCGGGCTTTTTCGTGTCGTTTGTATTATTTGGCTTGGTCTGTGCGCCGCTGTCTGGCATCGTTACCGACGGTGTGTCGGTGGTTGTCTTTGCGCATGCCGTAAGTGAGAATATCGTGATAATTCCGAGCAAAAGTGCGATTAACTTTTTCATTTTGAGTTCCTCCTTACCAATTCTTTTTTTCTTTTCTGTGATCGTTGTTATGCTTGCGCTCATCCACCATCTGCGCAAACCATTCCACCATTTTTGGGTCAGTGTGCGAGAAGAAAGAGCTTTGCTTCTTGTCCAGCACCGCGATTGCTTTCATATCTTCGTCCGAGAGCGTGAAGTCGAACACATCGAAATTCTGCTCCATCCGCTCCTTGTGAACCGATTTCGGGATGACCACAATTCCGCGCTGCAGCTCCCAGCGGAGAATGACCTGTGCCGAGGTCTTGCCGTACTTTTTGCCGATTTCCACAAGCACCGGCTCCTCGAACATACCGCCTCTGCCTTCGCCGAACGGCGCCCACGCCTCGTGCTGTACGCCGTACTTGACCATCCATTCGTGCGCTTCGATCTGCTGATTGTGCGGATGGGTCTCCACTTGATTTACCATCGGCTTGATGCGGGCAAAGGAGCAGATGTCAACCAGCCTGTCGGGATAGAAGTTGGAAACGCCGATCGCCTTGATGACGCCCTCGGCGTACAGATCCTCCAGCGCTCTCCAAGCGCCGTAAACATCCGCGAAAGGCTGATGCAAAAGCACCAGATCAATGTAGTTGGTTTTCAGCTTGCGCATGGATTCCAGCACCGACTTCCACGTCTCGTCGTACCCGTAATGCTCCACCCAGACCTTGGTGGTCAGGAAGATTTCATTTCTCGGCACGCCGGATTTTGTAATCGCCTCGCCGACCTCTTCCTCATTGAAATAGCTCTGCGCCGTGTCAATGTGGCGGTAGCCGACCGAGAGTGCGTCCAGCACGCACCGCTCGCATTCGTCCTTGGATACCTGG
This sequence comes from Sphaerochaetaceae bacterium, assembly GCA_963656825.1. Taxonomy (GTDB): domain Bacteria; phylum Bacillota; class Clostridia; order Oscillospirales; family CAG-272; genus CAG-841. The sequence continues at coordinate 2,369 of CAVKJG010000074.1, forward strand.
TAAACACCGTAGCCGAGCTGCGGCATTTTTACTCCGTTTGATAAAGTTACATATTCCATCGTGGAACACCTCCGTTTTTCTTTTGTGCCTTTATTGTATCACACGGAATGGGGAAACGGAATATCCGAAAAGTTCATTGTATTAACTTGTAGTTAAAGCAAAAAGCACCCGCCAAAAGGCAGGTGCTTATCTTATTCGGTTTTACTCAATTCAGCGCATCGTATTTCTCGTCCGATACGGCTTCGCACCATTCGGTTTTTGTGTTTTCACCGGGGCATTCCACCGCAATGTGAGAAAACCAGCTGTCCTTCGCGGCGCCGTGCCAGTGCCGGACGTTTGCGGGAATCGTAACCACGTCGCCGGGGTGAAGTTCTCTCGGCTCTTTACCTTCTTCTATATACCAACCTCTGCCGTCAGTACATAAAAGTACTTGTCCGCCGCCGCTTGTTGCGTGATGGATATGCCAATTATTACGGCACTTTGGCTCAAAGGTCACATTCGCCATAAATACGGTTTCTTTGGGATTTGTAAGCGGATTCAAATAAGAATTCCCTATAAAATACTTTGCGTAAGCGGTGTTGGGCTCACCGAGTCCGAACATCCCGCCACATTTGCCGTCATCGTCCGCATAAACCTCCAAAGCCTTTCTGAAAGCCGCCCAGGCGTTTGGCCAACCGGCGTAAAAAGCAACGTGCGTTATGACATCAGCCATCTCTTTTTTCGTAACTCCGTTTTCTTTTGCAAAACGCAGATGATGTTCGAAGGAAGAGTCTGTAAGCCCCTTTGCGATAAGCGTCGTAACGGTAAGCATAGAGCGGATTTTCGGGCTTAATCCGTCACCCGACCACACTTCGCCAAATAATATATCGTCGTTTACAGCCGCAAATTGCGGCGCAAAATCGCCTAAAGCTTTTCTTCCTGCCGTTTGTTTGATTTTCATATTTACCTCCGTTTATTTTTTATTTATTATAGATTGAACTGCTTTTATGAATTTTCTGACGTGCTTTGACGGCTCCGGCGAGTACATGATCCCGTAAGGCACCGTGACAGGTACCTCCGACGGAACGATGCGCAGGAGCGGATGGACATTTTCCCAGCCTTTTATGGCGATGATGGGAAGGTTATTTTTGACCGCCTCGTTGAATGCGGCAAGTCTGAAAAACGGAAAGTCGGTGATTTTAACGCCGGCATTTTCGCAGACTGTGCGCAGGTTGTCAATATAGACGTTCCAGCCCTTCCGTATGAACATCACACCCGTTTGTTTCAGGTCTTCCGGCGAAATGCTGCGCATGGCGGCAAGCAGACTTGTCAAGGGAACGGCAAAAGAAACCTGCTTGTCTTCAAGATGAACGACCTGAAAATTGTGTTCTTCCCTGAACCCATCGTCGTAAATGCCTGCAACCACGTCGATTTGTCTTCCCAAATTTAGCAGGATTTCCCGCGCGTTTTCGGGCGTGTTTTCAAACGGAATCAGTTCGATTTTCAGATTCGGCGCAAGATACTGAATGTCTGACCAGATGTCCAGAATGAATTTTGCCGGCGTCATGACCGAGGTACCGATGCGGATGGAACGCTGATTTTCCCGACGGTCAATCTCCCGCGCCTTTTCCGCCGCACGCTTTGTATAATCCACAAGGTATTTCGCATCGTCCAGGACGCTCTTGCCCGCCTCGGTGAGCGCTAACCCATGGTTGGTGCGGGAAAAGAGCGTCACGCCGAGCCGCCCCTCCAGCGCGTCGATCTGCTTCATCACCGCTGTAGGGGAGATAAACATCGCCTCCGCCGTTTTGGAAAAGCTCCCGTTCTCCGCCACCGAAAGAAAGGTCAGCAGCTGCGGGTGAATCATATTGCCACCTCCTTGCTTGAACTTTTACTTGATATAGTATAACATATTTTTGAGGAAAGTTCAAGTGGAATTTTAGATAAGGAAGCGCTCACAGAAAATTCTGTGAGCGCATTACACTAACTTTGTTTTTTTATATACAATTCAAACTGCTCCCGCATAGCTTGCAGGCGTTTGGTCACGGCGCTATGTGTCTTATAACCGAGCGCCTCCGCAATCTCTTTCTGAGTTTTGCCTTTTTCACGCATGATGAAAATTGTACGGTCATCCTCCGACAGCGTGGCAAGAAATCCGTTTCGCAGTTCCATATATGCT
>CAVKJG010000075.1:0-3968 GCA_963656825.1 Sphaerochaetaceae bacterium
GCGAAACTACTTTATCGCACTGCGCCAGCGCCGAATGCGTGATTCCACGCTTTTCGCCGCCGACTATCAAAAGCAGGGGACGTTTTATATCGGCGTCGTAAATGCTTACGGAGTCTTTGGTCTTGTCGGCGGCGATTACGGCAAAGCCCTTTTTGTGAAAGAGCTTTGCCGCTTCGGCGCTGTCGGATACAAATATTCTGAAAAGCTCGGACGCCCCCGCTGACGCCCGGCAGACTACGCCTGCGGCGGTCATCCAGTTGCGCGGAGGAACGATTATTCCGTTTACTCCCGCCGCGTAAAGCGAACGCAGACAATAGCCGAAATTGTAAGGGTCTTCAATGCCCTCGAGCATTACCCAGAAATCGCCGAAAATATCGTCTTCGGAAAGGTCCGGCAAAGCTCTTTCGGAGCAGAGAGCGATAAGTCCGCCGTGCGAATTTCCTATACACTTTTTGTCTATTTCTTCGGAATCTACGGCTTTTACTTCAAAACCGAGCTCTTTTCCCTTGTGGGAAAGATAGGCTATTTCTTTCATTTTCGATTCGGCTTTTGCCTTATCGTAAAGAATTTCTTCTATTTTTCTGCCGTTATCGGCTGAAAGCACGGCGCGTATCGACACCATTCCTTCCATAACGGTCGAGCTTGCGAATTTTTCGTCTTCCTTTTTCATAGATCTCCTAATAGGTAAGTTTTTCTCCGCTTTTCTTCAAGCGATATAATGTAAGAGCAAGCTCGGCGCGCGTTATATCGCGTTCGGGCTTGAATGTTCCGTCGGGATAGCCTATCATATATTCGTATGATATCATTGTTTTTACGTTTGCCGAATACGGCTTGTATGTAGCTTCAAAATCCGAAAACAGATCCGTTTTGAAGGTCGATACGGACGCTTTGATAAGCGCGCCGAGCATATATGCCGCCTCCTGCCGCGATACTTTTTCAAGCGGCATAAAATAAAGTCTGCCGTTTTCGTAAAGCGCGCCCATGAGTCCGAGGGCGGCGACGGTTTTCACATAAGGGATAAGCTCCTCGGGAACGTCGCCCATATCGGCAAATTTTGTTTCTGTGCGGAAATATTTATCCGTATTTATGCCGAGGAAATCGACGAGTATCTGTGCAAATTCCGCACGGGTAACCGCGCCGTCGGGTACGAACAGCGCTTTTCCCGTATCCGATATCGTGCAGGACATATATCCGTTTTTGCAGGCAAAAATTATCGCCTCGCATGCAAAGCTGTCTTCGGAATCGGTCGGGAGCGAGCGGCTTCCGCCGGAAAATATTACGGTTATGGCAAGCACAGCCGCGACGACGGAAAGTGCAAGAGTAAGCGAGAGTGTTATACGTTTTTTCATTTTTTGCTATCCTTTCGATTTATACATTTTTATAAATCAAATATAGCATATGAGAAATGAAAAAACGGTCGCATTGTATTGTCAGCCCACGCGGTTTTTTCGGTTAAAGGCGCGCGCTTCGGACGCTTTTGGCGAATTTTTTCGTATTGCGCGGATTATAGTCATACGTTCCTTGCGGGGAACAGGCTTTGATGCTTTCCGCGAGCTTATAAAATCCGCGCCCGCGGCAAGAGTGAAAACATTCTTGTAATCTGATAAAAACACCGTTTTTTCCGATGTGAAAATCGTAACGCAGGTTATCGGATACGCGCGGAGGCGTTCTTTTTTCAGAAGTATTTCAAGCGATTGGCGGAATTTTTCATTCCGGAAAACGGGACTTTCAAAATCTTCTTCTTTTGTCTGTCCCGAACGCAGACGGACACTCTGATGCCAGAGATATTCGTCGTCACATGCGATTTTGCCCATACGCGTGCTGATGCTCACGATATATATTCCTGATGGCAAAACTATTATATCGTCGGCTTCGGCATACATTTTTCGTCCGAGACGGTCGAGGCAGGGAAGCCATACTCCCGAGAGTACGTTTCTCTCGCCGAAGCACGCGCAAAGATAAGCCGACGCCGCCGATTCCGAAGGGCGCGAATATGAAAGTATTTTCTTTTTTGTCACCGCAGAGCTTATTTTTAGCGCAAGCTTCATCAGCCCGAAGGCGATAAGCGCAATAAAAGCGCACATTATAAGCGGAACAAGCTTTTCCGTAAATATCGCCTCCTTTTAACATTTTATATACTATCACATAATATATATTACCATAATATAAATTCATTTTCAAGAGAAAAGAAGTAAAGCTATTGCGAAATATAAAAAAGTATGATAAAATTATCGAAAACCTGAATTTTATTACGGACGGGAGCATTATTATGTTCGGAATCCTTTCAAAACTGTTTATAAAAAACGGAAAAGACTACGAATCGCCGCAGGTGCGTCGCGCATACGGAACGCTGAGCGGCGCTTTGGGTATATTTCTGAATATAATTCTTTTTGCCGGAAAGCTTGCGGCGGGAATTATAAGCGGCTCTGTCGCTATAATTGCCGATGCAATCAATAACCTTTCCGACGCCGGCTCTTCCGTAATTACGCTTATAGGCTTTCGAGTGGCGGGACAAAAAGCCGACAAGGGACATCCGTTCGGTCACGGAAGAATAGAATATATATCCGGTCTTGTCGTTTCAATGCTTATAATTCTTATGGGGTTTGAGCTGGGAAAAAGCTCTGTTGAGAAAATAATCGCCCCGACGGGCACGGAATTCAGCATAGCGACGGTCATAATACTTGCCATATCGATTTTGATAAAGCTGTATATGTGTTTTTACAACCGCTCGGTCGGAAAGAAAATATCGTCGCCGGCAATGCTGGCTACCGCCGCCGACAGCCTGAGCGACTGCGTTGCGACAACTGTCGTCCTTATCTGCACGCTTATAACGAAATTCACGAGCGTCGAGCTTGACGGTATTTGCGGGACGGCTGTTGCGGTATTTATTTTCATTGCTGGAATACGCGCCGCAAAGGACACGATAGATCCGCTTCTCGGCGTTCCGCCCACGGAAGAATTTGTCGATGAAATAGGCGAAACGGTGATGTCGCACAAGGGAATACTCGGCTTTCACGATCTTGTGGTTCACGACTACGGTCCCGGAAGAAGAATGATATCTCTGCACGCCGAAGTTCCTGCCGACGAGGATCTGCTGAAAACTCACGACACGATAGACAATATTGAAAAAGAGCTTTCTGCAAAGCTCGGCTGCGACGCGGTAATTCATATGGACCCTATCGAAACGGACGATAAAATCACAATGGAGACAAGAAGCAAAATTGCCGAGCTTGTGAAAATAATAGACGAGCGCGTAACAATTCACGATTTTCGTATGGTGACCGGTCCGACGCATACAAATGTTATTTTCGATATAGTCGTTCCTTACGAGGTCAAGCGTTCGGAGGCTGAAATACGGCGCGATATCGAGCGCATGGTGAAAACGCTTGACGCAAATTATTATGCGATAGTCAATGTGGACAAATCGTTTGTAAAATAAAAAAACGCACCCGAAGCGCAGCTTCGGGTGTTCTTTTTTATCTTGACTTTTCCGACAATTTATGCTATAATTCTGTCAGAAGCTGTCAAGCACGGCGGCGGTTGACTTCCCTCATTTCGAGGGAGGACTTTTTTCTCCCTCAATAAGTGTTGAGGGAGGTGATGCTATGTACATAACATATGAGGAGCTTATGCTCTTTTGTACGTTTGTCGTTGCACTCGTATCGCTTATAGTGAAAATCTATGACGATAAAAAAAGATAACCGCCTGCTACCGAATAGGCGGTTATTTTTTATAAACCGTTAACTTTGGGAAGCCAACCGTTGCCGGACAGCTTCTCTTCTCATTTGTATTATACACCATACAGTGCGATTTGTCAACACTTTTTTATCTTGACTTTTCCGACAACATATGCTATAATTCTACCGGAAGCTGTCAAGCACGGCGGCGGTTGACTTCCCTCTTTCCGAGGGAGGGACTTTTTTCTCCCTCAATAAGTGTTGAGGGAGGTGATGCTATGTACATAACAT
>CAVKJG010000076.1:0-3927 GCA_963656825.1 Sphaerochaetaceae bacterium
GATTTATATCTGTATGCCGTATATAAAATACTATTCATTCCGAAAACAATATATTCTGATCGAAAAGTATTATTATTTTCCTATAAATTCTCTGAACACCGAGTCTTCCGGAATAAAATGCGACGGCATTTCCGGTACGTTATCGTATCTGTGCTTCAGTTCTTCAAACGCAGTTCTTTCATTTTCATTGCTTAAATCATAATTTATGTCAAATACATAACTTTTCATAACGTTTATTTCATAAAGCATAAGCGAATTTATAACAAAATCGGCTTTTTTGCCTTCCGGAATAATAACCTTTTCTTCATTTGCAACAACATCGTCCCAGAGTCCTACGGTTCTTGCGGGAGAAGATGAGCGGAACTTGTAATCACGGACGAGTCTGCGCGCAAAACGTATATCTCTTCCCGAAAAATAATGACCGTAAGCCATAACGTCTTCGGAAACGCTTATATAAATTGTTTTTCTTTTTTCATTCGGAATATGGGAAAGAATTTCGGGGTACATAGCCTGAATTCCTTCAAAAACAATGATCTCGTTTTCAGCAAGCCTGTGAGGACGGTATCCTTTCCTTGTTTCTGTATTGAAGTCAAAAACAGGAAGCTGCGCTTCCCTGCCGCCGGTAAGCTCGGCAACGCATTTGCCGAAATATTCAAGATCTATTGCGGCAGCCGATTCAAAGTCGGGCTTGGACTCATCTTTTATTCTGTTTCTGTAAAAATCGTCTATTGAAACGACCTCGGCTTGCTTTCCGTTTTTTTCAAGCTCTTTGAAAAGTATATCCGCCGTCGTTGTTTTTCCGGAGCAGGACGGTCCGGAAAGCATAATGAATTTAATATTTTTATCTGACGATATTTTTTCTGCTATATCAATTATCTGTGCTTTATAATTGTTTTCGCATAAAAGAACAAAGTCTTTCATTTCGGTTTCGTTGTTAAAGAACTTTTCGTAATTTATCACTGTGGAACACCCCTTATGAATTCTGTGAATAAAATTCCTCCATTGTCCTTAACTTGTTTTGTCCTTTTTCATTTTCTTTGTCCGACAAATATTCATACGGATATTTGTAGTCAAAGAATCTTTCTATTTTTCCTCCCGCGGCAGAAACGAGCTTTGATACCGCTCCCGCTCCGACGGAGAAAACGGAATGGACTTCCTCCATCATATATATGTTATAGCGCCCTTCGGTGCCGGGTAACGCAAAGCCCACGTTTTCAAGATTATCCACCGTGTTTTTCTGTCTGTATATATAATAAGGTATATATCCGGCGTTTTTGCAGGCAAGCTGAGTATAGTCAACGCACTTTGTAGTTTCGCTGAACGCATTGCATATATCTCCGGCGTGACTTGCAAAATCAGCCGCGCTCTTTATGCACAGCGTATGTACGGTGATATTATCCGGGCGAAGCTCGATTATTTTGTCCACCGTTTCCGAAAAGCTGCGGAAGCCCTCCGAAGGCAGTCCGGCTATAAGATCCGTGTTTATATGCTTTATGCCGGATTTTTTAACAAGCTCATATGCGCGGAAAAAATCGTCTACGGTATGATGCCTGCCGATTATTTCAAGCACGGCGGGATTTAGCGTCTGCGGATTTACGCTTACTCTCGTCACGCCGCCTTCTTTTATTACGGCAAGCTTTTCCGCCGTTATTGTGTCCGGACGTCCCGCTTCAAGCGTGAATTCTTCAAAGCTTTCGGTATCAACGCACGAATTTATAACGTCAAGAAGCTTTTTCAGCTGTTTTTCGTCAAGGGTTGTCGGCGTTCCTCCGCCTATATACACGGTAGAAACGGTAAGTCCGAGCTTTTTTATTTCTCCGAATATATCTTTTATATCATTGCAAAGCTTAATTATATAATCGTCTATCAGCGAAAGAAGCTTTGAAGAAGTGAACGAAACAAAGCTGCAATAGCTGCATCTTGACGGGCAGAAAGGAATTGAAATATATACGCTGCACGTTTTGTAATCAAGCTTTGAAATTATCTTCTTTTCCGTTGCCGCAATATCCGTTACGAGCGCGGCTTTCTTGGGGGAAACCAGATATTCCTTGGTCATACGGCTTTTTACTTCCGCCTTTGTTTCGCCCGACGAAAGACCTCTCAGAGCGAGCTTTGCAGGTCTTACCCCCGTAAGTATTCCCCACTGAGGAGTTATGCCGAGAAGCGCCTTCCCCGCGGCAAAAAACGCTTTCCCGCAGGCTATGCGTTTTAATGTATAATCGGTATATTTGCCCGTGTTGGATTCCGAGTAGCTTTTTGTTACGCTCTTGCCTTTCGCAGACAAGCTTACAGTTGCCGTCACTCCGTTTTCATCGGACGTTATATCCACCGTGGCTTTCGGAGAGTCTTCCGTAGCTGTATCGCACTTTGAAAACTTTGACGCCGGAAAAAACAGCAGACAAAGCGTCTGAACATAATATTCGTTTATATCTCCGTTTACGGTAAGCTTCATTTTATAACATCCTTTTTAAGAAGTACTTCGCTGTCCATAACTATCGTTATCGGACCGTCGTTATTTATTGCATACATCATTTTTGCTCCGAAAACACCTGTCTGCACGTCGCGCACGGACTTTCTGAGCTCGGATACAAAGAATTCATACAGCTCGTTTGCTCTTTCGGGCGATTCCGCATCGAAATATTCGGGGCGGTTTCCATGAGAATAATTTGCGCAAAGCGTGAAATTCGATACAACTATCGCACTGCCGCCTATATCCGTAACCGAAAGATTAAGCTTGTCGTTTTCATCGGAAAATATACGCAATTTTGCGATTTTTGTCGCCAGAGCGGAGGCGTCGCGTTCGCTGTCGCCTTTTCTGACTCCCAGCAGTATCGCAAGCCCCGAATCTATTTTGCCCGTAAGCACATTGTTTGAAATAACCTGAGCCGAACGGACTCTTTGTATAACAGCGCGCACGATGATCAACCTCCGTTCTTTGCATATCCGCGTTCTACGGCAATTACGTTTTTTATGCTTTTAAGTCTTGCCATTATGCTGTTGAAATGGGCAAGATTTTTACATGCCACGGCTATATTGAATACAACCTCGTCGCCGGTGCGTTTCTGAGTGTTTATCTGTATTATCGAAACTTTCATATCGGCAAGAGCCGTGCTTATATCGGCAAGCATGGATATTCTGTCCTCGGTGACAACCTGCATAAGCGCTTCATACTGAGCGTGCTTTGAATCGTTTTCATCGACCTCTTTCCATTCGACATTCACAAATCTGTCGTTTTCCTTCGATATGGAATTAAGCACGTTCGGACAGTCTACCTTGTGCACTGAAATTCCGTATCCTTTTGTTATAAATCCGACTATATTATCGCCCGGAAGCGGATTGCAGCACTTCGCAAATTTCACCTGACAGCCTTCGACTCCGTCAACTATAACTCCTCCGTATGAGTGAGAGGAGCGCGGTCTCTGAACGGTCTGCACCTGAGTTACATCAGTTATTTTGACCTCCGGTTCCGGCATTACAACACGGTCAAACTCTTCTTTCAGGCGCGAGCCTACGGTCGTCATGCTTATTCCGCCGTATCCGAGCATACCGAAAAGGTCTTCCGGAGAATTCATTCCGAGCCTTGACGCGACTTTTCCCGTAATCTCGTTGAACTGCTCGTCGGTAACACGAACGGACGATATTCTGCGAAGCTCCGTTTGGATTTCATTTTTACCAGCCTCGATGTTCTCGGCACGTTTTTCTTTTTTGAACCACTGACGTATTTTTGCTCTTGCTTCGCTTGTTCGTGCAACCTTGAGCCAGTCCCTGCTCGGTCCCTTCGACGCGGAAGACGTGATTATTTCAACGATTTCGCCGTTGTTGAGCTTTCGGTCGATAGGCACGATCATTCCGTTGACCTTTGCGCCTATCATTCTGTTTCCCACCGCCGAGTGAATATGATATGCAAAGTCTATACAGTTTGCATTC
>CAVKJG010000077.1:0-3714 GCA_963656825.1 Sphaerochaetaceae bacterium
GCTTCCGTAAAGCATAACGGGAGTTGAGCCTATAAAAATATCAAGCACCGCCTTTATTCTGTCGAAAAGCGCGCCGTCAAGCGACGGAAGTCTGAGGTAAAGCGTTTTCGGGCTGCCCGATTCTGTCGTTTCGGGCGTATTTATGTCGGCTCTGACGGACAAAAGCGATGTTATCGTGTCTGCTATAATCTTTGTTTCAACATCTTCTCCCTCGGAAACAGTACCAGAAACGGCGATCGCCGCGCCTTCCGACAGAAGCGCTCTGTACTTTTCAAGCACCTTGGGAAAGATGATAATTTCAATCTCCCCGAATCTGTCTTCAAGGGTTATAAACGCCATCGGAACGCCCGATCTTGTCTGCTTGTTCGCCTTACCCGTAACCGTTCCGGCAATGATTATTCTGTCACCGTCGGAATATTTTCTTTCGTCGCGTTCATCGTCGTCTTCGGATCTGAGAAGCTCGCCTATGGGAACTGCTCCGAGCCTTTCCGCAACCGCCGAATACTCGTCCGACGGATGCCCCGAAAAATACATTCCCGTGCTTTCGCGTTCCTGCGCCAGAAGCTCTTTTTTGGTAAGCTCGGGCTTGTCGGTATATTTGTATTCGCTTTCCGCAAGAACAGCCTCGTCAAGCGTTGAAAACATATCTATCTGTCCGTCGTCGGCGCTTTTCTTTCGGCGCAGATAAATATCCGTTATATTTTCGTAATCGCCGAGAAGCACGCTGCGCTTTATTCCGAGCGAGTCGCACGCGCCGCTTTTTATAAGTGCTTCGATCTGACGCTTGTTTATATCATAGCCGCTCATGCGCGATATAAAATCGGTAAACGATGCAAACGCTCCGTTTTTGTTTCTTTCGCCTATAACGTCCGAAAGGAACGACAGCCCGACATTTTTAATACCGAGAAGCCCGAAGCGTATGGCTTTTTTTCCATTGTGCTCTACAACGCTGTACTTTTCAAAGCTTTCGTTTATATCGGGAGAAAGCACCTCTATGTGATACGATTTCTGCGCTTCCGCTATATACGATGCGGTTTTTGTCATATTTCCGAGCACGCTCGTGAGAAGCGAGGCAAGATACTGACACGGATAATGACACTTGAGATAAGCCGTTCTGTACGAAAGATAGGCATAAGCCGTCGCGTGCGATTTGTTGAAGGCATAGCTTGCAAAGGCAGACATCGTATCGAATATATCTGTTGCGATATCCTCCGCGACGCCGTTTGCCACGGCTCCGGCGCATATTACGTTTCCGTCCGAATCCTTTTCTCCGTAAATAAACGCATTGCGTTCCTTTTCCATTTCGCCGCTTTTCTTTTTGGACATCGCTCTGCGGATTATATCGGCGCGCCCGAACGAAAATCCGGCAATATCGCGGCAGATCTGCATTACCTGCTCCTGATATACTATACATCCCGACGTATTTTCAAGTATGCCTTTGAGCTGCGGACAGGCATATTTTACTTTTTCGGGATGCGCTCTGTTTTCAAGGAACGTCGGTATAGAATCCATCGGTCCCGGTCTGTAAAGCGATATCGCGATTATTATATCTTCAAGATTTCTCGGCTGCATCTGAGAAAGGAGCTTTCTCATTCCTCCGGATTCCAGCTGGAATATACCGTCTGTATGACCGGACGAAATAAGCTCGTATGTTTCTTTGTCGTCCTGCGGAGCTTTTTTTATGTCGAAATCCGGATCTGTCCGTCTTATTTCCTTTTCCGCATCCGAAATTATTGTAAGATAGCGAAGTCCGAGAAAGTCAAACTTCAGAAGTCCGAGTTTTGCTATCGTATCCATCGTAAACTGCGTAAGGATCATTCCGTTGCCGACAGCCGTCGGAACATAGTCGCAGACGGGCTTGTCGGTTATCACTATTCCCGCGGCATGCGCCGAGGCATGACGCGGCATTCCCTCAAGCGCCATTGAGATATCGACCAGTCTTCTGACGTTTTCGTCAGCCTCGTACATATCGCCGAGCTTTCCCTCCATGGCTTTTTCAAGCGTTATGTGAAGGTCGGAGGGCACGGCTTTTGCAACTGCGTCAACATCGGAATAGCTCATTCCGAGCGCGCGCCCGACGTCGCGAAGCACGGCTTTTGCCGCAAGCGTACCGAAGGTTATTATTCCGCAAACCTTTTCTTTTCCGTATTTTTCCGAAACATATTCTATTACCTCGTCGCGACGTTCATAGCAGAAATCCGTATCGAAATCCGGCATACTTACTCTTTCGGGATTGAGAAATCTCTCAAACATAAGGTTGTATTTTATCGAATCGACGTCCGTTATCCCGACAAGATACGCCACAAGAGAGCCGGCTCCCGAGCCTCGTCCGGGGCCTGTCGGAATATTCATTTTCTTTGCCGCGTTTATAAAATCCCAAACTATAAGATAGTATTCCGAATATCCCATTTTGCATATTACGGAAAGCTCGTATTTCATTCTTTCCTCATACGTCTGCCTTGTATGAACGTCATCGAAAACTATTTCGCCGGAATCAATCTTTTTTTCAAGTCCCTCCGCCGCCATACGCGAAAGGAAATCCTCGGGCTTTTCGCCCGTATCGGGAGTATATCTCGGAAGAAAACGCTTTGAAAAATCAAAATCGAAATTGCACATATCGGCTATTTTGCCGGAGTTGTCTATCGCGCCTTCAATGCTTCCGAAAAGCGCCGTCATTTCTTCCGTGCTTTTGTAATAGAACTCGTCCGTTTCAAAGCCTATCGGTCTTCCGTCGGAAAGCTTTGAGTTTGTCTGTATGCAAAGCATCACGGCTTGATTTTCCGCGTCCGATTTTTTCGGATAATGCACGTCGTTTGTGGCTACCAGCGGTATTCCCGTTCTTTTCGATATGTCTATAAGTCCTTCGTTTACTTCCCTTTGCGCCTCTATTCCGTGATACTGAATCTCAAGATAATAATTTCCCCTGCCGAACAGCCTGTCCATTTCAACGGCGTGCTTTTCGGCTTTTTCAAACTCTCCCGCCGATATCATTCTCGGAACATATCCGGCAAGACATGCAGAAAGACATACAAGTCCATCGCTGTGCTCGCGCAGAAGCTCAAGATCTATTCTCGGCTTTGTGTAAAAGCCCTCCGTAAATCCCTTTGAAACCATATAAATAAGGTTTTTGTATCCTGTTTCGTTCTTGCAGAGAAGCACAAGATGATATCTTGAATAATCGGAATCACGTGTCTTGTCGAATCTTGAGCCGGAAGCCACATAAACCTCGCATCCGATTATCGGCTTTATTCCGTAGTTCTTGCAGGCAAGATAAAAATCAACAGCGCCGTACATTGCGCCGTGATCCGTTATGGCAACGGCACTGTGACCGTTTTCGGCGGCAAGCTTCGGTATATCCTTTACCCGACAGGCTCCGTCAAGCAGGCTGTATTCGCTGTGAAGATGCAAATGACAAAACGACATTTTCCGCTTCCTTTCTTTCGTCAACCGTTTTTGTGAAGATTATATAGCTCGACTATTTTCTGAAGTCTTTTGCTTTCCTGAGATTTTGACACGGGTGGATTTTCCATATTCCCGAGATCCGTCATCGACGCGTCGGGATTTGCAGCCCTCAGGTTTGCCGTCTGACGCAATACAGGCGAAAGAAGCCCGAATTTTCCCGTGCTTTTGAGGAATTCTATCGCGTCCGTCTGCGCTTTCGACGCCGCGCTCTGCTTTGAAATATTGGCAACCTCGAAATTTGTCTGTCTGTTC
>CAVKJG010000078.1:0-3642 GCA_963656825.1 Sphaerochaetaceae bacterium
TTGAGGGAGGTGATATTATGTACATAACGCTTACGGAGCTTATCGCAATTTTAACTTTTTGCGTTCTCCTTGCCGACTACGTATCTAATCACGATAATAAAAAAAGATAACCGCCAACCTTCCAAGTACGCAGTTATCTTTTGTTAATTGCGGGGGAAGCCAACCGTTGCCGGACGGCTTCTTTTCATTTGTATTATACACCATGCCGAGCGTTTTGTCAACACTTTTTTTCACGCAGCTTTTTTATAACAACAAAAAAGATAACCGCCTGCTTTCCGGATAGGCGGTTAACTTTTAACCACTATATCAGGGAAGCCAACCGTTGCCGGACAGCTTCTCTTTTCGTTATTATTATACACCGCAAAATTTATTTTGTCAACACCTTTGCGCAAAAACCGCACCCTTGCGGGTGCGGTTTTGTGTTTTGTTTAGTTATTTTACTTTAACAACGCCTGTTGTTTTGTCGTAAGTAGATGTTTTAGCAACTTCTATAAAGTCAACACTTGTCAGGTCATATGTAAACGTACCTGCGTTAATTGTAACTTTGCATTTTTCACCATTTGCCTTTTCATGTTTTACTATATCACCGGTAAAGATACCACCGTTTATAACAATCTGGCCTTGGTATTCGTCATTGTTGCCGGAGCTTTTGTCTCCTGTTTCACCATTTTCGCCTTCGTCACCGCTATCATAGTCGCCCACAGTTATTACAGTGCCGGCTGCGCCCTTATCGAATTTGCCTCCGTTTATTGTCAACAGACCCCAGTTAAGAACCGTACCTCTGCCGTCGCTGCCTTCAGGTCCACCAAACGTACCGTTGTTTATGGTAGCCGTACCGTAGTAGTCGTTCTTTACTGTATTTTTACCACCGATAAATTTACCTCCGTTTATTGTAAGCACTGCGCGACCTCCGTTTACGTTCGCATTTTTATGGTATAGAGGTGTTTTCCATCCGCTTTGGATCAAGCTCGAAAATGTACCTTTTGCATGCACTGTCACGCCGTCATTCACAGTAAGCGTACCTTTATTTTCTATAGCATAGTAACTGTTGTCTCCGCTTACGTTTTCCGTTCCGTTTTCGTTGCTACGTGTATACGTACCGCCGTCAAGAACCGCCGTTGCTCCATATGCGTTGTAAAGAGCTGCTTTCGCATCTGAAAGTGCGTCAACCGTGCCTGTGCCCTTTATTGTAAGCGTACCGTTGTTTGTTATAGCATGTGCGTCTGTAACGCTTATGTTATAACCGTTAAGGTCAAGAACTACTGTAACGTCTGCCTTAACAGTAATTGCTGTTGTAACATTCTTTGTCAGATAGTATGTTCCGCTTGTGCTTATTTCACCATTTGTAGTGTTTGTAGTGTCAAGCTCCTGACCTTTTTCGTTTACAAGAACAAACTTCTTTATTTGTTCAGGAATTTCTGTTTTTGTAGCAGCCGTTGTCTGTATAGAAACGGGAGCGGCTGTGTTTTTAGATATTGTTATTTTTTCAACCTTACCGGTGCTTGTTACTTCAACGGAAGCGCCTTCTTTGTTGTCAACTGCAATTTCTGTTACTGTAGCTGCTGTTGCAACTTCAAGCTTAACGCTCTTGCTTGCAGCAGGAGTAACGTCTACCTTTTTAACGCTTGCAGCAGCTTCAACTACAACTCGTCCTTCCTGTACTTTTACCGTTTCAATTTCGCCGTAAACGTGAACGGAGTTGGGAGCAGCTGCTACTACGTCAAGCGTTGCAACGTTGTTGTAAACGCCGATTGTAGCATTGGGAGCGTCAATTGTAAGTGTGCCTACGTTCGAACCTCTGAAATAAAGTGTTTTGTTTGCTACAACTTTAACTGTAGCTGTTGACCAAGTACCTGTGAATTCGATTGTTGAACCGGAGTTAAGATTTTCTGCTATAGTGCTGAGCTTATCAGCGTCAGAAGCCTTAACCTTTTTGGTTACGGGTACTGTTGCTTCAAGTATTCTTGTTATGTCGTCTTCGGAAAGGGTGTTAGCCTTAACAAGCGCGGCAATTTCTTCGTCTGTAAGGGTGTAGCCCTTGACTGCGTTTTCTACGATTGTTTTAACGTCGGCTGCTTTGAGGTTGTTCGCGGCAGCTGTGTCAACTATGGACTGAACCTGTGCCTTTGTAAGTGTGGAAGTGCCGGTAACGGCGTTGTTTATAATAGCCTTGACCTGAGCTTCCGTAACGCCTGTTCCGTTTTTGGAAAGTGCGCTTTCGATTATGTACTTAACCTGAGCTTCTGTAAGAGAGGTGTTGCTTTCAGCGGCTTTCTTTACATACTCGTCAAGTACTCCTCTGAGAGCAGCCGTATAATTTGTGCTGCTTTTAATCGAGTTTTCGATTGTGCTTGTATGTTCGGCAAGAGCCTTTGCAAGATTTGTTTCGAAGTCTTCCCAACCGAGCCAATCCTTGTTGTTGAGCTTTTCAAGAACGTCATTGGCAACCTGCTCGGTTCTGGCGGCAGCCATTTCCTGCTGCTCGGCAGACTTCTGTGCTTTCTTTACCACGCTTGCGAACGTGCCTATCATAACGCCTGCGAGTATCGCAATAACGGCGATGACGATAACAAGTTCAACAAGGGTAAAGCCTTTTTTGTTTCTCATAGTGGATCCTCCTATAAAAATAAAAAAATGTTTTTGCGCCGGATGCATCCCCCCCGGGTGTCGCAAGCAGGCATTATCCGGATACCTGAGATGCGGCAGTTTCAGCATTGGGTGGCGCACTTTTGTTACATTTTGTAACACTTACATTTTACTACGTCGGGATGGATTTGTCAATAGTTTGTTAAAAAAATATATACGTTATGTATCATAATGTCGCGTTTTTGCAGATAAATTACCTTTTTATATAAAGTGAAAAGGCGCACCGACATAAAATCGGCACGCCTTTTCAGGAGATTATGGAATATCTGTTAGAGAGAAAGCTTATTTTTTACCGAGCATTTTAGCAACTTCTTCGTCGAGGTTGTCCTCACGTTTTGCAATGCCCTCGCCCTTTTCGTAGCGCTCGAAGCCCACAACGGCAATTTTTCCGCCGAACTGCTTTGCAGTCGTTTCGACGTATTTGCCAACGGACATGGTGTCGTCTTTTACGTAGCCCATTTCAAGCAGGCAGTTCTGTTCATAGAACTTTCCGAGCTTGCCGACAGCCATTTTTTCAATGACGTTTGCGGGTTTGTTAGCGTTCTTGGGGTCGTTTTTGATCTGTTCTTCAACAATCTTCTGTTCTTCTGCAAGAACCGAAGCGGGAACGGATTCTTTATTGAGGTAAGGTGTGGGGTACGCGCCGACCTGAAGTGCAATATTCTTTGCGAATTCAGCAAATCCGGCGTTGTTCTTTGCGGCGTCATCGGCTTCAAACTTAACAATAACGCCTGTGTTGCCCTTACCGTGAATGTAAGTGCTTGTAAGTCCGTCAACTATAACAAAACGACGGATAGAGATTTTTTCCTTAATTATAGATATCTGTTCCTTAACGGTGTCTTCAACCGTGAAGTCCGTGCCGTCGAACTTGCAGGCGTTGAGCGCCTCCATATTTGCGGGACGGTTAGCAAGTATCGTGCGGAGCACGCCGTGAACAAATTCAACGAATTTTTCGTTCTTGGCAACGAAGTCCGTTTCGGAGTTTACTTCAACCAT
>CAVKJG010000079.1:0-3506 GCA_963656825.1 Sphaerochaetaceae bacterium
GTTTATACGGCGGAGGGCAGAATCTATATTTTCGACGAAGATGAACTTTTTTCGGCGCTTTCCGAGGGTGTTATAAACAAAACCGTATTCGAAAAAGTAAAAAGGCTGACGACGGAAAAGGTCGCCTTTCTGAAAACGGATGGAGAAAGACTCAAAGCACAGCTTATTTCTCTTTTCGATAAAGCGGTAAACATGCTTTAACTTAAAAAAGTCCCGACGTGTCGGGACTTTTTTTGGTTATTTCTTCTCTTTTTTCACCTTTGCGAGAGGGTTCGCGCTTACGGCTTCCTCAAGCGCCTTGTTGCTGACGTGGGTGTATATCTGCGTGGTGTTCAGCTGCTCGTGACCGAGTATTTCCTTCAGCGCAAGCACATCGACCCCGCCGTCGCGATACATCAGCGTAGCCGCTGTATGACGAAGCTTATGCGTTGAATAATGCTTGTTTTTCAGCCCCGCTTCTCCGAGATATTTATAAACAAGCCATTGCACCGTCTTTACGCTTATCCTCTTGTGCAGACGCGAAAGGAACAGCGCGTTTTTGTCCTTTATTTCATTGTTTGTGCCGGCGCGCACGGGAAGATAATCCTTTATCGCGGTGCGACAGGCGTCGTTAAGATAAACTATCCGTTCCTTGTTGCCTTTTCCCACAACGCGAAGCGACCTCATCTGCGGATCTATATCCGAAAGATTTATTCCCACAAGCTCGGAAAGTCGCATTCCGCAGTTGAGAAAAAGCGTAAGTATGCAATAATCGCGTTCTTTTGTGTTTGAGTTTTCATCGGCATAAACGCTGTCAAGAAGCGATATGCTTTCTTCAAGTGAAAGAAACTTCGGCAGCGATTTTTTTATTTTCGGCGATTCTATGTCCGCCGCGGGATTTTTATCTATTATTCTTTCAACAGCCGTTATGTATTTGAAATACGCCTTTATCGAAGAAAGCTTGCGGCTTCTTGCCGAAGCTCCGCAATTTCGTTCCGAAGCAAGATACGCCATAAATTCAAGTATGTCAAGCGTTTTTATTTTCTTTGAAAATTCCTCGTCCACGCAGGATATATCTATCTGCTCGAATTCATCGCTCTGCGTAGAAATTCCGTTTTCTCTCGCTATAAGATATCTGAAAAACAGCCTCAGATCGAGATGATATTCATCGACCGTTTTTGTCGAACGACCCTGTATTACAAGCTTATAGCGCAAAAATCTTTCTATAAGCGGCGAGGTTTCGCTCGGACTTCTTTCCGACATTTTCACTTTTTCTCCTTTCGCGCGGGATATTATGCAATAAAATTATATCACCAAAAACGAAAAATGTAAACTTTCACCGAAAAAATATTATTTATTATTGAAGAACCGCAGAATAACAGCTATAATATTAAAAAAGACGTTCCGGAAGGATATAAAATGGAAAACAAAAGCTTTATGAAAAATATAGGCGGCGATGTCTGGAAGCTGATACAGACGCACATCGTTATGATGATTTTCGGCGTGATGGTATATCTTCCCGTCGGCGTGGAAACAAAAAGCAGAAGAATACTTACCCTTATTTTCAGCATCTGCACGATAATTTTTTATTACTATCTGATAGATTTATATATGTGGGATATCGGCGCAAGGGACGGCATATCCGCAAAAGGAAACGGCGAAAAGCCGAACCTTCTGAAAGGTTATGTCACGGGACTTTTTGCGGCTGTTCCCGATTTTGTCCTCGGGCTTGCATTTTTTATCATCAATCATTACCGCGAATACAGCGACGGGCTTGCCGCCGCAAACGGAGTTTTTGCCCTGATCACGCAGACGTGGGAAGGAATGTTTATGGGCGTAAAAATGGCGCTTATCGGCACAAGCGGCGGAGCGTGGTTTTATCTTATCACGCCGTTTGCCGCAGCCGCGTTTGCAGGCTTTTCATACTTCTGCGGAACAAAGGAATTTACGCTTATTCCCCGCCCGAAAAAGTAATTTCCCCGGCATATTTTTTCTTCGCAATGCCTGTAAATACTTCATATTTACAAAGCCCTCTCACCCGACTGCGTCGGGAGCTCTCCCAAAGGGAGAGCCTTAAAAAAGGAGCGCAAATACCCACTGAAAGCCTCTCCCTCCGGGTGTGAATTTGCAAGTGGTGCGAAGCACCCTTGCAGGCGTCGCCGAGACGGGAGTTGGTTAAAACTGCAAAAACTTACTCCGGCATATTTTATCTTCTCCGCGCATAAAATCAAAGCATAAACGATTTTTACCGGAGGACATGTTTTGACAAGATACGGTATTAAAAAATCCGCGTTTTTCGCTTCGTGCTTTCTGCTTGTTTCGGCAATTCTCATAGCGACCTCCGCCATATCGGCAAAAATTTTCATCTCCGAAGCCGAAAGCGCCGGAGCGCCGGCAAAGGCTTCCGCTCTGCCGGTGATAATAATCGATGCCGGACACGGCGGCAGGGACGGCGGCGCGTCCGCCGACGACGGCACGCTTGAAAAAGCCCTTAATCTTTCCGTTTCAAAAAAGCTGCAAAGCCTTTTTGAAAGCGCGGGCTATACCGTTGTAATGACTCGCACAGAGGACATTGCTCTCGGCAGCGAAGCCTCGTCGCACAAAAAGCTCGACGATCTGAAAGCGCGCGTCGAAGCGGCAAAAAAATATGAAAACGCAATATTCATAAGCATACATATGAACAAATTTCCCGTTGCGAAATATTCGGGGCTTGCCGTCTATTATTCAAAAAACACGGAAAATTCAAAGGCGCTCGCGATATCCGTAAAGGATACCGTCCGCAATTATCTTCAGAAAAGCAACGAACGCGAGGTAAAGGCTGCCGGCAGCGAAATATACGTTCTTGACAACGCTCCCTGTACGGCAATACTTGTAGAGTGCGGATTTCTTTCAAACCCCGAAGAATGTGCGCTTCTCAAAACCGATTCGTATCAGCAAAAGACGGCGGCGTGTATTTACGCCGCCGCGGTAAATTACATTTGTAAAACGACAAACACGGAGGAAGTCAGATGAAAACTCAGAAAACCGTTTATGTGTGCTCCGAATGCGACTATCAGAGCGCAAAATGGCTCGGTCGCTGTCCGTCCTGCGGAGCGTGGAACACCATGACGGAAGAAACGTACAGCTCTCCCGAGCCCGAACCCAAAAAGGGCGCGGGAAGACAGAATATTCTTGTCCGCGCGGGTACGGAAAGCGAGCCCGTTTTGCTTGGCGACGGCAACATTCCGGAATATATGCGTTCCTCCACCGGCACGGGCGAATTCGACAGAGTTCTCGGCGGAGGTCTTGTCTGCGGCTCGGTAATATTGCTTTCGGGCGAGCCCGGAATAGGAAAATCCACATTGCTTTTGCAGATATGCGCCGCAATGTCAAAGGAAAAGACAGTGCTTTATGTTTCGGGAGAAGAGTCCGCCGCGCAGATATCAATGCGTGCAAAGCGGCTCGGCATAAAAAGCAAAAGCGTTTATCTTCTTACGGAAACAAACGTTGAAAAAATACTTGAAAGCGCAAAAAAGCTTTCTCCCGAC
>CAVKJG010000080.1:0-2898 GCA_963656825.1 Sphaerochaetaceae bacterium
ACGGCGGTAAGAGCAAGTTTATGAGACTTGCCTCTCGCGATAAGATTGGAGTAATAAACGGATAAAACGGGATCGTGTTGTGACGCTACAAAAGCAGCAGTCCACAAAGCTCTTCGCAAATAAGGCGAACCACGTTTAGAGATTTTGTTTTGAGTGCCTATGAAATTTCCGGATTGCTTGACGGAAGCGTCAAGCCCCGCGTAAGCAACGAGTTTAGGAGCGGATTCGAAGCGGTTAATGTCTCCGATTTCGCCGACGATAAGGCTGCCGGTAGTTGCCCCGATACCGGTAATAGTGGTAATGACGGAATACCGAGTAGCGGCTAAAAGTTCCGCGAGTTTGACGTCGATTTCGTCGATTTGCTTTTCCGTAAAATCTATCTGCTCGATAAGTTGTTTAATCTGAAAAGAGAAAGAGTCGAGAGCGAAAGAAACGCCGATAGAATTAGCCGCTGCGGATTTCAGATCCTGAGCTTTAGATTTGCCGAGACAGCCGCGACTGACTTTCGAGATAAAGTTAGAAAGTTTGGTTATGGAAATTTCGTTAAATTCATCGGGTGTAGAGAATTTAAGCAGTAACTGTTTGCTCGTAATGCCGAAAATGTCCGAAAAAAGCTTGTCATATTCGGGGAAAACTTGATCAAGCAAGCAAATAACCTTACGTTTAAGGTCGCTGCATAAATCCACCATAGCGTAACGAAAGCGAGATAAATTTTTGAGTGCGATTGTGTTTTCGTCGGGGATAACGCATTCGGAAAATTTACCGAAACGAAGAAGTTCGGCAATATTGATACTGTCGATTATGTCGTTTTTTACCTTACGGATAGAAAGGTCTCTGAAAGCGTCGGTTTGAATGGGATTAAGAACCTTCACCGAAAAGCCTAAATCCGACAGGAAGAAATACAAAGCGAACCAATAATGCCCCGTAGCTTCCATGGCGATAACGCAGTTATCTTTCGAAATGCCGTATTTGGTAAAAGAAACCACAAGTTTTTCAAAACCTTGATTAGAGTTCTGAAAAACGAACGGTTTAACGATAGCGTTGCCGCCGTCGTCAAGAAAAGCAACCTGATGAGACTGTTTAGCGATGTCGATACCGATGTAAAACATAAGGTGAACCAACCTACGAAATAGTTACAGATAAAGATCCAATTTGCTTTACGCGGGTACAACCTCGTCAGATATGCAGCAACAAGTACTATCCGGCTCATTCGCACAAACACGTAAAGAAAGAGGCGTAACCCTTAGTCAGAAGAACAAAGTCTTATGGAGGTGAACTACGAGCCTCTATCTGTACCAAACACATTATACCATAACGAAAGTTATTTGTATAACGGTTTTGCTTAGTTTCCTTGCAAAAAAACTAAGTATCTATATTATACGAGGAGGTAAAAGAAAAATGAAAGTATATAACGAAAACAAAACGGAAGTAATAGAGACTTATGACCTCGAACTCGGTTATCTGAAAGATGAGCAAATTTTCAAAGAACATCACGAAGCCGTGCCTGAGGTACCTGCAATGATTGTCGAAATGAAAATCGCGGAAATCACGGCAAGCGGCGGCAAGGTCGAAGAAATAGACGGTACGCAATATCAGGTTGTCGCAGAGTTTCCCAACGGCGGTCAAACCGTAAAGAAAATCACAGAAACACTTGCCGTGCCCGCAAAGGACGCTTACGACGAATACGAGGATATACAGGTTTATATCCCGTACACCGAAGAAGAGCTCGCCGAGCGGAAACGCGCGGAAATAAGACTGCGGCGCGAAACGGAGTGCTTTGCGGTAATTAACCGCGGTAAGCTGTGGTACGACCGCTTGAGCGTTGTACAGGAAGTGCAGCTTGCCGATTGGTACGAAGCATGGCTCAATGCACCCGAAACGCTTGTAGTGCCCGAGCGCCCGTCGTGGATTGACAGTAAAATAGAATCGGAGGAGGTATAAAAATATGTATGAATTTTTTGCAAGTATATGGCGTTGGGTGCTCGAGCATTCCACGGGAGTACTCACGTTTATCACCTCGTCGTCGTTCATAACGGCAGTAACGAGCGTAGTATTGTCGCTGCTGTCGCGGCGCGGCACGAAAGAGAACACGGCAGAAACGCGTAAGTTGTCCGCGCTCATGAAGCAGAATGAAACGCTGGCAGAAACGGTTGAGGGCTTAAAGCGCGAGAATGCCGAGCTTGCGGACAAGGTAAACGAAATGCTTGAAGCTTCGGACAACCTTGTAGCAAAGGTCAACGCCTTGCTTGAGGTTGAATACGTCCGCGCAGGGGCTATAAGCAACGCCAAAACGCGCACGGACGTAAACGCTATAATAAATAACGTCAAGTATGCGGAAACGCGTGCAAGGGCTAAAATTGCCGCCGAGAATGAGGAATTAAAGCGGCAGATAGCGGCGTTTGCCGAAAACGCGGCAAAGAGTGTAGATACGGTAAATAAGATAGTCGCGGTGAAATTGGTCGCCGACGATAAGCCGCCCGTTGTCATGCGAGGGTAGGCTATGAAAGACAAAAGCGTACTCAAATATAACATATTCAAAGGCGTGTCGACGTTGCTTACGGTCGGTACGCCTTTAATAACGCTTGCATGCTGCGGCGAGCTGTTTGTACACCGTTCGGAAACGGCAATATCTGCGGCAGGCGTGTTTGCGCTGCTGATAGCGGCGTTGTTCTTCAAGGACAAACTCGCCGAGAAGTTTAAGACTCCGTCTGCGCTTGGCATTTCAATAACGGTGCTTATTCTGTGCGTGCTTATCGAAAACATAGTGCTTCCGATAAAATACGTCTGCGTGGCGACGATAGCGGCAAGCGGCGTTGACGAGCTCACGTTCAAGTCGTGGTATAAAAATGTCGAGCGGTCGTTTCCGATATGTATAGACGACTACAAACACGTCGGGTT
>CAVKJG010000081.1:0-2319 GCA_963656825.1 Sphaerochaetaceae bacterium
ATTATATTACTGTATCTATCTTTTGGAGCAAAAATTTAGGAGGTTTTATAAAATGGGTTTTGAATTTGACAACAACTACGACAGTGGTGTAAAGATCAAAGTCATCGGCGTCGGCGGCGGCGGCGGCAATGCCGTAAACCGCATGATCGAAACAAACATTCAGGGCGTTGACTTTATCACGGTGAACTGCGACAAGCAGGTTCTTCTTACGTCCAGCGCACCCACAAAGATCGCCATCGGCGAAAAAATAACAAAAGGTCACGGCGCAGGCTCCGATCCCGAAGTCGGCAAGCGCGCTGCCGAAGAAAACATCGATGATATCCAGAATATCATCCGCGGTGCAGACATGGTCTTTATCACAACCGGTATGGGCGGCGGTACGGGCACGGGCGCTGCTCCCGTTGTGGCAAAGGTCGCAAAGGAAATGGGCATACTTACGATAGGCATCGTTACAAAGCCCTTCTCTTTCGAAGGAAGAAAACGTATGATTCAGGCAGAGCAAGGTATAGTTCACCTTCGTGACTATGTTGACGCTCTCGTCGTTATCCCCAACGAAAGACTTAAACAGATTTCAGAAAACAGAATCACTCTTTCCAACGCCTTTGAATATGCAGACGACGTTCTCCGTCGCGGCGTTCAGAGCGTTTCGGATCTTATCAACATACCGGGACTTGTAAACCTTGACTTTGCGGACGTTTCCGCGGTTATGCGTGACGCAGGCTATGCTCACATGGGTATAGGCACGGGCACAGGCAGAGACAAGGCAGAGGTTGCGGCTAAGATGGCTATCACAAGCCCGCTTCTCGAAACAACAATCTCCGGCGCAACGGGCATACTTATAAACATCACCGCTTCCGCAGATATCAGCCTTGATGAAGTCGAAACGGCTTCCTCAATGATTTCAAGCGAAGCTCATCCCGACGCAACGATTATCTGGGGTGCTACGATAGACAACAGCCTTGAAGACACTATCAAGGTAACGGTTATCGCAACAGGCTTCAAGACGGATGATCAGGCTAAACGTTCGGCTCCTTCCGTTTCCGCGGCAGCTCCCGCGGATGCCGCTCCCGTGGCAAAGCCCGCGGCGGCAGACAAGCCCGTCAACGCTCCCGTTGCAGAGGACAAGGAAGACGCTCTCGTTTCAGACAGCGACTTCGACGACCTTATGTCCATTCTCAGAAAGAGCTGAGAAAAAGCAAAAAAAGCAAAAACTCCTGCCTGCCGGCAGGAGTTTTTTATAACAAAAGCACCGCAAAAGCGGTGCTTTCTCTGTTTTTATTTTGTCTTATCGGCGTTTTCGTTTTTGTATGTGAACACCATAACGCGCTCATAATTCATCCAGACGGACTGCCCGTCCTTCGCTTCCTCCAGCTTTTCGTTTATAAAGCTTGTAAGTTCTTCAACGCTTGCCGCGGATATATCGGCAGTGGAAGATTCCATTCTGCAGGCTTTCGTAAGAACGGTAAAGTCAAAGCCTATGCTTTCAAGCACGATGTCGTTTTCCTCAAGCGCCTTTACGGAAGTGACTATTCCGTCGGCAACCTGCTCCGCTTTAAGCGGATTTCCGAAAATAACTGCGTCTATCGAGGTTATCTCGTCCTCCGACGTGTATTTTTCAACGTTTTCGACGCTCATAAAAGTATAGTCGGTATCTTCCTCGTTATAAAGACGGAGCCAGCGGACGTCGGTAACGTATTTTCCCGCCTCGCTGTAGCTGAAAATGTGATTGAGCTTTTCGCTCATTGCGTTGTTTGCCTTTGTAACGGCGTATCCGTCCGAAATGTTGTTTGCCGAATAAGCATAAATATCGAATTCGGTGTCGTCGTCAAGACAAACGGCTTTTATTTCATATCTGCTGCTTGTCTTTTTGTTTTTGCTGTACGAAAGAAGCTCAAAATCCTTTCCCTCATATTTGTCTTCCAAGTAGCTGAGCACTTGTTTTTCATACTTTTTCGATGCCGTGCACGACGTCATCAGCAGTACAAAAGCACATAACGCCGCAATAAGACACAGCAATACCTTAAATTTACGCATAAAATTTTCCCCCTAAATCATTTGCGTCAAAATTATTTTTGTTGCGCGACTCATCATGCCGATTTCCATCGACGGCGAGCCGCTTTTCTGACCGTTTGCATACGGGAAATGAATAAACCCCGCAGGCACGGCTTTTTCGGCGGAAGCGAGCCTGTCAAGCGCCGAAAACATAATGTAGTTGCAAATATATGTCCCTGCCGAATACGAATACACCGCAGGAATATTTTCTTTTTTCAGGGCGTCGAGTATTTTTTCCGCGTCATACGTTGAAAAATACGCCGCGGG